>JAFLDV010000059.1 GCA_017302255.1 Gammaproteobacteria bacterium | reverse complement strand
GTTTTTTCGCTCAGTCTTACTGACTATAAATTTCTCTATATGTCACTCAACTGTTCTAAATCGTTTTGCGATTCAAATCCACCGAGTGCCCACACAGATGATTGATTGCTAATTGTTAAAGAGCGTGGCGTTTTACTTAACGCCGAAAGTCGTTGTTTATAAACCACTTTCAGAATCTTTAGCGTTTGACTATTTCGTTTTCGAAACCGTCGTCGCTGTCGATGGAGCGCATTATAGAGATCTGAGAAATAGGCGCAAGATCTTTTTTACAGTTTGATGATCGACCGCGTGTTTTTTGAGCATTTAGCTGTTTTTTGCTGGTTATTTGCACAGAAATCGCCAAATTCGACTGATCTATTTTGGATCTTATTGATCGAGGCAATCTTGAAAGGCCGATCTTGATGGGTTTCGGGCTATAAAGAAGACAAAACTTGTTGATCAGACGTGTTGAAAGCAAAAAAGCCGCAAAAGCGGCTTTTTTGATAATTCTTAATAGCTAGATGCCAATTAAGGTTGGTCTTTATGTAAGTGCACCGGTTGACTCTTCTTGCGCATACGGATGTTGATCATCTCGACCACAACCGAGAATGCCATAGCGAAATAGATATAACCTTTTGGTACATGGTGATCGAAACCTTCAATCATCAGCATCACCCCAACTAGGATTAAGAACGATAATGCCAAGATCTTAATAGATGGGTGTGCGTCAACAAAATCACCAATTGGTTTGGCTGCAAACATCATCACAGCCACAGCTGCAATAATGGCGATCGCCATGATTTCGATATCATTCACTAAACCGACCGCAGTAATTACCGAATCCAATGAGAACACGATGTCGAGGATCATAATCTGGATCAACACCATCATCAGACCATTGGCTACAACTTTTGGCGCCGACGGGTCGTCATCTGCACCTTCTAAGGCATGATGGATTTCTTGAGTCGATTTCACTAATAAGAATAAACCACCGCCGATTAATATCACGTCTCGGCCTGATATCTCATTCCCCATCACGGTAAACCAAGGCTCTGTTAAACCCATTACCCAGGAAATCGAGAACAACAATGCCAGACGAGCGATCATCGCTAATGAAAGACCAATACGACGTGCAAAAGCGCGTTGGTGTTCTGGTAAACGACCGACCAAAATCGATAAGAAAATAATGTTGTCTATCCCGAGCACAATTTCCAGTGCCGCGAGGGTCCCTAAAGCGATCCACGCCTCAGGACTTGCAATCCACTCAAACATAAAAGTCCTTCACATCAAAATTAAACCAGTCCGCAGTTTACCGATTGCCATGAATACACGCAAACTCATCGCTCTGAATTACTGCAAACACGACTAATGTGCCGCTATCGGAATAGTGATTTCTGAAAAATTAGGTTTTTCTTCGATCAAAGCAAATTTATCCTTTAATGCTTGTATCGCTGCATGTTCGCTATTGAGAAATTGATTGAACTCTGTAATCAGCTCCGGATGATTAACCGTAGAAAGTAAAAATGGCACGTCGGTAAATGGTAGTTGTTCACCAGCGACTAGTTCATCTGTTTTCTGATGTGCGGCTAAATAGGCTTGCGCCACATTATATTCAACCACTGCAGCGTCTGCCCTTTTCTTAAGCACCAGCCCAAGTGCTGCCGGCACGTCTTGCACATCGACAATGTTAAAGCTGTATATCTTCTTTAATTCAAGCCATTTACTGGGTGCGAAGCCATGAATAACAGCCAAGTACTTTACTCGGGCTACCGGTATATGCCTATTCTCAGGCCGCACCATGGTACTACCCAAGGTGTGAATAACCGGCTCGCTAAAAGTTTTGGGATATGATGCATATAAGTATTGCTGCCACCGCGGGTTGTCCGGATAGACCAAATCAACTTCACCCTTTGCCGCAACATAGAGTCTTTTTACTGGAAGTTTCTGAAATTTAAATTGATGACCAGATTTCTGGCTAAAGAGCTGCATTAATTCAAAGAAATAACCACGAGGTTGCTCACCAGTAAAGTCATAGTGAGGGTAATAATTAATGTCTTCAATTCCGACGACATATTCCTTGGCATAAGTGCTCGGCAAGCTTAAGCCAAGGATAGCGAGAATGACCCTGCAATAACGCAGATACGGACGCAATAAATTCACCTCAACTTAAAAATAGTAATCAAGCCCAAGTTGGACATAATCATCATGCCTAAACCACCAAATTGGCTCGGCGATGTCATCCGTTTGAAAGAGCCAAGCATCAAGGCGCAGCCTGACACTATTATTATAACGGCTAGATGCTTCAAGTTTGCCAATCCGAGTTGAGCCATTTTGCAAATCTTGGCCTAAACCAAACAGCAATTCAGAACCAGCTTCATCATTAAATGCAATTCTAGCGCCGAAAAATAGGTCGCGCTGCGCTGGCGTTAATGCTTGCATACCTCGACTGTCATATTGATATTCGACAATCCAACCAACATCAACTGGCGATTCCAACACACCAATCGAACTGTATTCGAATCCGGTCGTGTATGCGCTATATCGGTCTTGTTTAGTTTGCCGGCGCATCGCTTCCAGTTTCCAGATCCAACTATCGACAATCCATTGACCTTCCAGTCCCCATTGTTGCATCTGCTGGTAGTATGGCAGCAATTCATTTTGCGCTGGTGACATCACCCACAAAGGATCCCGAGAAGTCCCTTTAAAATAGGACAATGCGAGGTCAACCTGATCAAGCTGCTTGGCATATCGCACGGCCCAATCTACATGCTGCTGCTCCGCATCACTTTCATAAAGAGCCTGCTGGCGATTTACTGGATAAGGCAATCGCAATCGGCCATCTGGCCCAGCGAAGGTGCGCTCACGAAACCAAGGCAAAACTAAGGTTTGCAAATTCCCCCATTCACCAAGCAAACTAAGCTGAACCATAGGTTGGCCCAGTTTGGCTTCGCCGTCAGGTCGGTCAGCTAAATCGGTTTGATTAATCACATCAACTAAATGCTGCGATTCGGTTACGCCCCAAAAAATTTGGTCTATCCCAGCCTTGAGTTCCCAGCCATCGCCCACTTGTAACCAAGATGCCTGCCGGACATCGAGTAAATTGCGTTTTGGATCTTGTGCATCGACCCGCACATAAGGACTTAAACTCCAACTGCTCTTTTCATCCTCAGATTGCCAATGCCATTCTTGCAACACACTGACACTCGCTGACAACTGTGATTGACCTTGTTCGGCTTTACTCGGGAATAGTCTGGTTTCACCGCTTAGGGTGGTATCACTGTCGATGGTGATGAGTTCTGTCGTTGGCAATGTTTCTTCAGCATTGGTAGTTTGCGTACTACTCGGTGCTGGCACGTGAGCACGTTCTGATGCAAGGGTCGAACTTTGCTCGGAGCTATTGCTGGTTGGCGGCAGCGCTGAACTAGTCAGAGAGCTATTCAAAGCACTATTCAGAGCATCCTTCGGAACACTATTAGCGGCAGCAGGCGTATTTACCTCACTGCGATTCATTGCAGCGACCACTGGTTGCTGTGTTGAAACAGTTTCTGCCAACATCGTGCCTGACCATGGCGAAGCTTGCGGCTTTTCGCGTTTGCCAGAACTCACCCACTGTTGCCAGTAGCCTGCGTCAGCTTCGACTTTTAATTCAGCCGCATTCGCATCGATAGCTGCAATCTCAGCGGCAGTTGGCAGTTGCAGCACAGCGCCTAATTGTACGTGATGGACATTTTCACCGATAAACGCCGCAGGATTTTTTAATCTCAGAGCAACGATGGTCTGATACATAGTGTAAGGCGCATCGCCGCGCGCGGTTTTAGCTAACTGCCATAATGTATCTTTGCTGGTCACAGGCCCCAACATAGTTGGATCCTGCTCAACAGCAAGAGCTTGCGAACATACTGATGGTAGCCATAATGCGAAAAGACAGGCACTGACTGCGTTCATCTTTTTAAGTGGCATTCATCGCTCCTTCGGCACAAACGCCTGCAGCTTAGCGGCTACGTTGTAATGCGTTGGTATCAAAATCGGCGTCCGTCCGCCCCTTACCAAACTGCAACTCTCTGATCAGTAAATCAGTACTCTTGCCAGTTTGATGGTTCACCATCGACAATTTTAGTGGTCGCCAATACTTACCCAGATACTGCTGATAATCAGCCATGGTTAGAGTTTTCAATAAGGTGGCTTTTTTATCGTAAAACTCGATTTTCAGCACTTTGTAATCTGTTTGGTCAACCCATGCGATGCTGCGGCTATAACCAGAAAACTCATCTGTTGGTACCTGCTCAATCACAAAACAATTCACACCTTGCAAGCTTTCATCGCGTAACCATTGGAATTTGAACTTCTCTAACTCAAATGAACTTAAATCCTCGTAAGCAAATTCGCTGCCCATAAAAGGACCCGATTTATTCCGTGACGCAATACGCTTTACCCGCTTCACTGAGGGTAAATATAACCACTGATCATCAGGGGCACCGGTGTGCGAATGGTTTAAAAATGCAGTGCCTCGAACGTCTTTCGGTTCATCAAAAATTGTCAGGCCTTTGTCACCATCGTTGGCAACTTCAAGATTTAAAGTTCTGATCTCTCGAGTGTTTTCTTCGCCCTGTGAATTGCGCAGTACCATAGTGGTTTTGGCATCACTATCTTTCCAACCTTCATCCCGTAATTTACGCTCTTTGGCAATCGCTAACCCCTTCCCGCCATCATCAGCATAACTGGGTGCTACTGCAGCCATTGCACAACATAAAATCACACCGAGCATCGAGACTTTGATATTCATGTTAGTTCGCTCCTGCGTTTGGCTTGATTGCCATTTCTTTACGATCAAAACGCAACAATACCGCCGGTAAAAATAAGAAATCGATAATAAGCGCTAGTAAAATGATAATGCCTGTCAGCATTCCCATATCGGAGTTGAGGCGGAAATCAGAAAGCAACAGCACCGAAAAGCCGATGACTAACACCACAGTGGTAATGACTAAGGCCCAACCAACACTATGAAATGCATAACGCACGGCAGCCTCAGCATCTCGACCGTCCTTGCGTGCCGCTTGATACTTCGCCAGAAAATGCACGGTGTCATCAACGATGATCCCTAAGCTCATGGAGGCCACAATAGATAGCCCCAAATTAATTTCTCCAGAATAGAAGTACCAAAGACCAAATCCCATCAGCGCAGGCACCAGATTCGGCAACAAACTAATCAGTCCCAAGCGTAATGACCGCAGGCTAATCATCAATAACGCCGAAATAAGCAGCATGGCCATTGGCAAACTTTGCATCATGCTGGCCATATTCCGCTCACCAATATGCGCAAACATTAAAGCAGTGCTGGAAGCTTCAATTTTATACTGCGGATATTGTTGGTTAAACCAACCTACCGCTTGTTCTTCAAGCGCAGTCAGTTCTTTACTGCCGAGGTTGATTAAAGCAGCACTCACTTTGGTCGAGCTTTTGTCTAAATCAAGTTGGTTATTCAAATCTAAACCAAATGGCAATGACATTTCATACATCAACAAGTATTGGGCTGCTAACTCCGCACTTTCTGGTAATCGGTAAAACGCCGGATCATCACCATGCATATTTTTGTTCAGTCGCTTGAACACATCACTAATCTTGCTGACATGTTTGGTATAAGGTAGCGATTCCAAGTAAAGACCAAATTGTTCGGTCGCTTCAATAAACGCAGGGTCATGCACACCAGATGCTTGACCACTATCTATCGAGAAATCAATTTGCGAAACCCCACCAAGTTTTGCTTCTAAAACATCAACCGCTTGCCGATATTCGGTTGCAGGTGCGAAGTATTTCACTGCTTCGTCGTTCACTTTGTTTTGAATAGCAAACCAGACTGAAAAAACACTCAACAATAGAGTGCCCCAAAGGATCGACTGGTTTTTAGCGATAACCCAATCAGCAATCTTATCCATACCGCCAATATCTTTCTCTGCAGCACCTTGGCTGATAGGCAGAAGTTGTAATAACGCTGGCAACAACACTATGGTAATAAACCAAGCCAGCATCACGCCAACGGCAGTCATATTGCCAAGATCACGTAAAATAGGAACTTCAGAGTAGTTGAGCGTGGCGAAACCAACTGCGGTGGTCGCGCTAGTAATAAACACAGGCATCATATTAAGTCGCATTGCCTGCTGAATCGCCTCACTTTTCACCATGCCTTGGCGCATTAAAAATTGGGTTGAAGCAATTAGATGGACACTATCAGCAACAGCCAACGTCATTAGAATGGTCGGAACATTCACTGTGGCTGTGCTTAAATAAATTCCCGCCCAACCAGCCAAACCCATAGTGCTCGCTATCGTCAGGATGATAATGATCACTACAGCCCCGGCAGCTAGGGCCGAACGCAGCATTAGCGCTAAAATAACGATAATCACTACAAACATCAGTGGCACCAAGGTACTGGCGTCATGCCGTGCTTCCGAACTAAAGGCGTGATTTAACGCCATTACCCCAGCAAGGTGAAACTCAAGTTCGGGATGTTCCGCAGCTGCTTTTTGTGTCAGCTCATCAACAAACGAATACACTGCAGAAACTTCAGCATTTTGATCTTTTTCCGGCACCTGCACTGTGATGTTGATCGCCGTTAAGCTGCCGTCTTTTGCCACTAAACGCCCAGCAAGTGCGGGTTCAGCCAAAGCAGCCTGTTGAATTTGTTTGACCTTCTCAGGAGATAAAGTCGAAGCATCCAGCAACAAATCTTCAACCAGCAGATCATCAGCCACAGCTTGGGTATGCTGGAAATTAGTGATGGAATCGACCCGCAATGAAAATGGTGTTTTCCAAGCGTCATCTGTCAGTTGCTTAACCACGCGCAGCGTGTTTTCGTCAAACACAGTGCCCGAGCGCGGCACTATCACAACCATCATATTGTCGGATTTATTGAAATTAGCCTGCATGCGTTCAAACGCTTGCATTTGTGGGTTATCAGGAGAGAAGAAAATGCGGAAATCACCGCGGAAGTATAAATTTTTGGCACCAAAAGCACAGGCAAACGTCAGGGCAAAAACGACAAAGATTGTAAGCCAAGGATGCCGGACTGCACTATTTAACCAAAGCTGTTTCATAACAATTCCTGTGTTGAGAAATCGGCGTTAAGGCTAAATCATTAGCCTGGTTAAACCCTGCAGCAATACATCAGTGGTAAATCCAATGAAAATGGCGACTTCGCAAGTTTCATAACGGATTGTCAGTCTAGAACACCCACCACTAAATGCCAACTTTCCACGACTGCTGTTAGTAACGCCAGTACATCGGCGTAAACAACAATAGGACTGTTAAAATCTCTAAACGCCCCATCAACATACCAATACTAATCAGCCATTTAGCACCATCAGCTAATTGACTAAAATTACCATCAGGTCCAATTATGGCGCCCAAACCTGGGCCGACATTACTGATAGCAGTAGCTGCCCCTGTTAGCGCAGTTATAAAATCAAGGTCGTACATCGACAAACCTAACGCCAACGCGGCAATAGAAGCAAAATAGATAAAACAAAAAGCGAGTACTGATCCTAACAATTGATCGTTAACCGGCTTTGTCCCATATTTTTGCACCCATACGGCATTCGGATGGACCAATAATTTGAACTGCTTCACCAACAATAGCCACGCCAGCTGGGTGCGGAAGATCTTCAAGCCGCCAGTGGTGGAACCTGAGCAGCCGCCTGAAAAAGTTAAATAGAAGAATAAGATAACCGCCAGGCTTCCCCAAGTTGCGTAGTTTTCAGAGGCGTATCCGGCAGTGGTTATAATAGATACTACGTTGAACAGACTGTGGGTCACGCTCTCGAATAGAGCACGATCGTGGTACACATGTTGATACCAAGTCAGTAAAGCCACACAACACATTGTGATGGTTAAAAATGCCTTTACTTGCGGGTCTCGGATCAACAGCGATTTGTGGCCGCGCACTGTCGCCACCAATAACACCAACGGCAACGCCGATAAAATCATAAATAGTGAAGCTATCCACAACAACACCGGTTTGTCGTTAAAATGCCCAAAAGATGCATCGTAGTTGGCAAAGCCTCCGGTCGCGACAGTGGTCATGCCATGGGTAATAGCGTCAAAGCCATTCATGCCAAACAGGAAAAATAACCCCATACAACACAATGACATGCCAAGATACACTAAGCCTATCATCATCGACAGACTCGAACTTCTCGGTAAGATTTTTTCGGAAATATCGGAGTTTTCAGTCTTAAAAAGCTTCATACCACCGATTTTTAATGCAGGTAAAATGGCAATCGCCATCACGATAATACCGACGCCGCCAATCCATTGCAGAATAGCCCGCCAAAACAATAAGCCCCTTGGCATAGTGTCTAAACCACTTAATACCGTTGCACCAGTAGTGGTAATCGCCGACACAGTTTCGAAGGCTGCGTCAACAAAACTCATTTGTTTTAAAACCAGCATAAATGGGATGGTCGAGAATAGACAAATGCTCAGCCAACATAAGGTGGTTAATAAGAAAAGATGGCGTTTTACTAGGACAAATTCGTGCCGACCTTTATAGACCAATATATAGCCGATAGAGCCGGTAAGAACCGCAGAAAACAAATAACTCCAGAAACTTTGTTCATCATAAAAAATTGCCACGCCAGTGGTTAATAACATAACCCCTGCCAGCAATACGAGAAGATAGCCGATCACTCGGTAGAACAAATAACGGCTTTTGGCCGGACTGACACCACTGCTCACACGATAGTCCTGAATGAGGAATCAGCCACCAGCAGCGCTGCTAAGCGCTAGGGCAATTCCGTATGCTAAACGTCTATTGCAGTGTAACGACATTCCGCCGATTTAGAAAGAAAACGGCCAATCCTTCGATAAATTTGCATTTAATTTACTATTTGCTAAACATTTATAAGCAATCAGCAAGGAGGCTGAACTTATGTTATCGATAATCCATAGCCGTGCGCGTTTAGGTCTGCAAGCGCCATTGGTCACAATTGAAGTTCATCTATCACCTGGGTTACCCGGTTTTTTGCTGGTAGGGCTTGCCGAAACCACTGTAAGAGAATCGCGGGACCGCGTGCGTTGCGCGCTTATCAACAGTGGCTTTGATTTTCCTGACAAAAAAATCACTGTGAATTTAGCGCCTGCGGATTTGCCCAAAGAAGGCGGGCGTTTTGATTTGGCCATAGCACTAGGCATTTTGGTCGCCAGCGGCCAATTACCAACAGCAGCGGTGCAAGGATTTGAGTTTTATGGCGAATTAGCACTTTCCGGCGAACTCAGATCAATCATTGGCGAAATTCCGCTAGCCCTAGCCTGTCGTGCACAAGGCTCGGCACTGCTACTGCCAATGGAAAATGCACAGATAGCTAAGCAAGTTCCTGATGTTGCAGTCTTTGGCGCACAGCACATTTTGCAAGTTCACAGTTTTTTGTTGGGACAACAACAACTACCTGCAATTCCAGAGCTACCGCCAGCGGTTGTCGAAGCGAGTTTATGTTTATCAGAAGTCCGCGGCCAACAGCATGCAAAACGGGCATTACAAATAGCCGCTGCTGGTGAGCACAATTTACTGATGTTTGGACCTCCAGGCACCGGCAAGTCAATGTTAGCGCAACGATTGCCTAGTATTTTGCCGCCGCTTTCCAGTGCGGAAGCGCTGGAAAGCGCTGCGGTTTATTCGATAGCAGGCCTAATGCGTGCGCAACATTGGCTGACTCGCCCATTCCGCCAGCCACATCACACCAGTTCCGCAATTGCCTTGGTTGGCGGGGGCTCAGTGCCGCGTCCAGGTGAGATATCTTTAGCGCATTGCGGGGTTCTGTTCCTTGACGAGCTGCCTGAGTTTCCTCGACAGGTACTCGATGTGATGCGTCAGCCGCTTGAAACTGGCTGCATTCACATTTCACGCGCTGGTCGACAAGCTGAGTTTCCCGCGCAATTTCAATTAGTTGCCGCTTTAAATCCAAGCCCTAGCGGCCACCACCAAGATGGTCGTTGCAGCAAGGAGCAAATTTTGCGATACCTAAATCGCATTTCTGGACCCTTTAGCGACCGAATTGATCTGCAAGTCGAAGTGCCAATGTTAGCGAGTGACGCCCTTAGTCAACGTGATCTTGGCGCAACCAGCCTTGAGATTTGCCAACAAGTGAGCAAAAGTCGACAAATCCAAATCGAGCGCCAAGGCAAATCTAACGCCAAATTAACCCCAAGCGAGCTCATTCAATTCGCCGCACTTAATGATAAAGACCAAGAGTTTCTGCAACAGGCAGTGCAGCAACTACAACTCTCCACCCGCAGCTATCACAAACTTTGGAAAGTCGCCCGCAGCATCGCGGACCAGCAACAAGAACCGCAAATCCGCCGAGAACATCTATTAGAAGCGTTAAGTTTTCGGGCTTTTGATAAATTGTTGGCCTACCTCCGCAGTTAATCGCCACCTTTTCACCATTAAATCAACACAAGTGTGGAGTCTTAAGATTCACTTAAGATTCCCCATCTAAGCTTGCAGCTAATCTCCAAAGAGGATTGGTTATGAAACCTTGGTTACTGCTGTTTAGCGTCTTATCACTTGCAACTTCATCATTTGCAGCTTCCGCTATCGAAATTTCCAGCCTA
The DNA here is from genome assembly GCA_017302255.1 of Gammaproteobacteria bacterium. Taxonomy (GTDB): domain Bacteria; phylum Pseudomonadota; class Gammaproteobacteria; order Enterobacterales; family Alteromonadaceae; genus Pararheinheimera. Next base: position 3,977 of record JAFLDV010000059.1, on the reverse strand, counting down.
GCTGGCAGTCCGGTAAAAACCGATGCCGAACTTGCTGGCAAAGTTGTGATTGTCGACTTTTGGGCTTCTTGGTGTGGTCCTTGCCGCAAATCGTTCCCGTTTTTCAATGAGTTGCAACAAAAACATCAAGCCGCCGGTCTTGTGGTTTTAGCGGTTAATGAAGATGAAGAGCGCAGCGATGCCGAAGCATTTTTAAAACAGTATCCAGCAAGTTTTGCCGTGCTGTTTGATAAAGAAGGCCAGTTAGCCTCGCAATATCAAATCCCTGGTATGCCGACCACAGTTGTAATCGACCGTAACGGCAAAATTCGTTACAGCCACAGCGGCTTCTTTGAAAGCAAAACTGCGGCCTTTGAACAAGAAATTCAACAATTACTGCAAGAGGAAGTGACTCCATGAAACATGTAGGCAAATTAATGTTGGCGGCTCTGGTAGTTGCTCAACTGAGTGGCTGCGCCACTTTAGAACGCGTAAAACCTTGGGAACGCGGCACTTTAGCCAAAAAAGAAATGGCTTTAAATTCAGCTGGTTTAGATAACGCTTTAGACGACCATATCTATTTCAGTAAAGAAGGTTCAAGCGGCGGCCGTAGCTTCGCTGGTGGAGGTTGTGGATGCAACTAAAAAAATTGAATATCACTGCTGCGTTAGCTGCTGCTAGCTGTGCACTGATTGCTGGCCAAAGCCATGCCGAAACTGCAAAAAAAGATGCATTAATCGAAGGCTGGGAATTTAACAGCGCGTTTTTATACTACAAAGAAACTGATCGCGTGCAAGCGGCTGAAGCAATTCTGGCTGCCCGCGGTGATTTCGGCGATGACAAATTCTTAAACTTGAATTTAGTAGTCGACACCTTGACCGGTGCTTCTGCAACTGGTGCTGTGGCTCAGCCAAATGCCCAAAGCTTCACTCGTCCATCTGGTGAAGGTAGCTACACTACTGCTGCTGGCGAAACACCGCTAGATGACACCTTCCATGATACTCGCGTACAACTGGATGCGAGCTGGGAGCAACCGATTGCGCAAAACCTTCGTGCTACCGGCGGCGGTCACTTTTCGAAAGAGTATGACTATCTGTCATTAGGTGTGAACGGCAGTTTGGCTTGGGATTTGAACAACAAAAATACCACGTTATCTGTGGGTACAGCGCTTAGCCAAGATACCATCACGCCTGAAGGTGGCATCCCATCGGCATTCACACCAATGTTATTCAAGAATAATTTTGGTAGCGAATCAGCATACGAACAAGCGTTCGATCAAAGCCGTGCTGACGACAGCGATAGCAAAACTACCACCGAATTGTTGTTCGGGGCGACGCAAGTCATCAGCAAAGACTGGTTAATGCAATTTAACTACTCTTGGTCGCAAGCTGATGGCTACATGTCAGATCCGTTTAAAGTAGTGAGCGTGGTGAATGCCCAAGGCATTACTCAGCAAAATCTATATGAACAACGCCCAGAAGAGCGCAACAAACAAAGCGTTTACTGGCAGAACAAAGTTCACATGGCTGGTACTTACTTAGATTTGTCTTACCGTTATATGTGGGATGACTGGTCAGTAAAATCACACACTGTGGATACCCGCTGGCGCTTCCCGGTTAGCAACAATTGGTACATCGAACCACACGTTCGTTTTTACCAACAGTCTGCTGCCGATTTCTATAAACCATTCTTAATGCAAGGCCAAGCGTTACCAGAGTTTGCCAGCGCGGATTACCGCATCGGCGAAATGGATGCGCAAACTTACGGCGTTAAAGTTGGGACTGTGTTAGATGGCGGCCATGATCTTGGCGTGCGTTTAGAATACTACCAACAAAATCCAACCAACCCTGGCGTCGAATTGCCTGGCGCATTGGCCAATGTTGAGCTGTTCCCATCGGTCAAGGCGATTATGCTGCAAGTGAGCTATTCGTTCTAAGTGATATAAAATCAGGGGATTGCAGTCGCAGTCCCCTATTTATTTGTGTTCTCCCCCTCGGTATAGTGATTCTTTTCAAATGCTTAATTGGTTCTTTGAATGCTTTGTTGGCAAGAGCAAAGCATTCATGCTTCGGAGACAATGATGACCCAAAGCACTGCCGCTCAGCCGACACCGCCTACCACACCACTGCAACTCAGTGCCACTGCTTATGGTTGGCTCGGTCAATTTCGCGCCATGGCAAGCCCTTGCGAAATCTTGCTCGGGCCTTGCGATGAATTGATGGCTCGCCAGTTATGTGCAGCTGCCGCAGCAGAAGCATGGCGGATCGAAGCGAAATTCAGTCGCTATCGTCAGAGTTCGACTTTAAGCCAACTTAATCAGCACACCGGGCAATGGCAAAAGCTTGATAGCGAAACGCTGTCGTTATTGCAGTTCTCCAAACAATGTTTTGAATTATCCGACGGCATGTTTGACATCAGTTCAGGCATATTGCGCAAAGTCTGGAAATTTGACGGTTCAGACAATTTACCAAGCGACGACGCTGTTGCCGCGTTATTGCCGTTTATTGGTTTTGACCGCGTGGAACTCACTGCTGACAGCGCCTTCATTCCGGCAGGCATGGAATTAGACTTAGGCGGTATCGCCAAAGAATATGCGGTCGATAAAGTCGGTCAATTGCTGTTAGAACTCAGTGCATCAGTAGAACCGTCGTTGTCACTGGTGGTGAATTTCGGCGGTGACATGTTAGCGGTTCGGCCAAAACCCAACGATGATCCATGGCGAATTGGTATCGAACATCCTGGCAAACCCGATCAAAGCGCGATGTTAGTGGCCTTATGTGCTGGCGCCTTAGCGACAAGTGGCGATGCGCGCCGGTTTTTATACAAAGATGGCGTGCGTTATAGCCACATCCTCAATCCAAAAACTGGCTGGCCAGTACAAGACGCACCGCGCTCAGTCACAGTGTCCGCACCAAGTTGTGTGATGGCTGGGTTATTAGCCACCACCGCATTGCTGCAAGGGCAACAGGCGAAAGAATTCTTGCAAGCGCAAGAGTTAAAACATTGGGTGATTGATTAGCATCGATTAAAAGGGCTCATCAGCCCTTTTAGCGACGCCAATCAGACAGCCAAAGCGCAAGCACGCGAGAGGCTCGCTTTTCAAAAAACAATTTCCCAAAAAACACTTTTCCAAAAACCATGTTCAAAGCACTCCAAACCTGTTGCCAGCAAGGCTGTCACTAAAAGTTCATCAAAAAAACTGCAACAGCACTACCGCCAGCTTTTATTCTGTTGAGAATTCAACCTTTTGGTTTTGGCTGTGCATCACAAACGATTACCTCTGCGCTTAGCTGAACTTATCCGGCTAGAAGCGTTAATTGCGACGTTACCGGCACCGGCCAAAGCCACGGCATTGGCACGCTTTCCGGTTGGATCCTCCGCTGATATCAATAGCTACCCAAGTTATCTGATTGAACTCGCCGAATTTGATGCCAAAAAACCTACTTTGCTGCTGACTGGCGGCGTGCATGGCTTAGAGCGGATTGGCTCGGCAGTGGTGATCGCATTTTTGGAAAGTTTGTTGCAACGGCTTGAGTGGGATCATGGCCTGCAGCATCAACTTAGTCAGCTCAACATGTTGTTTTTGCCGATGGTGAATCCAGTTGGCATGGCAGCACACACCCGCAGCAATGGCAACGGCGTTGATTTGATGCGAAACGCTCCGGTGGCTTGTGAAGAAAAGGCCGCATTTTTAGTGGGTGGGCAACAATACTCAGCAAAACTGCCTTGGTTTCGCGGCAATCCAAGTGAACCAGAAGCCGAAACGCAAATGCTGTTTGCGCTAGTGCGCGACAAACTGTTTCAAAGCCCATTTAGCATGGTGCTCGACTGCCACTCCGGTTTTGGTCAGGTCGACCGACTATGGTTTCCCTACGCCAAAAGCCGCAAACCGCTACCGCATTTGGCGTAGTATTATCGTTTGCGCCAGCTACTTTTTGATAGCTACCCGCATCAGGCGTATCAATTTGAGCCGCAATCGTTGCATTACATGTGTCATG
>JAFLDV010000058.1 GCA_017302255.1 Gammaproteobacteria bacterium | reverse complement strand
ACTCAAAGTTGAAACAAGGTATGCATACTTCGGATATAAGATCGTATTTAGAGGTACTGCAATTTGAGCTACGACTTGGGAAATACGCTTAGCGAGGTCTAGTATTGCCGTTGCTACGCTGCCCAAGTAAAATGAAACAATTAATTTGTCGATATGCTTAATTGGGAGATCCAAAATTTCATGAAAAGTACCCCATATTGAGAAGCGACCGAATTCTTGATATGTCACAGAAATAATTCTCACATCAGGGTTAGAGAACACACATAGTTGGGTGTTAATAAGAAATAATAGCCAAAATGCAAAATCAACTCCAGTCAACACAACAAAAATATTGAGACTATTAAAGGAGCAGAAAAACACAAAGAACAATTTCACAATGGACGAGAGGCAAACCACTATAGATATCTTGAAAAAATTACCAAGCGACCGATTTATTCCTACTGTAGTTCCATTATTTATTATACTGCATGCAATACATAAAAAAACCATATACATTGCAGACAAATCAAAAACGCCTAAAAATGAAAATGCAGCAGTTATAAAGAAAGAAACTGACAAAAACGTCAATTCAATCTTCAATGAGTGTTTGGAAAGTAAATTTAAATTTGATTCCGGATAAAACTTAACGATTGCTTGCCAAGTAAGTGGTTTTAGTATGGTCGAGTAAGACAAAAATAAAGCCTGATAAAGAGCAAACTGACCATAGTATTCTAATCCATATTTACTCGTAAGAATGAAAGCAATAATAAGATTTGTAAGAGTTATCGCGACTGATTCGCCCATAACACTTATCCATTTGTATATATAAGGCTTAATCGAACTAAAATTAATAGTCATTTAAACTCAATAGAACACAAATAAATTTAAATTCATAATGATTTTTCACTTGCAATTAGTTACGTAAATACCAATCCACAAACTTCTTCATCCCATCGGTCAAAGCCACCGAAGGTTTAAAATCCACAGCTATTTTTAAGCGTTCCACATCGGCATAAGTCTGGTAAACGTCGCCCGCCTGCATCGGCAAATAGTTCTTTATGGCACTAACCCCTGCTGCTTGCTCGATTGCCGCGATAAAGTCTTCAAGCGCAACTGGCTGATTATTCCCAATATTGTACAAAGCGTAATATGGGTTTGCTGAAAGTTGTGTTGGGTAACCAACACTCGCCGGAACCTTATCTTGAATGCGAATAATGCCTTCAACAATATCATCAATATAGGTGAAGTCACGCATCAACTTACCATGGTTATAAACGTCAATTGACTGTCCGGCCAAAATCGCCTTGGTAAATTTCCATGGCGCCATATCTGGGCGACCCCACGGACCATACACTGTAAAAAACCGTAAGCCAGTCGTAGGTAATTGATATAAATGGCTATAAGTATGAGCCATTAACTCGTTAGATTTTTTGGTTGCTGCATACAGGGAAATGGGCGTGTCTACAGCATCGGTCTCGCTAAACGGCACCTTCTCTTGATTGCCATATACTGAGCTGGAACTTGCATAAACCAAATGCTGAACCTTATGATGCCGGCAACCTTCCAAAATAGTCATCATGCCCACTAAATTGGAATCGACATAAGCCATCGGGTTATCGATTGAATAACGCACACCAGCTTGTGCAGCTAAGTGAATGACGCGCTCAAATTTTTCATTGGCAAATAACTGCGCAACGGCCTCACGGTCTGCAATATTCAAGCGAACAAACTGGAAATTTTCCTGACAATTCTGTGCAGTGAGTTCAGTGGAGATCCGTTCCAGACGAGCATGTTTGAGCGCAGGATCGTAATAATCATTTAAATTATCAATCCCAACCACCAAATGGCCTTGCAGCGCCAAAGTTTGTGCAACTTGGCTACCGATAAAACCTGCCGCGCCTGTCACTAGATACTTCATATCACTTCCTTAGAAAAAGAAAGCCTGCAACAGCAGGCGTTCCGAACCAACAATAGCTGACCAAACTAGGTCAGTACACAGCAATGCTATTGGAATTTGCGCCAATAGCTTTGTGCTTTAGAATTTTTTAACGCTATCAGCACGACCGATCGCATAATAAGTGAAACCAGCTTTTTTCATTTGCTGCGGATCGTATAAGTTACGACCATCAATCACTACCGGCTGAGTTAAAGCCGCTTTTAGTGCGGTAAAATCAGGTGCGCGGAAGTTTTTCCACTCAGTACAGATAACTAAGGCGTCCGCATGCAGCAGCGCAGCTTCTTTAGTACCACATAATACTAAGTCGTCGCGTTGACCGTAGATACGTTGAGTTTCTTCCATCGCTTCTGGGTCGTAAGCTTGTACTTTTGCACCAGCCGCCCACAGCGCTTCCATCAATACTCGACTTGCCGCTTCACGCATATCGTCGGTATTTGGTTTAAAACTTAAACCCCAAAGTGCAAAAGTTTTACCCGCTAGGTTTTCACCAAAATGCTGCACAATACGACTGAATAATACTGTTTTTTGTTGCTCGTTGACTGCTTCAACTGCTTGCAACACATGCGGCGTATAACCAATTGCTTGAGAGGTTTGGATTAATGCTTGCACGTCTTTCGGGAAGCAACTACCACCGTAACCACAACCTGGGTAAATAAAGTGATAGCCAATGCGTGGATCTGAGCCAATGCCTAAACGAACTTGTTCAATATCTGCACCTAAACGCTCTGCCAGGTTAGACATTTCATTCATAAAGCTGATTTTGGTGGCCAGCATACAGTTAGCGGCATACTTGGTCAGTTCACTCGAGCGAATATCCATAACAATCACTCGGTCATGATTGCGGTTAAATGGCGCATATAACTCACGCATTTGTGCCACTGCGTGTTCAGACTTAGCACCAATCACAATTCGATCAGGACGCATGCAGTCAGCAACCGCAGCGCCCTCTTTTAAGAACTCTGGGTTTGAAACCACATCAAAAGTCAGCGCTTTATTTGCATCAGCTAAAAGCTTTGTCACAAGTGCCGACACTTTATCCGCAGTCCCTACTGGCACTGTTGATTTATTGACGATAATTTTGTGCGATTGCATATGCTGAGCAATAGAAGATGCAACGGCTAACACATATTTTAAATCAGCAGAGCCGTCCTCATCTGGTGGAGTACCCACAGCAATAAACTGAATTTCTGCGTGGTTAACGCCTTCTTCGGCACTGGTAGTAAATTTTAATTGGCCGTTGGCAACGTTACTAACGACAATTGCATCAAGACCCGGCTCATAAATTGGGATCACGCCTTTTTTCAGGTTCTCAACTTTTTTGCTGTCGATATCCACACAAAGGACATGGTGGCCCATATCGGCTAAACAAGCACCAGTAACTAAGCCTACATAACCAGTTCCGAAAATTGTTACATTCATCAAATTAATCCGCTAATAATTGCTGTAATCTTGCTTTAAATTCCGCACCAAATGTTGAACGCAAAGCGTATTCAGCATTTGCTACTGCGTAGCCGATTTTGCTACCGCAATCGTGCGATTTCCCTTTAATATGGTAGGCCTCTAGCACTTCCAATAACCGCAATTGATGCAGGGCATCGGTTAACTGAATTTCATCACCTGCACCTGGCGGCGTGTATTCCAGTAAGTCCCAAATAGTTGGAGACAATACGTAACGACCAGTGATAGACAAATTACTTGGTGACTCGTCGATATCCGGCTTTTCCACCATGTCGTTAATCGCAATACTGTCACCTTGATTGGAAGTAATACCACCAATGTCAACAATACCGTATTGATTAACCATATGTTGTGGCACCGGTTCAACCATGATTTGGCTATGACCAGTTTCGCCATAACGTCTAATCATCGCTGCCAGGTTGTCTTTCTTTAAGTTTGACTGATATTGATCTACTAAAACATCAGGCAGTAATACCGCAAATGGATGATTTCGCACCACAGGCCGCGCACAGAGAATCGCGTGGCCAAGGCCAAGCGCTTGTGGCTGACGAACTGAAATAACAGTGACATTTTTCGGCGTGATATTGCGCACTTCGTCCAATAATTGGCGTTTCACCCGTTTTTCAAGGGTTGCCTCAAGCTCGAACGAGGTATCAAAGTGGTTTTCGATGCTATTTTTGGAAGAATGAGTAACCAAGACAATTTCTGTGATGCCAGCAGCTACCGCTTCTTGCACAACATATTGGATCAGTGGTTTATCAACTACCGGCAACATCTCTTTTGGCATTGCCTTGGTTGCAGGCAACATCCGAGTGCCCAAACCAGCAACAGGAATAACAGCGCGTGTTACTCGTCGATCATCATCAGCACGCCGACCGAAATGAGATTCTTGCGGGGCATTTTTATCCATAAATTTTCTCTGATTCATGATCATGGCATCTTTAAGCTAGGGGAACCAATGCTAAGTCTAATAAGTACTTTTGCCATCTCAACACACAACAACAAAAAGCACCAAAAACAAAAGACCAATACAGCAATTCTTGATTTAAATACTTGCTATTTATAACCCTTTTTCGGTGCTCTCGGCAATTTTAATCTCGGAAAACCTGCATTTTTCACCGTTAGCGAGCGCTTATCGCTGCTTTTTTCGCCACTAAACAAGTTTTATCTTCACAGGTAACTAAGTCCGACCAGCGCGAAGATTTGTTAACCAACAAAGCGCTATGCTAATCTCACGCTGAAACAATAATTTAGTCAGGACTTCGAGTCAGCTTTGAATTATCGTCGAATTCGCAACTGGCTGCTTATTTGCAGCTGTTTGCTATCGGGAATTGCGTTGTCCGATATTAGCGACACCATGTTATCAGATGAATTTCTGAAAACTGCTGCTGCGCGTTACGACGAGGACGCACATGAACGTTTTCTTGCCTGGCGAGCCGTTATTTTGGCCGGAAAAGGTCAAAGTGACCGCGACCGCATCCATAGAGCCAACCAATTTATTAACCGCAATGTTGATTACAGTACCGACGGCCGGCATTGGCGCAAAGAAGATTATTGGGCGACCCCCATCGAATCCTTAGGCAGCGGATACGGCGACTGCGAAGATTACGCTATTGCGAAGTACTTCACACTTCGGGCCATGGGCGTAGCCGATGAAAAGCTGCGGTTAATGTACGTTCGGGCGTTGAAGGTCGACGAACCACATATGGTATTGATTTACTTCGAAAACCCTGAAGACATGCCCTATGTTCTCGACAACTTAGATCCCGAAATTAAATCAGCAAGTCGTCGGTCCGATTTGCGGCCAATTTATAGTTTTAATGCCAGCGGTTTGTGGATGGCCAAAGCCAACGGGCTTGGTCGCAAGGTCAATGACGGCAAAGGCATTACTGCATGGACTGCGGTACTGGAAAAAATCGAACAAGGCAAATAGCCATGAATTTAGTATTGACGCTTAACAAGGGTCACCGTAATACCAAGAGGTCACAGCAATGAGTGAACAAATAACAATGCCAACCCCGGCCAAATACAAAACTCCGGGAATAGCGCTTAGTACCCAGTTAAGTATGTTGCTGATTGTGCTGGCTCTGGCCACCTTTTTTACCTCTGTGGTGGTCAGCACCAGCAATATGCGAGGTTATTTAGATACTCAACTAAGTAGTACCGCACAAGATACGGCATATAGCTTAGGCCTTTCCATTGCCCCATATGTCTCTGGCGATGACGCTGCGATGGCTGACACCATGGTTTCCGCTATTTTCGACTCGGGCTATTACCTGCAAATCAAATACACCACAGTTAAAAAGCAGGTGATGTTCGACCGGCAAAACCCACTCACTGTCGAAGGCGTTCCAAACTGGTTTGTTGCTATGTTTAGCTTGGCCCCGCCAGTAATGACTACCGAAGTTAATGATGGTTGGCGCATCGCCGGCGAGTTATCAGTGCAAAGCCATCCCGGCGTTGCCTATTTGAGTTTATGGCAACATACCAAAGGCGTATTTTGGACCAGTTTGATACTTTGCTTATTGGCATTGATCGCTGTACATATTCTGCTGTTATTTGTACTCAAGCCTTTGAAAGATATTGAACATCAGGCTTTGTTGTTATCACAAAAACGTTTTGAGTTTTTGGACTATTTACCACTGACCAAAGAGTTACGCGCAGTTGTTTATGCGCTCAATAATATGGTGAGTAATGTTAAACGCAGTTTTGCTGAGTCGGCTGAGCGTGCAGAGCAGCTGAATCAGCAGGTATTTATCGATGCCTTAACTGGTCTGCCAAACCGCAGAGCTTTGCATCAATCTTTTGTCAGCCTTGAGCGCCAGTCAACCGATGCCAGTTCGCCTATCTATATTGGCTTAGTGACTTTAGGCTCGTTGAAATACATCAATGATCATGTCAATTACAGTGTGGGTGATCAGTATGTGTTAAAAGCCGCTGGAGTGTTACAAGCACAAGTAAAGAACCTGCATTTTGCTCAGCTATTTCGGATCGCTGGTGGTGACTTTGTGATCCTCGCTGAACTTGGTCAAGCAAGTGCAACCTCACTTGCCGAAGCGTTGCAACAAGCCTTTGAAATTGCCAACAGCGATAGTTATCCGCACGGCTTTGCCACTTTTGCGCTATTGCCAGTGCGAGCCACCGACGACCTTGGTACCGCACTATCTCGATTAGACGCTAAATTGGCTAAAGCCAGCCAGCATCATACTCAGCAAACAACCGACGAAACATCGACTAAGAAACGTAGTGATTGGCAAGATATTTTGGCGCAATTCACTCGCACAGTGGTAGCAGATACGGCCGCTGGCGCGTTAAATACTGAAGTTCATTTAAGTGCCGACATGGCGCAGATGTTTGCTCTAGAAGTTCAGCCAGTCTATCAAGGTGATGAAATTCTATATGTGGAAACCTTCGTTAAATTCAGCGCCGATGGTGAACAACTCGCATCAAGCGATGTGTTTGCTATGGCGGAAAGGCTTGGGGTTTCCTTGTTGCTAGATAAAGCCTTAGTCACCTTTATCCTGAGTCGCCTCCTCGGCCAAAAACAACAGCGATTTGCCATTAATTTAAGTAAAAGTGCTATGCACGATGAACAATTCATTCGCTGGTTAACCAATACGGTAAAAGCCAATCAAGCAAATCTGCCGGAGCTGGTGATTGAGGTAAACGAACAAGCAATTTTAGGCGCTGTTGGCTCTGCCGCCGATTTCTTTAAAGCGATGCATCAAATTGGTGTTGGCATCACCATCGAGCGTTTCGGTGCTAGTTTTACTTCCTTTAAATATCTGCAAGGGTTAAATATCAAGTACATAAAAATTGATGGCAGTTATATTCGGGCACTCGAAACCGATGAGACGAGTAAGTTCTTTGTGCAGACGATGACCCAAATATGTCATGGCATAGGGATATGTGTTATTGCATCCCACGTTGAGTCGCTGCAGACTTCAGAGATCTGTCAACAGCTTCATATTGATGCCGTACAAGGGCACGGCATGCACAGACCGGTAAATTTTTCTGATGTGGCAACAGATTTTGGCTGTAATTTCACCAAACATCAGTTACAATCGCTTTGAACATAGCCTGAGTTGTACGAGGAATCCGTATGAAAATGTTGAAAATGACCGTTGTAGCCCTTGCAGTAGCACTGTTAGCACCTGTTGCTATGGCACAAGACGCTAATTCGGATGTTGCGGGTTTATATGCGACAGCACAGGCTGAAGGTCAAACTTTGCCTGAGTTTGTTGGTAAAATCACCAGCTTAAAAACTTGTAATCCGAAGCTTGCCGAAAAAGTTATTGAGTTTGCAATTGAACAAGCGAAAAACGATCCAGCCTTGGTTGAAGAAGTTTTACGCTCTGTAGCAAACTCTTGTGTAGACGATGACACCCTGACCGCATTTGTTGTTGGTTTAGGCATCGACCCTACTGTGGTGACTAAAGTTCGCCAAACCCAAACTGCCGGTGGTGGCGGTGGCCCAACTCCAGCAAACCCTCCTGGTGGTCCAGGTGTTGGTGGCGGTGGTGGTTCAGGTTCTAATACCTCATCATCGAACTAACCATTCGATTGAATGGAAAAGCCAGAGCATAGCTCTGGCTTTTTTGTTTGGTTCTCTTTTTGTTTGGTTATCTATTAGTAATAAATTTGATATTTCGTATTAAAAACACTAGTTTAGCTCTTAAGCCTGTTTAAAGAACCTAACTATGCTGCAAGCAATGCCGCCATCACGATCCAACACAGTCATCCTCACATTTTTAGCTTTGCTATTAATTTGGGCGCCAGTACCGCTTGGAAGTAATAGGCCATGGGCTTGGGCTATTTTAGAAATTGCCATCGCCTTTGTTTTCGTTTTGCATTTAATTCAATATCTTAGACAACCTTTTAGCCTTAACTACCTAAAATGGCAGCTACCTCTACTAACGCCGCTGCTAATATTTCAGTTATATCTCGCATTGCAGGTTTGGCAGTTAATCCCAAGTGTCGACCCCAATCAAACCAGTGTGATGTTGCATAAAGGCATCGCCTATACCATCTGGGCTTATTTATTACTTACTTACGTGCGTTCTGCTGAGGATCTGCAAAAAATGCTGCTCGCGGTCGTGGTCAGCGGTGCAATCCAAGCAACTTATGGCGTGGTGTTAAACCTGATGGATCTCCCTGCATCCCCAATTATCGGCATGGATGAGGGTGGACGCGCGCGCGGATCTTTTGTCTACCAAAACCATTTTGCCAATTACCTTGGACTTTGTTTAGCGCTCGGACTTGGTTTGCTGATGAGCCAGTTGTCTAGTCGCCGCCAACAGCTACAAATAAAAGTGATGTTGACAGAGGTAGTCAACAACCTACTTTCCACTAAGTTTTTAGTTCGCTTGGCCCTAATTGTCATGGTTATCGGCTTGGTGCTAAGTCGCTCACGCATGGGCAATGCCGCTTTTTTTGCGGCATTAATTGCCGTGAGTATTTTAGCCATTTGGTTTTATAAACGCCCACCAACGCTGTTAAAACCGCTGGTGGTCAGTATCTTAGTCTTAGATATGTTAGTTATCGGCTCTATGTTTGGTTTAGATAAACTAAAACAACGTTATGCTGAAACTTCGTTTAGTAGTGAGGCTCGGGATGAGGTGGTTCGTGACTCCATCCCGCTTCTGCAAGAGCATTGGCTAACAGGCACAGGTGGCGGTAGTTTTTATGGGATCTTCCCGTCGTATCAACCGGCACCTTACTCTGGTTTTTATGACCATGCACACAATGATTACTTACAATTTGCCGTTGAAGTGGGTGTTCCAGTCACTATAGGTTTAGGCTTATGGCTGCTATTTCTGCTGTTCAGAGCCGCGAAGGTTATGGTCTTCGCCGAACACAAAATCGACCGAGGTAGTTGCTTTGGCGCCGCGATGGCGATTATATACATGCTGTTGCATATGACGGTGGATTTTCCGCTACAGTCTCCTGCTAACGCAATGTTGTTTCTATTTGCATTGATGATCATTGGGATCTGCGACCATCGAGCAAAGCGAGCTAGCTAAAACGTTGAATGCGACAGAAACAACAAGTAAAAAAGCTTATTTATTTCGCTGGTTAAACGCTAAAAACTCAGTAGCAAGGGTTTCGGCAGAAACTGGATATTGCAAAAGCCGCAGTAAAATAATCGCAATTTCTGCTGTACACCAACCGGTTTGCAATTGATTACGTCGCAGTAAATAACGAGAAGGTTCAGCGCCCACCAGTTTTATGGAAGGTAGACTGTGAAGATATGGGCTTTGATTATAAATCTTTCGCGCTAACTGCCAAGTCGCGTCAATTATCAATAGATTGCTAAACGCGGTTAAATCGACTTCTGGCTTGGCGACATCCAGTTCTAGCGCTTGTTCTGACGGAAAAACTAATAGTGATGGCTCTTTGAGTGCATTTAATAACTCAGGTTCTTGATAAACCCTACTCCAGGCTACCACTCGCACGTCAATTGCACTGGATGTCGAACCATCGTTAATAGATGCAGCAACCAAGTGGCCAGTATTGCTTGGTTTATTAAACTCAGTGGGATGAGTTAATAGCCAAATGGTTTTGACCATGACTATCTTGGAATGTAAGGGAATAAATAGTCTGGCGTTTGGTTAAACTTAAGTTCAACCTCATCTGATTCGTTTTTCACCGCGGTTAAATCCAGATGGCAAACATTACCCTGACAATGCCAGGCTTGTTGTACAGCACTGCTTGACTCCAGCAGTGGCTCAGAATTGGTAAATTGGAATGTCACTCCAGTCATTGCCGGTAGAAAATACTTCCCCATTCCTGCAAGATCTTTTAATAGAGCATCGAACTGCTGATGAGTGGTCCTCAGCTGTCTTAACTGAATGCTTTGGCCCAATGGCATTTTATTGCGTAAGCGGAAATTTAAGTCACAAGGCGTTACCCCGGTTTTTTGCACGAGGCGGATCATCGCTTTACGGTCATTGAAAACTTGCTCATAAGGTAAAATCAGTTCACCGTTAGAGGCAAGAGTTAATGGCGCTTCGCTAATATCAGTGGTGATCTTCGCCTGTTCTATCTGGCAAGGCTCTATAGTTGCCTGCTTTTGCAATACAAAAGTTAGTGTCACTTCGCTGTATTGAGGTTGCTCACTCTTTTTCATGCGAGCGAAAAAACCATCATAGTTGAACACGGTGTCTGCATATACGGACGCCGGCACCAAAGCAAAAAGCAACACAACAAACTTATGCATTAACTATCTTCCAGAATTTTATGAGTGGCGGCAATCATACTCGATATTTCATCAATATAGAGTTGTCCGCGTTCAGAATAACGCCCTAAACCTGCAGCAAGTTTTTGCGGTGGGAAATTACCTTCTTTTTTGCGTAGATCTGCCCGCAGAGTACGCAGGTCGTCATACATGTAAAAGGTATTTAAGTTGTAAAAATATGCATTTACGCTGGCAGCAGTATGTTGGAACTTGGCAACTTCATGATACTTGCCCGGTGGTCGTTTGTTTGGAACAAAACCACAGCCAACCTTGAAGCACCATTGGCCAAAAAAGTTGTAGCCATCAATGGCAAAGCGGCTACTGCCCCATCCGCTTTCGACTGCAGCTTGGGTCAGTACTAGACTTGCTGGGATCACATCAACTCGCAGCAACAACTCATTAATTCCCGCTTCGTCAGCATCCATCATGTCAATTTTGAATTCATCGAACAAACTGTAGATGAACGCATATTCTTCCATAGTTAAGTTCTGCTTCGCCTGAAGCTTAACTTGGATTTCCAGAATATGAGTACGTAACTTAGCAAGACGAGCGTTTTCACGTTCAATAAATGGCTCCAAATAGTCAAAGAAGGCCTTTTTCTTCTTTAAGCCATCAGTGAACTTGGAAAAATCTGGCACCGGTTTAAGTGCTGGCATGTGATCTGGATAAGTGAGTTTAGCCAACAACTTCTTTTGATCAGCCTTATCAAGCGCAGATAACTTGGATGGCACCTGCCAAACTTCAAGCTCTTTTGCTTCTTGGATAGGGTTTTCCTGCATAAAAGGATAAATAATAGCCGCCACCATCACTAGGGCAAATGCCAGCTTTAATCCGCCTTTTAACCATCGAATCATCGTACATCCTCAGAATTGTCTTTGAATTTAAAGACAATTATCTGTGTAAGGTAAAGCCAGTCTCTTAATTGCTGGCTGGAAAGTGGTCATTTTAACCTGCTTGAATAGTTTTTTCGACCAAAATGTCACAACATCGACTACAACTAAAATACATCGAAACTTAAATTATTGAATCTATTGATTTTTTATAATGGCCCAAAAAATGCTTAATCAAAGAAATATCGCAAAAATTAACCATAACAAAGGGTTTTAATTATGAAAAAAGCAATTCTAGCCACAATTCTGTTGGGCATGTTCAGCAGCCTGTCCGTTTCAGCAAGCGAAGAAGTTAACTTACGTAACACTTATAATGCGAGTGATCTAAAGGTGCTCTCGATCACAAACGGCGTTGGTAGCATTCGCGTTGAAGTTGCGGATATCAGTAGCATCGAAGTAGAAGTAGCAGTTGAGCCAACAACTTCTTATTTCTTTTTTGAAAGCGACATTAGTGACGCTGAAATTAGCGCATCCACTAACGCAGGTGAATTGGCTCTAGAAGTTCCAGTAGATGATAGCGAGCAAAATTGGCTAGTTCGGATCCCAAAACATTTGGGACTATCAATTGATTTAGGCGTGGGTGATGTAGATATCAGTAACATCAACCAAAACGTCACTGCCAATGTTGGCGTTGGTGAGTTCTCGGCAACCCTCGATCAAAACAGTTTTAAATCTCTGGATGCAGAAGCTGGTGTCGGCGGAGTTTCGCTCTCGGGCTTTACCAACTCAGAAAACGAGAGTCACCTAGTTGGCAATAGCGCAGAAATCAGCGGTGAAGGCAGTGCCAAGCTATCAGTAGACGTTGGCGTTGGCGGTATCAACTTAAAGAATCAGAGCGAATAACTGATTTTATTGATTGCAGTTGTATTTCCAAAGCCTCAGTAGCGGCGTCATCAAGGCGCCGCTATTTAAAACTCTTATAGAGACGAGATGCTCCTTCAACGTCGAACGACCCGCCAATGTATGTCTTGTCGCCATAACGCTTTCAAAGCCTGCTTTAAGTCGAAAAAGCTCGTCACAGGTTCACTTTTACCGCTGACACATGCATAAGTAAAACGATGACAATTGTTTTGCAGCAGATCATAAGTTTCAAAAGTATAAATTTTTGCTGAAGCGCGTGCAGCGACTTCTGGCGCATAGATCACCTCCCCTCGACTGTTACAGGCCACCAATAACTCTTCACCTGAACGACCGTCTAAGAAGCGATTACTACTGATTGCCCGGACTAAACCTGAACCTTGTAACTCAACGACAACATCATCACCAAGGTAAATGCCGGTGTGGTCAAACAAATGAAAAATCTCACAAGCAACCACAGCACCAGGTGGAACCTCATATAAATTCAGCATATTGCTCACTTTTTTTGGAAATTTTCACAAGTATGATTGCAAATCTTCGACGGCTGTGTAAAAAGGTGTAAGCAAACTTTTTTAAAACCCAAAACGCGGAGGCAGTAAGGGAAAGGGTATGAAACCAATTGAGCGCTCGAAAAAATTAGATGGTGTTTGTTACGATATTCGCGGCCCAGTCGCTCGCGAAGCTAAGCGGATGGAAGAAGAAGGCCACCGCATTCTCAAGCTCAATATTGGCAATCCCGCCCCATTCGGTTTCGAAGCACCTGACGAAATTCTCAAACACGTCATCCATAACCTACCGACCGCGCAAGGTTACACAGATTCACAAGGCATTTATCCGGCTCGAGTGGCAGTAGCGCAATACTATCAACAGCGCGGGATTTTATCTGCAGGCGCTGATGACGTGTATATCGGCAACGGTGTCTCTGAACTTATTCTGATGTCGCTGCAAGCGCTGCTAGATAATGGCGATGAAGTTTTAATTCCATCACCTGACTATCCACTTTGGACTGCCGCTGTCAATTTAGCTGGCGGTAAAGCGGTGCACTACCGCTGTGATGAAGAGCAAGACTGGTACCCTGATTTACAGGACATGCGTAGTAAAATCACTTCGCGCACTCGTGCTTTAGTGCTGATTAATCCAAACAACCCAACTGGTGCTGTTTACGAACGCGCTGTGCTTGAAGATATTATCGCCTTAGCGCGCGAATTTGGCTTAGTCATCCTCAGTGATGAAATTTATGACAAAATTTTGTATGACGGTGCAACCCACATCAGTACTGCATCGTTATGTGAAGACTTATTAGTGTTAACCTTTGGCGGCCTATCGAAGAACTATCGCATCGCTGGTTTTCGCGTCGGTTGGCTGTTTATCTCAGGCGCTCGCTTAGCGGCTCGCTCTTATATCGAAGGTCTGAACATTCTGGCATCGATGCGTCTTTGTGCAAACGTGCCGTGCCAACATGCAGTGCAAACGGCTTTAGGTGGCTATCAAAGCATCAATGAATTAGTGGTACCCGGCGGTCGGCTCTATGACCAAATGGACCTTGCGCATCGTTTAGTGAATGAAATTGATGGCATCAGTTGTTATCGGCCTAAAGGCGCAATGTACTTATTCCCCAAAATTGACCGGAAAAAATTCCCGATCAAAGATGACGAACTCTTTGTTCTAGATTTTTTACGCCAATATAAGGTGTTACTGGTGCATGGTCGTGCTTTCAACTGGCCAGAACCAGACCATTTCCGCATTGTCTTTTTGCCTCATAAAGAACAACTTGAGCAAGCAATCGGAAAATTAGCGCAATTTTTGCCAAATTACCGGCAATTGTAAGTAGAACACCTTGTCGGAGAACGCATGAGCGAGCCAATGCAGAGCCATTTTTTTGCGCATTTATTTCGCATGAAGCTGATTAATCGTTGGCCATTGATGCGTAACGTAAATACCGAGAATGTGGCTGAGCATAGTCACCAAGTTGCAATGGTGGCTCATATGCTGGCTGTCATTGGCCAGTTAAAATTTGCAAGTCGCATTGTCCCCGAGCGTGTCGCGACTTTAGCGCTATATCACGATGCTAGTGAAGTACTGACCGGAGATCTGCCAACTCCGGTAAAGTACTTTAATCCACAAATTGCTATCGAATATAAGAAGATTGAAGCAATAGCGGAAAACAAGCTGTTGTCGATGCTTCCAGAAGAACTACAGCAACCCTATCGGCAACTATTGTTGTCTGCTGAGTACAATGACGAAGAAAAATTGCTGGTGAAGGCTGCTGACAATTTGTGCGCTTACGTCAAAACCATCGAAGAGATCGCTGCAGGAAACCATGAGTTCACTATTGCTAAACGTCGTTTAGAAAAGATGCTTTGTTCCTATCCGCAACCTGAAGTGAAGTACTTTTTAGACGTATTTGTGCCGAGTTTTTTCCTATCCCTCGATGAAATAAGTTTGGAAGAAGAACAGGGCAATTAATCTTGCCCTGCTGATTTCTCAACTCTATTCATAACTCGCAACTCGCAACTCGCAATTCAAGGTTTAATGTCTTTGTCTGCTTTTACGAAGGTAATAGGCTTGGAAATATCCAATGGCTTGAGCTTTTCATCGGCTTTCAATGCATGCTGACATTTTCCGTCATGGTCATGGTCATGGTCATGGTCATGGTCATGGTCATGGTCATGGTCATGGTCATGGTCATGGTCCGCAGTATGATGCTGTTCGGTATTGTCACGACAAATTTCTTCAGGGCTTTCAAACTCTACTGTGGTATGCGCCAGCCGATATGGTTGTAACAGCTGCGAAATATCAAGGTTAAAAT
>JAFLDV010000057.1 GCA_017302255.1 Gammaproteobacteria bacterium | reverse complement strand
GGCAGGCAGCGGCATCAATGTCAGGCCGCATCCACATATCAATTTGGCAACTGTCACCTATCTGTTTAGTGGCGAGATCTTGCATCGCGATTCACTTGGCAGTATTCAACCCATTATTCCCGGCGATATTAATTTGATGGTGGCAGGTCGGGGTATTGTACATTCCGAGCGCGAGCGGCCAGAAGTGACGGCGGTTTCCCATCAACTGCATGGCTTGCAACTTTGGTCAGTGCTGCCAGAAGCTGACGAAGAAATTGAACCGGCGTTTTATCACTATCCAAACGCGAGCATCCCTGCCGCAATGGTCGACGGTGTGTCGGCGCGCATTATTATCGGTAGCGCTTATGGCCACACCTCGCCAGTCAAACAGTTTGCCGAAACTTTGTATATCGAGGCGAGTCTGAAAGCTGGCCAAAACCTGATGCTGCCGCAAGCCGCCGAGCGAGCACTGTATGTCGCTGCAGGCAAAGTGCAACTTCGTGATCGCCACATTCATCAATATGAAATGGCTGTGCTCGATGGCCACTCAGAGGTAAGTATCGAGGCATTGGAAGATAGCCGTATCGCGTTGATTGGTGGCGAATCCATGCAACGGCGCTTTATCGAATGGAACTTTGTTTCAAGCCGCAAAGAGCGAATTGAACAAGCAAAATCCGACTGGCAACAAGGCAAATTTCCCAAAGTACCGGGCGATGAAAACGAATTTATCCCGTTGCCTTAACTTTCTGCGCTTCAGGCTTAGCGCTTTGCGGTTAAGGTATAGCCCCAACAGCGTCCCGCATATCGAGTTCCATCGGCACAATTGAAGCTCAACGCCATTGATTTGGTGGTGATGATTGTTATTATTGCCGCCTTAATTTGTGCTTTAGCTTTGCGTGGTATCAATGTGGTTGCAACTTGGTTAAATGAGCAGCAAGTAAGTGAGGACGCCATCCTCGCATACCGTCAGACGTTATTGCGCTCGAGTCCTCACCATGTCGTGATCGATGATTTGTTTGATGCCGATCGCTTACAGGCAGTTTGCGCGCAGCTTAAAAAAAATGAGCAGTGGCAAACACAAAAACATAGCTACTCCGCGTTATATGTCAAAGATGCGACTTGGCAAAAAACACCAAGCTCTGAACGTTTTGTGCAACGAGATGTTTGGCAACGGCCGCCTGCGGCCCAGCCTGCCGCGCTATCGACTGAAGCGCCGCTATCGAGCGAAACAGCCTCTACCGAAACAGTATCGAGCGAAACAGCAACAGCTAATGTCGCAGCGGAGTTTTTGCAGTATCTGCGTAGTGCTGAATTTATGGCGGTGTTATCGCGAATTTTCGCAGTCGAGTTAACCGACCGCAATGTCGCCAAACCCGACATTAATTGCAATTATTTCCGCCTAGGCCCTGATGATTTTGTCAATCAACATGCCGATGACTCACCGGGCCGTGAAGTTTGTATGCTGTTGTATTTAAATGAAAACTGGAGCCATCAACAAGGTGGTGAATTGGTGTTTAGCGGCAAATATCAAAAACCAGTGCGCATCGCCCCGCTTTACAATCGCTGCGTGTTGTTTGACCCATCCGCCAAAGGCGCAGAACATTGGGTAAACCCAGTCCATCGTTTGGCTAACGACGACCAAGCATCGCTACAGTACCGCTATAACGTCACTAGTTGGTATTGGTCGGAATAACCGCTTCCTTGGTCAACCAAAGCCGCCATTTGCACCATTACACTTCGGCAAATCATTGAAGCTTTGGCCAACAACTGCCATCGTCTTAAGGCAGCTGCACAATCTGATTGCCTTCAATACTGACTCGGTCGCCGACACGTAAATCGCCAATTTGTTGATAATCAAACTGCTGGGTGCGGCCGTTATCGAGCCTGACCAACACTCGGTAAATCTGGTTACCCTGTTGGTTTTGCGTGGCAATCTGATTCCCTGCAACGGCACCACCAATCACGCCAACACCTGTTGCTAATGCCCGGCCGGAGCCGCCACCAAACTGATTACCAACAACGCCACCGAGCACGGCACCAAGCAATGCACCGCCGGTACCATTCATAGAAGATTGCGGCACAATTTGGATGCTGGCGACAGTGCCGATTTGTTGTTGTGCCCTAACCGACTGCTGCACGCCGTAGCCTTGATTACTGCTGCAGCTTGCAAGACAAAGCAGCACACAACCAACCGCCAAATAGCGCGGTGACGAGCCTTTCACGTCAGATAATTGCAGGGAGAACATGGGGGAATTCCTAAAGGAGCGACTGAGTATCACCAGTCTATGCACCTTAATCACAAGGTTCTGTGCGCCCGCGCACCGAGTGTACAGAGCTTGCTGCACACAGCTTGTACCACAATGCTTGTTGCACACGGGGGCGCTGAACTCGTGTTCTAGACACTGCAAATAAATAGCAAGGTCTAAGCATCTTGCTTTCATGGTGTTATTCGACAGGGAAAATGCTAAAGACAAAGCAACACACAAACCGCTTGATTTATCGACAGATTATCCATTTAATGGAACCCAATTTCGCAAGCTCGGCCAGCGAAGCTGCAAGCTTTTGCCTCTCAAGGATTTAACGATAAGGAATTTCACCATGGCGACTAAACTCGTATTGGGGCCAATTTTAGGCCTCGAATCAGACCATCTTTACACTGTCACCTTTGTCAGTGCTAAAACAACCAAGCTTGCGACTGTCAGTTATGGCGATAACCAAGTTGCTAGCGCCAAAGTCATCGGCGAAATCTATTCAGGTTTAGTCTGGCGCGCAGAATTAACGGTGCGGATTCATGGCAACATCGCCTACAAAATCCTGTTAGATGAGCAAGCAGCCCAAGCAAAGTCTGGGGTGCTCGCTTTTAGTTTCTTTGTGCCAGCGCCGGAAGAAAAACCGAAAATGGCCTATGCCTCCTGTAATGGTTTCTCCGATTTTAAGTTGATGACCTCCACTGACCAGCCCTATCGACTCTGGCAAACCATGCGGGATGAACACGCCGAAGCGCCATTCTCGCTACTGTTGCTTGGTGGCGACCAGGTTTATGCCGATTCAATTTGGACCCAACTTACCGCGTTAAAACAATGGAATGAATTGGGCCGAGCTGAAAAGGTCAAACGTAAAGCAAGCAAAGCACTCAAAGCACAAATTGATAGATTCTTCAGCGAGTTATATGTTGACCGCTGGAACGTAGAACCAGTAGCAAGCATGCTTGCGTCCATCCCCTCCTTAATGATGT
The DNA here is from genome assembly GCA_017302255.1 of Gammaproteobacteria bacterium. Classification (GTDB taxonomy): domain Bacteria; phylum Pseudomonadota; class Gammaproteobacteria; order Enterobacterales; family Alteromonadaceae; genus Pararheinheimera. The sequence continues at coordinate 14,052 of JAFLDV010000057.1, read as the reverse complement.
GGGATGATCACGATATTTTTGACGGCTGGGGTAGCTACCCTACCGATCTGCAAAATTGTGATACCTACCAAGCGATATTCGCCGCGGCGAAAAAGCATTTTGAGTTACTGCAAGTCCGTGGCTTGGAAAACCGGACTTTGTTGGCTAAGGCGCCTCGCAGTCATTTCTCAGCGGCACTGAAGTTTCGCGGCTACACCATTTTGGCGCTCGACAATCGAGCGGAGCGCACACTAAACCAAGTGATGAGCAAAAACCAATGGCGTGACATCACCGATTACTTAGATTCACAATGCCAAAGCGGCGATTTATTGCTGTTAAGCGCGGTGCCTGTGGTCTATCGCGACTTTTCATTCACCGAACGCATGGTTGATGCCACACCTTGGGAAGAAGAACTGACCGATGATTTAAAAGATCATTGGCGCGCCAAAGAGCATCAAGGCGAACGGCTGAAACTGATCATGCGCTTGTTGGCCAATGCCAAAGCGCGCTCCGCAAACTCCCAAGGTAGCGCCAGAACGGTGATTTTATCCGGTGATGTGCACATTGGTTGTCTTGGTGTTGTTCGTGACACTACAGGGCTTAAAAGTTCGGGCCAGCACCCAACTAGCATCCATCAAGTTGTATCGTCGGCCATAGTGCATCCTGCGCCAACCTATCTGGAATGGCTGGGTATTTTGGCGCTCACCAATGACGACACCGAATATCTCGACGAAACCCGTACCATCAGCGCAGAAATGCTAAAACCGCACGGTGCTGCCAAGTACATCCGTGCTCGGAATTTCGTGACCTTGCTCGCGGGTACGGACCATAAACTCTGGGTTAATTGGATTTGTGAAGGCAAAGATAAACCCGCCTTTCCGTTACAGTAGTCATAAGGAACATCGATGAAAGCATTGTATTTTTTACTGCCGCTACTGCTGACTTTAGCCGGTTGTGCCAGTGCGCCCAAAGCCACGGTTGAACTTGCCGAAATTACCGACCAGCAAGTCATTGAACTGCAAAAGTCGCACACTAAATTCGTCAAACTTTACTACGGCAAGCTGCGCGATGATGTGAACCGATTTATTGATGAGAAATGGACACCAGCGTTTTTGACGCGAGCGGTCAATAACCCAGAATTTCGCGCCGATTTGGATGCTGCCTATGTGACCAGCACAATTTCCCCTAATGATTTGAACGTGTTATGGCGCGGCAAAGCCTTAGCTGAGCCGCAAAAAACTGCGTTATTACGCGGGGTGAAACAAGCAGTCGATGCAGAAACCAGCAAGCTTGGACTGATTTTGCTCGATTGGTCGCAAGCAGCACAGCTCCAAATCAATAAAAAGCGCCAAGAAATGCTGATGCCGATTGATGCGCAAGAGCGATTTATCTTAAGCGAAATCGACAGTGCTTATGCCGATCTGCAGCGCTCACAAGCGACTATCAAAGCTTATTTGGCGTCAGTAGTTGAGCTTAAATCGCAGCAAGATCAAGCCACTGCAAAAATTGTTGCCTTAGAAAAAGTTGAGGCAACTATGGCAAAGCTGATTGAAACCAATGAAAAACTATCCAAAGTGTTGGCTTCAGAACAGGCCGATAAAGCGGCGACGCAGTTTTTAGAACTCATGGAAAAAGCCAAATAGCTAACACAGCAATTACCGCGAATACCGCGAATACCGCAGAAATTCCACTGCAATTTAGGGAACAACGATATGGGAAAGTACGATTTAAGCGCAGAAGCGGCAGCGACTGATGCCGAGTTTCAGACGGTAATGGCAAAACTTGGCATGTTAACCGAGGCGCAAATTATCGAATTGTTGCCGCACAAAGCGGACCAAGCAGCGCTGCTGGCGATAATAGCCGAGGTTAATGCCGCTACCGATGACAACAGTAAAAAAGCTGCTTTGCTGGCCAATCTAGCAACCGCTACTGATGCTGTGAAAAAGGTGCTACTGCAAATCAGCTAGCGGCCGACGACCTGCTAGTGAGCTGCTGTCGATTCTATTGGCTAATACCGGCTGCAATCGCTTGCAGCAAAACACATGCAAGCGATTGATTTAATGTGAGCTTCTATCCGAACTTCAGCTTTATTTCTTGATTTCTTTATTTCTTTGTTTCTTTATTTACAGCGCTAGCGTCTTGCGCAGCCTTTAATGCTTCGTAACCGCCAGCATTATGCACATTGGTAAAGCCTAATTTCTTAAGCTCAGCCTCGGCCAAACCTGAGCGGCGACCAGAACGACAATACAGCTGAATTTCGGCGTTTTTATCTTGGGTCACTGCAGCAATTTTGCCGCCAATCTCGGTATGCACAATGTTCAGCGCCCCCGGCAAATGGCCCGAGTTAAACTCTTCGGCGCTGCGCACGTCAATCCAAATGGTATCTGCGGCTGCGGCGATAGAACTGGCAAAGGCCGTAACACTGAATAAACCGGCAGCAAGTAATGTTTTTAATCGAGTCATGATGCTCTCCAAGGGAATTCGACATAAATTAGCAAAACCTACAATACCGATAAATGTCGATAATTGCTATTCGCAGGTCGCAAGCTAATTGCCACTCAGCGAAAACAACTTAGCGAACAAACAGTCGGAAAATCCGATATAACAGCTAAGGGTTGAGCCAACATCGAAAGAAGCCAACCTGCGCAGCACATCAACTCACCACAAAGCCATCAATCACCGTAATAGTTCTATCACAGCGCGTCGCGAGCTCGGGGTTATGGGTGACAAAAAGTACGGCCATGCCCTCTTCTTTACTCACGCTGCGCAATAACTCAAAAACCGCATCTGCGCTTGCGGCGACTCATCTTTCGAAGCAGGGTTGGTCATGCGGTATTCCTTGCTTGAACCGGCAGCTAACAACCCGTTGTTGCAGACTACAAAAGGCACCGCTGCACAACAGAAAACCGCAGCGACTCCCGCTTGGTATAGCCGGTTTGTCTAGATGATTTCTAGTCGCTACCGCACATAGTCAAAACCAATTCACCATAGCATTTGAGAATTTACTTGCAGTGGCTTAATCGATTGTGATGAAATGTTATAATATAACAACTTGAGGTTTCCCCATTGGCTACTGCAAACAAAAATCTGCTATTTTCGGCAAAAAATACTATTGCCTCTTTTGGCAAAATTTCGAAAAAACACTGTAAGCCCGATCACTTTGCTGCACATAAACCAGCAACCAGCATTGCTCTTGCAGTGCGCTTCGCCCTTTGTGGCGTGTTAGGTCTATTACCAACGATGAGTCAGGCTGCAGCAGCGAGCACTCTGGAACAAAAAGTAGAGCGGATTGAAGTTCGTTACCATCAAGCTTACAGAGGGAATGTCAGCGATAATGAATTACCACAGGCTATCAGCTACATCGATAGCGCGCACATAAGTCGCTTTCAGCTGACCCGCTTTCAAGATGCCCTAGACAGTACAGCCAGCATCGCCCGCCAAAACAACGGCGGCGGCTTGTGGGATAGCTTTTCCCTGCGAGGTTTTCCGGGCAATGAGAACATGCCGTCTGGTTACTTAGTGAATGGTTTTCACGCCGGTCGCGGTTTTAGCGGACACCGCGATGTCGTCAATATTGAAGCAATTGAACTGAGAAAAGGACCGGGCTCAGCGTTATATGGCCGAGGTGAACCTGGCGGTACCGTCAATTTATTAACGAAGAAACCACAATTTGGGCAAAGCGGCTACCTGAAAGCCACTGCTGGCCAATACGATCAGTATCGACTTGAAGGCGATTACACCGGCGGTTTAACTGAAGATTTAGCGTTTCGGGTGAATGGCGCGGTGCAAGATCATAAAAGCTTCCGCGATTATGTTTTTAGCGACAAACAAGTGCTGAATCCATCTTTATTGTGGCAAATCGATACCGATAGCAGCTTGTTGTACGAATTTGAATACCTGCAACATGATCAACTCTTCGACCGTGGCTACATTGTTCTCAACAATGACTTCAACACAGTGCCGCGCAGCCGCTATCTTGGTGAACCGAATGATAAAGCGACTGAAATTGGAGCTATTGGCCACCAATTAAGTTATCAGCAACAACTTTCCAGCAACTGGCAGTTTGTCGCGGGTATGAGTCGTCGCACTTCGGATTTGCAAGGTTTCTCATCGGATGCTGAGCTTGCCAGCGCGCGCCAAGGCGTTTCAACCAGCAACCCACTGCTGACTCGCCAACGTCGCTACCGCGATTATCAATCAACCGACACCACAGTGCGGGCCGAATTTAGTGGCGATAGCCAATTGCTTGGTTTCAGCCATCATTTGTTGATCGGCGCCGATGCTTATGACTACGCCTTGTATACCTATTTAGGCCGTTATCGCGGGCCCAAAGGCAGCTATGCCTTAGATATTCTCAATCCAGTTTACGGCGTTGCTGTACCGGGGACTGTCAATCCACTCTACGCCAATGATGAATCGCAGCAGGCTGCGGGGATTTATCTACAAGATGTGATTGATATCGCACCGAACTGGAATTTATTACTGGGTCTGCGTTTTGATCAGTACCAACAGAAAATTATCGAGCAAGTCAAAGGCACCCGTAGTGATGCCAGTGATAAATTACTGAGCCCTCGGGTCGGTTTGGTCCACCAATTCACAGACTCCGTGAGTCTTTACGCGAGTTATTCCGAAGGTTTTGTGCCGTTAAGTGGCACTGATTTCGCGGGCAACGCCTTTGATCCGGAGCAAAGTGATTCCAGCGAAATCGGTGTGCGTTGGCAACTTGCCGATACCAAAGCGACTGTCGCGCTGTTTGATGCTGAAAAGTCGAATATCCTGACCTCAGATCCAGTGAACGTCGGTTTTTCCGCCACCCTTGGCAAAGCACAGAGCCGCGGTTTAGAAATCGATGTACAACAAACCTTGCCTTGGCAGCTGCAACTTGATTTGTCTTACGCTTGGCTTGATACCCACACTTTAGTCGACGCAGTGAACCCTGATTGGGGAACGTTAGTGCCGGCGGGCTCAGATTTAGTCAATGTGCCGAAGCATACCTTTAGCCTAAGCCTGCGTCAGCAAACGCAATTTGGCCAAGTACCAATGGCATGGGGCGCACGCCTGCGCGGTCAAAGTCAGCGGTTAGGTGACACCGTGAATCCGGCTTATCAGTTGCCAGGTTATGGCGTGGTCAGTCTTTTTGCCAATGCTGAGTTATCAAAAGCATGGCAGCTTGATCTGCTACTAGATAACGTCACTGACAAACTCTATGTGCAAAACTCTTATTCGCCACTTTGGACTGTCCCGTCTGAACCTCGCAGCTACCGAGTCAGTGTGCGTTATGAGTTTTAATCGCCTGCAAAGCATCGACCAGCTCCGCGGGCTGGTCATGCTTTTAATGTTGGTCGACCATGTGCGCGAGCGGTTTTACTTGCACATGCAAGTGGCTGATCCGATGGATCTTAGTCAAACTGAAACCGCCCTCGCATTGACTCGGATGTTGGCGCACTTTTGTGCGCCAATCTTCGTGTTTTTAACCGGCTTAAGTGCTTGGTTATATGCGCAAAAGCATTCACAACAGCAACTCACCAGTTTTTTAATCAAGCGAGGTTTAGTGTTATTGCTACTCGAAGTGACTTTGGTGAATGTGGCTTGGCTTGGGACATATCATACACTGTACCTGCAAGTTATTTGGGTGCTTGGCCTGTGTATGCTTATCTTGGCACTGTTACATCACTTGCCGCGGTCAGTGCTGTGGGTTATCGCGATCACGCTGATAGCAGGCCATAACCTATTGACACCAATACAATTTAGTGCCGGCGAATGGGGTTATAGTTTGTGGACAATTTTGCATGACCGTGGCTATTTAGTCGCGCCAGGCCAAAGTTTCATTGCAATAAAACTAAGCTACCCGCTGCTGCCTTGGATTGGCGTTATTGTGCTTGGATATTTAGCGGGTGCTTTATTCAAACCTACGCCAGCAATCCCGCAGAGTCTATCGAGCCAGGATTTAGCACTGACTCGTCAACGTATGTTGCGCAGGCTGGGGGTTAGCGCACTTTTGGTGTTAGTCATGCTGCGCGCCACTAACTTCTACGGCGAAACACTGCCATGGCAAAGTGCTATGCACAATTGGCATAGCGCTGTGCAAACGCTATTGTCATTTTTTAACTTTACCAAGTATCCACCATCACTCGATTTTTTATTGCTGACCTTAGGTGTGATGGCGCTACTGTTAGCAAGTTTTGAACAGATCGCCAATCAAACTTGGTTCCTACCAATCGGCAAAGTACTCGCTAATTTCGGTGCCGCCCCAATGTTCTTTTATTTGCTGCACCTCTATGCCTTATTGCTGATGTATGCCATCGCGGTGAGTCAATTTGGAGTCAACAAAGGCACGTATTTTGGCGTAGATGCGGTTTGGCAATTTTGGCTCATTGCCGTATTACTGGCGACTGTTCTATACCTGCCAACCCGCTGGTTTGCCGGTTACAAGCAGCGCAGCAAGGCTGCTTGGGTTCGGTATTTATAAACAGGCAAACCCAATTACTTTTGTACAAAAAGCAGTTGGTGCCAGCGCGCAGTCAAAACAGCAAAAGAGCCTTAGGCCCCTTTGCTCTTTTGACTGTGACGCTGCGCAACTATTTGCTAGGTGTCACGTCGATACGTTCGACATCCTTTGATACTGGGTCCATCATAAAATCGAGTCGGACATTCGCCTTTTTCATGCCTGCTGCGGATGGCGAATATGCCCATTGCTGAAGTGCGCGTACTGATTCTTTTTCAAACACATTCTCGGGTACTGCCTTGATAATTTTGACATTTTCGACACTGCCATCAGGTTTTATGTCGAACTCAGCAACCACATAACCTTCGATTTTTTGTTCTGCTGCCTGAATCGGATATCGAGGTTCAACACGCATCGTTGGTTCGACAACATCGTTAGCCGCTTGCACTGGTTGTTGCAGCCAAAGTGCTACTCCGAATAGCGCTACTAACGTCACTGCCATCGCAGTTTTGCTAAAACCTTGTTGCTGCTTGAGCTGTATAAGCCGTTGTTTCATCATTTGTTTATCTCCATAGTGGTTGGTCAGCAACTGCCAATTTGCAGCGCTTTGTTGTGCATTACTTAGTAGCGCATAGCTATAAGCAATTTTTTGCTCAGCACTGGCGTCTTGCAGCACTAATGCATCACAAGCCAGTTCTTGATCTTGTCGGTAAGCGCGATACGCCAACCAACTTAGCGGGTGAAACCAAAACAGGGTCAGCAGCAAAAACGCCAGTAAGTTGCAGTGCAAGTCGCCTCGCTGCCAATGCGTTTGTTCGTGCGCTAACACCAGTTGTTGCTGTAATGGACTAAACCGTTGCTGAAAATCATGCGGTAACAGCACGGTTGGACGCAGCCAACCCGAGACAAAAGGCCCTTGTTGCGTCGCACTTTGCTTGCAAGCGATGTGTTTGTAAGCGACCTGTTTGCAAGCAATGTGAGCATGGATCGCATCGGCGATTGCAGAGACGTCAGTTTGATCGGTAGATGGTTTCGCGCATGACAATTGCAGTGGTTTCGCCGATGCTAATTGCTGGGACAACTGCCAGTGTTGACCGAGTAAAAGCAATATCATCACCACAACGCCAAGACCCCAAATAATGGCGCACGCGATACCGAAACCGCTGGCAAATGCAGGATCTTTCACCAGCGCCATACTGAGTTTAGTTGCGCTAACTTGCATGCGATAAAGTTCGCCATCAGCAGTAAATACACTCAACAGCGGTAATTGCGATAACAACAGTAATAGCGGCACTGCGGCCCACAAACTATATTGCCAACGAGCGCCCAACCAGCGCAGCGTTAAAGGTCGCAGTAATAAAACCGCGGCAAGCAACAAAGTTAATGGGATTAACTGACTGACGAGCCAATTCATCATTTTTTCTGCTCCTGCTCCCATTGCGCAATCAGCAACTTCAATTCCGCGACATCTTCCGCTTTCAGCTGTTTTTGTTCAGCAAAACCGGCCACCAAAGGCGCCAAACGGCCAGAAAACACTCGCTGAATAAAACTCATGCTTTCGCGCTGCGTATAATCTGCTTGCTGCACCACCGGACTGTATAGATAAGCACGGCCGTCTTTTTCAAAACTAACTGCGCCTTTGGCCACCAGTCGGTTTAGCAAGGTTTTCACCGTTTTCTCATGCCACTCGCTAGCATCCGCCAGCACTTCAACCACTTCGTTGGCTGTGCGCGGCGACTGTTGCCATAACACCTTCATGACTTCGAGCTCAGCCTGACTTATCTCTTTCATATAAACTCCAATAGAAATTCTGGTAACACTGCCTTTGGCTAACCTAACCTTTTTACAACGTCAGCGACTACTCAGACAAATTACAAACGTAATACATTAAATATTACACGCGTAATCAATCATTGCAAGGCTAAAGTTAATTTTTGTTGCATAGCGTTGCCAATACCCGCTGTGGTAGCCTGAATGAAACCGCCAATTCTGATGCATCACAACAACTTACGGAGCTTTGCATGAGCTTGTACCATGACCGCGCTGACGACTTTTTTCGCCAATACCAATCGGTCGCGGCAGAAAAAGTGCATGCCAGTTGGCTTGCAGTGCTAGATGCCATGCCCGCTGGTCATGCCCTTGATGTTGGCGCTGGCTCTGGTCGTGATGCGCGGTATTTGGCAGAACGCGGCTGGAGTGTGGTGGCGGTTGAACCTGCCGATGCGCTGCGCGAACGAGCTATGCAACTGCCGGTTGCCGGAGTGACTTGGCTTGCCGACTCACTGCCGGAACTTGGCGCTGTCTATCGCCTGCAGATCAAATTTGATCTGATTGTGCTCTCTGCCGTTTGGATGCACATTGCGCCGTCAGCACGAGCGAGAGCCCTGCGGAAACTGGCGGGTTTACTCAAACCCGGCGGCAAACTGATTGTCACCCTGCGCCATGGCGAATTTGCCGATGGCCGCACCGCGTATCCAGTGTCATTTGCTGAACTGAAGCAACTTGCCGATCAACAAGCCTTGCAAGCGACGCTGCTCAATGAGCCGCAGGCCGATGAACTGGGCCGGCCAGAAATCACCTGGCAAACGGTGTTATTGACGCTACCCGATGACGGCAGTGGCGCTTTTTCCCTACTGCGACATATTGTGATTAACGACAATAAAGCATCCAGCTACAAACTGGGGCTACTCAGAGCTTTAGTGCGGATCGCCGAAGGCCACCCTGGCGCGGTGCTCGAACAAACCGGGCTTACACAAACCGGTAGCCGTAACGACCAACAAATCGTGCTGCCGCTTGGGCTAGTGGCATTTTATTGGTTGAAACTATACCGGCCACTCACGGAAAATTTTCAGCTATTTCAAAATAGTGATGCCAACAAAGGCCTCGGTTTTATCAAGGCTGATGGCTGGCAAGCGCTGAGCGGATTGGCGAACAGCGACTTTATCATCGGTTCCTACTGGCAAGGTGAACCCGCGGCTGCGCTTCATAAAACGCTGCAGCATATTGCCAAAACCATTCGGGATATGCCCGCCAAGTACATCAAAATTCCGGGCAGTAGCGACTGTTTATTTGAAGTGGAGGTAGCTCGCACCACGCGCAAACCCGAGTTTCGCTTGGACCAAACATTCTTTGCCGAGTTTGGCAAATTCGTGGTGCCCAAAGCGGTGTGGGATAACCTCTGCCGCTTTAGTGTTTGGATTGAGCCGACTTTGGTCAATGAATGGATGCAGTTGATGAGCAGTTGGCAAGCCAACCAAGGTCGCTGCAAACTCGATATGCTGTCAGCGCTGAACTTTGCTGATCCAGAGCGCTCCACCACCAGAGTGCGAAACAGGGTTTTGCAATTACAAACCAAGATGCCGGTGCCTTGTGTTTGGTGTGGCCAAACGCTCAAACAACATCGATTTGCCATTGACCATGCATTTCCATTTTCGCGCTGGCCAAACAATGATTTATGGAACCTATTGCCCACCACCGAAAGCTGCAACAACAGCAAATCCGACCGCTTACCAAGCGCCAATTTGCTATTGCAAAGTCGCAGCCTCATCACCGAATGGTGGCAACACGCATGGTCGTCGCACCATGATGAGTTCTTTAGCCAAGCCGCACTCGCCCTACCGCAGTTAAACAGCAAAGCCAGTAATTTCCACGACGTTTTTGACGCGATGAGCCTACAACGCGCCCGACTTAAGCACTTGCAACAACTTCGGGAATGGCAGTTAGGTGTGTAGATAAAGTAGCGATTAAAGGCTTAAGGCTTGGTTTATTGGGAATGGATACAAAGGCTGATGTCGACAGTTTTAATTGTGGCTGACTGGGTCTTCAGCTGCTGTCTTCAATTATATGGCCTGGCTCTCCACTTTACATTTCATTAAAAATTAAGCTAACTTAATTACAGTATCCCGATTAAAGCATCCAGCGAAGACTATTGAATACGATGAATGTTTTGAATGAAGGTCTTATTCTTGAGATTAACCTGTTGAGGTATTCAATGAAATTCACAAAAACGGCGCTCATCCTTTTGTTCTCGTTCCATTTACCCTTTGCGCAAGCCTGTAGCTGCCGTGGAGAAAGTCTTGGGGAAAAGGTGATGAGGTCCGACATTGTTGTTGTGGGTGAAGTTTTAGAAAGAAAAAAAGTCTGCTTGGAAACTATCGGAGAGCATTGCCTCGGTCCAAATGCGTTTTATGTGCAAAATACTCAACTATTAAAGATTGAGACATGGAAAGAGAGAGCAGACAAACCATTAGGTAAAACAGTTTTTATTGCCGAAGACGGACGTTGTGATTTTTTCGCGGAAAAAGGTGAGAAATTTTTGATTTTTGGTACAAGCATCCCGGGCACAGCGTTATATACAACCTATGGCTGTGGTACAAATATCAAAGTGGATGGTTCGGATGACACACCTGAAATTAAACAGATAAACACTTTTCTAAAGCTTTATAAAAACTCCGCGGCACTAAAAGAATATAGCGAGCAGGAAGCCAACAACTAAGGTTTTGTTTTTAGGGGGAGCAGCAAACTCCCTCAGTAAAGCTGTGCTGTTCTAGCGCGGTGTTCTGGGACAGCCACAATTTACAAGAGGAAACGTGGCTGACTAAGATCACTTATTAACTGTTAATTTGACATATGATAAACATATTTCCTTGTTAATCCTTAATATTCTGAAAAAGGCAAAGTCATTTCAATCGGCTCTGGAACAACTACACCATTATTGCATTTAGGGAGATATTTCCATTTCTTAAATGCTTTAAGACCTACTTCATCGAACACACCTTTTGGAAAGGATTCTAATATCTCAATTCTTTCAGTAGCGCCCGATGCACTAAGATAAAACTTAAATTTTAAATAACCGTTGATTTTATTATCTTCTGCATATTGTGGGTATCTAGGCCAGATCATAACTATATTTTTAACCACGTCCCTAGTTATAGGTTTGTTCTCTTTATTTTTACATAAATCAAATTTAATTTCTTCAGCTGGCTTCATTGTAGGGGTTGTCTTGCATCCTAGAAGAGCACATAAAACAATCGATATAATTACTATTCTCATAAACCCTCATTATTCGCTATCATTTCAAATTCCAAATTCGTTAATTATTACGCTCATATTGCTGTTCTGGGGTAGCCACAATTTACATTACGAAAAGTGGCTGTTCAAGTTCACTCGACGTTTATTTCCTTAGGTTATTTAGCAGTAATTAGGAAAGTAAGAGCACAGTTTAAAACCTAATTCTAAGGCAATTCTTAAAAACAAAAGTCAGAAAACGCCTGCGCTCTTCACTCCTTAATCAACCAACAAGCCCCATCCGCTGTCACTTTCCCTTGCATCAGTTGCACCACCACTTTATCGATGACCGCAATGCCTTGGCTGGCCATGGTTGGAAAATCGGTGAGGCCTTGGTTGGGGAAGCCTTTGCGCGTGCGGTGGATGTTGAATTTATTGCTAAGTGCTTTGCCAAATTGCTGTTCGATAGCGTTTCGGCCTTGCATCAAGCCAAATAATCCGCCCCACGTCGCGGCGGGGTTATCTGAATCCCAGCCGGCTAACGCGGCAATTTTAATAGTTTTTTGAAAGTCGGCTTCGCCATAAAAGTAGCTCAGCAAACTTGCCGCATAGTTGATACCTGCGGCAAAACAGCCGTTGCAATACAACTGCTTACTGCTGATTTCATAACCATCTTGCTGCTCAAGTTGATAGCGACGATAGAGTGCATCCCGCGCTTGTTCCCACGGCACTCCCGCTTGATATTGCGCCAACACAAAGTCATACATCTTCGCAGGGTATTGATTACTCGGAAGTTGCGCTCGCGTTTGTGCGGCCATTTGCATCATTGCCTGATGAAGCAATTCTGGCTTTGCAGTGAGATCCTTGGGCAATGCTGCCGCTCGCGCATGCAACTCGACATAAAACTGCGCAATATCAGCAGCTTCAGCCGATGCAGTTGTGCGAATAGGTAAATAGGCCAGTTGCAGCGCAATATCTGGGCGCCCCGGCGCTAAAGCGCCAAATAACTCGGTGGTTAACTGGGCGTCAATCATGTCGTAATGGGGATTAAACTGGGGTAAACCGGTAAAAGGTGGGGGCATGCCCTTTTGCATTAAATCAAAGGCTTGCTGATTCGACACCCATAAAAAGTTTTCTGGCTGCGTTGCTTTTCCATGCTCAGCTTTAGTACGGTGTGGCGTTTCAGCATCGCTATAGATATGTGCCAACCAGCCGTCACGAATTTGCGCGCCGGTTAACAGTGGATTTTTGCTTTGCATCATCAGCTGCAAATAGATGTATTCAATGTCGCTGTCATCGTCCGAACCCCACACTTCATTTGGACCGCGGAGCACCCAATCGATGGTCGCCGACAAATCACTGGGAACGCCCTGCCCCCAAATACTCGGTTGGTCGGGTTTGCCCCAATCATCACGCCGATAAAATTGGCCAGCAGCGCCATCACCACCGATTTTGTCCATTTCAGTAACGAGGCCTGTCCAATTGGCAATGCTTAAGCCCAGCCAAAACCCTTCCAGCTTTTGCTGATAGCCGCGCCGCGACAACGCCCGAAAACCAGAGGGCACTTGGCCACAGCTTTGCGCTGTTGCTTGTGGTATTGATGGAGCCGGATCGGCGTTATCCGACAATTCAGCGGCTGTTACCGCCTGCATGAGTAAGCCCATCGCCAATACCGTAGTCAGTACTCTGGATGAGAGAAATCGGGATAAAAGATACCGGGATGAAACTGGCACTATCGGCAATGAAGATAGCCGTCGTTTCTCGGATAAAGCCGATATAGATTTTGATGAAAGCGAAATAGGCATCAGCAACTCACAATGAAAGCACTTTCATTTATCCTGCGGATGGTCGCAGCAATTGTCAAATTGGTTGGTCCGGTAGTCGCGCTCACTTGCCGCCAACTCGATATTCACTCGCCTGATTTTTGCAGACGCTTTTTGCAGACATTCAGGCCGCAAACGCGTAGACTCGCCGGCCCTTACCTATGCTAGGAAATTCTGATGTCGAAAAAGGTTTATTGTCTGGCGCAATTCTTACCAAAACCAGGTCAAGAGCAGGCGTTGTTTCAAGTGCTGCAACAACTTGAGCCGAACACCCTGCGCGAAGATGGCTGTTTGCAATATCGCGTGACCCGCCAGCAAGTAAGCGCTTTTGCCCCAGGCAACGGTTTTCCAATTGTGTTTAATGAAATTTGGGCCGATATGGCAAGTTTCGAAGCACATTGCCAACGCACTGAAATCAAAACCTTCTTTGAAAAATATTGCTTAGCAGAAGATGGTATTGCTGCCGACTGGAATGTCTGTGTGTACACCGATGAAGCAGAAAATTTTGATGCGCCAATACTGGCTTGATGAAAGTACAACTAGACTCTGCCGCGCATTTAGCGGCAGTTAGAAATACAGTGTTGGTCAGTTTGCATCTCGTAATAAGTGCCATTAAAGACGTTTTGGGTACAGCCCATTTCACATGCCGCAGAGTTCAAACCTTCAGCCACTGTAGTGGTCTAATAAAACCGGACACCAAGTTAGGTGGTAAAATAAAACCATCAAACGAGGTGAATCATGACAACAGGTCGCCGGAGTTTTACTCCAGAATTTAAACGTGACGCAGCTGCATTAGTT
>JAFLDV010000056.1 GCA_017302255.1 Gammaproteobacteria bacterium | reverse complement strand
GCAAGTGCAATCATACCTGGAGCATAAGGAGCCTGCGGTTCCAACAGCCGAGGAATTGCTTCAGAGAGCACCCATATCGAGCCCAATACCAAAATGCTCGAATTCACCAACGCGCTTAATAAGGACCAACGTCGATAGCCGTATGAGTAACGGTCATCTGCGCCCTTTTGCGCCATCTTACTGGCGCCCCAAGCAAAACCTATTGCCAAACTGTCGCCAAGGTCATGAATAGCATCGGCCAGTATGGCGACTGAGTTTGTCAGCAAACCACCGACGATTTCGATTATGGTAAAACTGAAATTTAGCCAAAATGCGGTGGCAATATTGCTACTTTCAGTTGAATGATGGTGGTGGTGATGATCATGTGGCATAACAACTCCTTAATTCCCTTCAAGATACTGAGTTCGAACAATAAACACAAAGGTTTTACTTGCTGGTTTTTCCGCCGAACCGCTGATGCTGGCGTGGTTTTAGTTGCATCGAGAACCAGAGCTCGTTAGGCTTTACCACATTCTGCTTGAAGGATTGATCTACTGTGCTAAATCGAAAGAGTGTCACCCTAGCCTGTTTTGCTGTTCTTGCTGCTTTTTCATTAACAGCAGCACCAAAATTTACCGCTGAATCGGCTCAGATAAATTTTGCACAAGGAAATTGGGCGACTGATCCGGCAAAACTGTGTGAAGTTGCTAATGAGACACTGCTTTATCTAAATAAAGGTGCAGAATACGACGCAAATGCTATTCATGGCGGCAAGGTTAAAGGCGCGAGCTTTCCACTGGCCAGAGTCAAAGCGACCCTGCTGTATATTTGCGAATTGGCGAAAACCAACCCCAAAGCGCTGACAGATCCAAGTTTTATCGCAAATAATTTTGAGCTGGTCCGCTGGTATCCTGACGTTGCTGGAGCGCAAAAGCTCGCAAAAAATAAACCGTTGTTGGCGAATATCCCAAACGACCAAATACTTCAGACTAAATATTATGTTCGCATAGCCGATGGCTCTAAAGTCAAACAAGCAAGCCATCCGCAGGCGATTTACGGATTGCCATTTGATGAGGCGAAATTGCCCTTGGCAGAAGCTGACGCATTAGGTAGCAAAATTACGCGTTTTCAACTCGGCAAACAGCAAATTGTCAAAGGCGCACTTGAACAACAACCTCTACGGGCGCCGGCCTTGGTTTGGCTGAGCCGTGAAGATTTAGAAGGAGCGCTTTTGCAAGGCACCGCAGTAGTGCCAAATGGCAATAAATACCGCTACTACAATGTGCATCGGACCAATGGAATTCCGTACGATCGCAAAATTGCGCCAGAACTTCAGCAGCGCTATTGGTATTTTAAAGAGGTCAAAAGTGTCTTGGGTTATGGCAAAGATGCAGATTATAAAATTCCAATCCAGCCAGAAGTTACGGTTGCCGGTGATATTCCGCAACTAGGCCTTGGTAAGCTCATCTTGCTGGCAACTAAAGAACATGGCACTATCACCTACCGTTTAACGGTACTGGCGGATACAGGCGGTGCTTTTGCCAACAACCTTTATCAGCTTGATTGGTTAAGCGGTTACTATCGTGGCTGGGATGACTATTATGCGGCGAATAAACATCGCGATGATTACAGTTCGAGTTGGATATTGGTAAAAAAATAGCGATGTAACGGTAATATTGGGTAGGTGTTATGCGGGTTTTAGCTTGTTTAGTCGCGTTTTGGGTAACTTCAGCCAATGCCAGTCTGGATTATGCTGCATGGTCGAATGCAAACCGTGATGGCAGCTGGACCAGAGCAGCTGAAAACGCTGTGGCAAAATCAACACTACCAAAGCAGATCCCTTCAGATATCAATTACTTTTGCCCAAGTTATCAAAAACTTAATCAACAGCAACGCCGGAAATTCTGGGTAGGCTTGTTGTCCGCAATGGCAAAACCGGAAAGTAATTTCCAACCACATCGTTATTACACTGAAAAGTTTGCTGATGCTCGCGGACGGCGTGTTGTTTCACGGGGTTTACTGCAAATATCCATCGAAAGTGCCAACCAACCTCGCTACGACTGCGATATTCCACAAGCAACTTTATTGCATGATCCAAAAGTAAACTTAGCCTGTGGCGTGAAGATTTTAGACAAGTGGGTCAAAACTGACGGTGTCATCGCAAAATCCAAAAAAGCCCGAGCTCATGTTGGTGGCAGCCGTTACTGGTCGACACTGCGTGAAAAACATGGGCACTTGCGTAAGATCGCTGAGTTTACCCGCACCCTGCCATTCTGTGGGGGCAATAGATAGGTCGAGTTACCGTAGCGACGTCATACAAAAGCCTACCAAATTAGAGTTTTTAATCATCTAAATTGCTTGTCCCTTAAAGGTTCCAAGCCACATCTCTTTACAATTTATAAATTGCGATGATTAGTCTGAGCGGTAACTATCGACCTTCAATTTTTAATAATAGAGGGCGTTATGAAGTCAATTTTATTACCCATAATCATCGCAATATCAGCATCAGGCTGCGCATCAACATATTCACAATTCTCTGGTAAGTCGCTTGCGGAAAGTCAATTTGCTAAGATTCGGCCGCTTAAAACAGCTGACGGTTGGACGCCGATGATCCAGAGTTATGCGCTAACTGGAAAAAGTGTCGAACGAAAAAACTGGGTTCAGCTCGGAAGTGCAGTTTCAGATGCGCCAGCAAGTGCCAATATGCTGCCAGGTGAATATCTGTTTATGTTTCAATGTCGAACGGGTGGCGCATTTGCTATGCCAATGGTCGAAGTAAAGCTTGAAGCAGGCAAAGTCTACTCAAGTCATTGTTTTAACGCCGGCGGCGACAAAATTGGCGTCGAAGTTAAAGAATCAGACATTGGTTCCGTTGAAAATTAAGCATGCTTGGGTTTAATTTGACGAACGCCTAATGCTCTTTCATTACAATTTGCCTCATCGTTAAAATGACGAACCGAGCACTTTGTGCTCGGTTCGGATTTAAGTAGGAACATCTTGATAAAATAGAACACCATAAAGGCCGTTGTGTTTAATAGAACCAACTAACCCATTGTTGATAAAGTGGCAAGCCAATAAACACGTTGATTGGAAAAGTAATACCAAGAGCCGCCAGCATAGCAAGGCCAATATTCGCTTTTGGAATTGCCGACTTAATGGCTGCAGGCGCTGCAATATAGGACGCACTTGCGGTAAGGCCTGCTAACACCACGCTAGTGCCTTGTGGCAGTTCCAATAGCACTGCGGTCGCAATGCCAAACCAGGCTAAAACAAAAGGCATCACTGCAGCGAACATAATCAACCGCCAATGTTGCCAAGGTAACGGCCAGCATGCTTTTGCCGTACAAAGTCCCATTTCGAGTAAAAATAGCGCCAACATAGTTTTAAAACCACCAAGTAAGGCTGGTGCTATAGGTTCAAGGCCCACAGGGCCATAACTCCAGCCGATTAGCACACCACCGCCAAGTAAAAGCACGCCGCGGCTGGTTAATGATTCCCGCAATATCCCGGCTTTACTCCCCTGACCTGTTAATCGACGATGCAACCACAACATCACTACAATCGCTGGCAGTTCCATCAACACCAAGTACAAAGTTGTTTCTGCACTTAGCGGTAATTGCTGTGATTCAACAAGGGCGTATACCAAGGCAAATGTACCGGCACTTACCGAGCCGTAATGCGCAGCGATGCTCGCAGAGTCATCCCCACCGAGTTGTACCATGCGACGCAGCATGGGATAGCAAACTAATGGAATTAACACGCCTAAAAGCATTATTGGCAGCAAACGGACTAACATTTCGCTGCTAAACTGGCCATGCAAAGCGAGGCCACCTTTTAGACCTAACACTAACATCAACAAAATAGACAAAGTGTCGTAAATGCTTTGCGGCACTTTTAGATCAGATTTAACCAACCCCGCTAACAAGCCCAGCGCAAAAAAGGCAATGACGATATCTGGCATAACAATAAGTCCTTAGTTAGCAATTGTTTTGGTATTCTCGCTGAAGATTGTTATATTGGATAATTAATAATATTCGATTGCACTATAGATAATTATCAATGGATCAACGGCAATTAACTATTCGACTGCTGCAGGTATTTCTCGAAGTTGTCCGACTGGGAAGTATTTCTAGTGCGGCGCGTGCTTTGCACCTCACACAACCGACGGTGTCGTTACAACTTAAGAAACTGGCAGAAATTGTCGGGGCGCCCCTTCTGGAGTTTCGTCATGGCCAGCTAGTTTTGACCGATGCGGGCTCAGAACTAATGCGAACGAGCCAAGATGTCCTCACCCGACTAAACGATTTTTCATTGTTTTTGGCAGACAATCAAAAGGGTCATAACGGCAATATCAGCATCGGAATTGTCACGACAGCAAAGTACATTTTACCCAAAGTATTGGGTGCATTTTATAAGCAATTCCCTGGGGTTAATATCACTCTCAATATCGGGAATAGAGCGCAAATTATGGAGCGTTTTACCCATCTGCAAGATGATATCTATCTGTTTAGCCATCCCCCAACTGGCGACCATGTACGTGCTATGCGGATCTTGAAAAATCCACTGCAACTCATAGCACCGGCCGACCACTGGGCCTGTGCTCGGCAAAATCTTAGTATGAATGATGTTATTTCAGAACGATTTTTGTTACGTGAACCAGGTTCTGCAACTCGCAGTGTCTTTGAAACCTATTTAAGTCGCCAAGGCTTGCAGCTTAGTCATAGTATGCAAATTGAAAGTAACGAAGCCATTCAATTAAGTGTCGCCAGTGGACTAGGTCTTGCGGTGCTTTCGGCGCATACTTTGTCCCAAAGCAACGAGCCGCTAGCAGTGTTAGATATCACAGATTTTCCATTACAAAGCCATTGGTATCTGGTTAGTAATAACTCTAGACGCTTGCCAAATGCTGCAGTGCAGTTGATTCGTTTCATTGGTGAACAATTGCCCAATTTTGTCGACGAAAGATTTGTCGTTGATAATCTATCGCAACTAAGACAATTCTAGAGACCCTAAAGTTATTTTTATTGGTCGTATATTCGCGTTAATAGTCGCAGCAATTGAGTTTATTCACGCAGCTTTTGGCAAAGTAGTGGCATATTTATATTTTGATTTAATCAGCAGGGGTTTGTTTGCACATGATTGACTTTCGCTCAGATACCGTTACCCGGCCAACTAAAGTAATGCAAGACATCATGTACAAAGCGCCACTTGGCGATGATGTGTTTTCCGACGATCCGAGTATCAATGCTCTGCAAGAGTTTGCTGCCGAAAAATTCGGTTTTGCCGGTGCATTATTTGCACCAAGTGGCACCATGACCAACCTGATTGCACTAATGAGCCACTGCCAACGCGGAGACGAAGCAATAGTTGGACAAAATTGGCACACCTACAAATGGGAAGGCGGCGGTATGGCAGTGCTTGGCTCAATTCAGCCGCAACCCTTGGCACACCAAGCTGATGGCAGCATCGCGTTGCATGATATCGCTGCAGCGATTAAACCCGATGATCCGCATTTTGCAAAAACTCGCTTAGTTGTTGTCGAAAACACCACGGGAGGGCAAGTGCTGCCGATAAGTTACATGCACGCTGTTGCCGATTTAGCAAAACAACACAAACTAAGCTCTCATATAGATGGCGCGCGGATCATGAATGCAGCTGTTGCCATTGCTAACCGCAATAACGGCGACGTATGGCAAACTGCTCGGGAGCTCGTCGCAGGATTTGATTCCATCTCTGTTTGCTTGTCAAAAGGATTAGGCGCGCCAGTCGGTTCACTATTACTTGGCGATACCGAGTTTCTAAAACGCGCAAAGCGGGTGCGGAAAATGTTGGGGGGCGGAATGCGACAAGCCGGCATGTTAGCTGCCGCCGGGCAATATGCACTAAGTCATCACGTCGAACGCTTGGCGGATGACCATAACAACGCCGCTAATTTGGCAAATGGTTTTAGCGCTATGGCTGAAGAACTAGAACTTGATACAAAGTTCATTGTGACGCAGCCGCAAACTAATATTATATTCTGCGATCTATCGGCGGATTTGGCCCAACACTTTGTGTCAGAATTAGCAAAGCTAAACATTCTGTGTATCAGTAGTTCATACAAAGCTAATGATGGGTCTCGAACTAAATTAAGACTTGTTACCCATCTTGATATCAGTGCAAACGATATCGAAACAACCTTGACCCATAGCCGTCAGATCTTAGCGGCATTTAACAATTGATTTAATTTGGTTTGTGCAGAAGATTCTTGCTGCACAAACCGACCTAAGGTGTGTATGTTCCGTTTTTTTGAAAGACTAACCAATCCGTTTCCACAACAAGAACCAGCCCAGCCACCGGCAGGAATAGCACGATTTATTCGTCATTACAGCCGAGGTATGGAGCTGCCACTTCTCGCCATGGCGGTTTTGACAGCAGTGCTTGCAGCGCTTGAAGTTTCACTGTTTGGCTTTATGGGCCAGCTAGTTGATTGGCTCGCGGTAAAAGATCCTGCGACCTTTTGGCAAACCGAACAAAAAACCTTGATTGGCATGGGATTACTGACATTAGTTGTGATCCCACTTTTAGTACTTATACATTCAGCCATTCTGCATCAAACTCTGCTTGGCAATTATCCCATGGCAATACGTTGGCAGGCTCATCGCTATTTATTGAAACAGAGTTTGAGCTTTTACCAAAATGACTTTGCCGGACGTATTTCAACAAAGGTTATGCAGACGTCTTTAGCAGTCCGCGAGACAGTAACCAAAATCTTAGACGTAATGGTCTATGTGCTAGTGTACTTTGGATCAATGCTGTATCTAGTCGCTGAGGCTGATTTGCGTCTAGTGGTCCCACTATTGGTTTGGTTGTTTTTGTATATCCTAATGCAGATTTATTTTATCCCACGGCTAAAAGACGTAGCGAGTCGCCAGGCTGACGCGCGTTCAGATATGACAGGTCGTATAGTCGATAGCTATACCAACATCAGTACCATAAAATTATTTTCCCATACTAGTCGCGAAGCTGAATATGCTAAAGAAAGTATGCAGCGATTCTTAGATCCGGTGTACGAGCAAATGCGGCTGGTTACCTGGCTTAACTTTTCAGTACAAACCTTAAATTACTCATTGGTATTTTCAGTTGCCGCAACCTCAATTTGGTTATGGACAGCACAAGCCGTCAGTATCGGCGCCATTGCCATTGCAGTTAGCCTTGCTCTGCGTTTGAATGGCATGTCGCAATGGATAATGTGGGAAGTAAGCAGCCTTTTCGAAAATATTGGCACTGTTGCCGATGGCATCACTACCCTCGCCCAGCCCCAGCAAGTGGTCGATGCCAAAGATGCGAAACCCTTGCAAGTACATGGCGGCAACATTGAATTCAATAATGTCGATTTCCATTATGGAAACACTGAGCGTTTAGTGCTCAATCAGTTGAATTTACAGATAAAACCAGGTGAGAAAATTGGTTTAGTTGGTCGTTCGGGTGCGGGGAAATCGACATTAGTTAACTTACTACTGCGATTTTATGATATTCCTTCAGGCCGTGTATTGATAGACGGCCAAGATATCAGTGCTGTCAGCCAAGAGTCGTTACGCGCGCAAATTGCGATGGTAACCCAAGACACATCTTTACTACATCGAAGCGTTCGCGAGAACATACTTTACGGAAAACCAAACGCCACTGAAGCTGAATTAATGGCAGCAATTCGGGCTGCCGAAGCAGATCTATTTATTGACGAACTTACTGATCCTAAGGGCAATTCTGGCCTAAACGCGCAAGTTGGCGAACGCGGAGTGAAGCTTTCAGGTGGGCAACGGCAACGTATTGCTATTGCAAGAGTACTGCTGAAAAATGCGCCTATTCTGATCCTAGATGAAGCAACATCAGCGTTAGATTCTGAAGTAGAAGCGGCCATTCAGCAGGGTTTGAACCGTCTCATGGAAAATAAAACCGTTATTGCCATTGCGCACCGATTATCAACTATCGCGGCAATGGATAGACTTATCGTGCTTGACCAAGGCAGGATTGTCGAGCAAGGCACGCATCAACAATTGATAGCCAGCGGTGGTATCTACGCGCAACTTTGGGCTCATCAAACTGGTGGTTTTATCGGTCTAGAATAGGTTGATAGCGACTCTGCATTCGGCATGCAGGGTCGCTTATGGCTTAAATGAAGGAGATTAACCTAAGCGCGGATCAGATACTGCAACGGCAGCTTGTTCTAGATTTTCTGCACGAAAACTAAGTAACGACGGATATTTATTTAAATCAACGAGTTCGCGGAATAAAATCCAGTCAACTAAACAATACAAACTAATACTTAAATAGTTCCACTCAGTAAACTCGCCGTCTCGGACCTTGTCATTCAACACCTGCAAGGTTGCTGAAACTCTATCCCGTTGTAATTTAAAGAACAATTTATCCTCTTCCACATTAAAACCTGATCTTTTGCAAAGCAGAAGTTCAACTAATGAATCATTTGCTGCATTTATCGTGGTTAAGGTGTTCTCCTGCTGCCAGCTAAGCGGTTTAACTTTAAATTTATCAGCGAGATAACGATAAATTATCCCGGAGTCGAACACAACTTGCTGCTCGTCTTGCAACATAGGGATCTTATGAGTTGGGTTCAGTTTGGTCAGCAACTCACGGTCGGTCGCTTCAAAAATATTTAAGGTTACAAATTCATAAGCACGCTCAGCTAAAAATAACCGAAGCCGACGGACAAACGGCGAAGACGTCGAACCATATAATTTCATAATTGCTCCAAGAAAAAGGGCGGATATCATCCGCCCATTAAATTTATTCTATTCCACCTCGTGATTCAATCACCGGCTGCTCTTGACGCATTACCGGCTCAGGCCGAGAAAACACCGGTTCCTCACGGCGCATTACTGGCTCTGGTCGCGTAAACACGGGTTCCTCACGACGCATCACTGGCTCTTCACGACGCATTACCGGTTCTTCTCGACGCATCACTGGTTCTTCACGACGCATTACCGGTTCTTCCCTTTGCATTACTGGCTCTGGTCTTGAAAATACGGGCTCTTCGCGACGCATCACCGGTTCTTCTCTTTGCATCACAGGCTCTGGTCTAGAAAAAACTGGTTCATTACGCATCACAGGTTCTTCGCGACGCATTTTTGGCTCTTCACGACGCATCACCGGTTCTTCATTGCGAATTACAGGGTCTTCACGGCGCATCACTGGTTCGTCACGGCGACCTGAAATATCCGTTTTGTTACGACGTTCTTCATTCAGCGGACGGCCTAGACCTTCTCGCTCCGACGGTCTTGTCCGATTTACCTCTCGATCGCTACGGTCAATTGGTTGTTCGGTCATCATGTCTTTATCGATACGTCCTGGTAAGTCGTTACGAGGTGTAGTCGAAACAGGCTGACTATGTGATGGCAAGCCACCTACAGTCGTTGCACGCTCTGACCGGTCGCTATCATTACCTGCGCGACGCAAACGTTCTAAATCACGATCTTGATTGCGATCAACATCACTTGGACGTCGACGCTCATCATGGCGTGTTGATTCGCGAGTGCCAGGATCTGGACGACCAATTCTGTGATCTTCAGGCACCGCAACATCATTTGCTATGCGTTTTTCCGCAGACCAACGACGGCGATCTTGATCGTTATCATAACGACGATCATGGCGATTATCTGGACCACGAGTTTCCACGACAGGTCGATAAGAGCGTGGATACACTACACCGTGACGATGGCTTGGATTATGTGACCAATGACGACGCTCTTCATGACGATAAATATCATGAGCGCGATAGTAACGGGTTGGCCGATAATTGTTAATTACAACAATTTGGCGTTGCGGCCAGTAGAAAGTCGAAAAGTAAAAGCCTGGAGACACCCGAGCACCAACGCCCCAATACACATAACTACCATGACTTGTAGGATACGGCCAATGAACTGGCGGGTAACGGTCCCACCACCAATCACCGTAAACTACGCGGGTATCATATACAGGAACATAAACAACTTCACGCTCTCTCGGCTCAATGACAATAACCTTTTCTTTGCGCTCTACAACTATATGTTGTTGATTTTGAAGGTTACCTGCTTGATAAGCTCGTTCACGTAATTGCTGAACTGTCGCCATTACATCAGCTTCTTGTGATAAGAAGGCATCACCTAAGCGTTGAGTCCATTCGAGGTCGTTGTTCATCTTGGTCAGAAGCGTAGAAAACGCAACCAGCGCTCGAACACTTGGATCCCACGGCTCATTTTCAGCAGCACGTAAAGCTTGTTCAGATGTCATACCTGGCTGTTCAGAAAGCCAACGCGTAGCCTTGACCACTTCTAAAGGATATGTGGCAGCAATCAAGACATGTGACAAGACTGTGTCTGGGTAAAGTGCAATAGGCGCGAGCATCTGATCAAGCTCAGCTTGGGTATAAAGCGTCTCTTGTTGTTCTTGCACGTTAGCAGCAGCCACAGTTTTCTGAGCTACTTGTTGTGCGGCATACACGGGAAACTGCGCTGAAATAGCTAAACTAATCAACGATAACACCGCGGTATAGACTCTCATCTCGAACTCCTTGCCAATGATGGCATGATGCGTGTTTTAAGTGTACGCCCGAACACTGTGTATGGGCTATAGCTTGGTTATAGAAGCCGGCGGCTGAACGATTTCTGAATCGCTTTAATTTTAATTATTTGTACGACTTTGTTGCCAGATTTTATCAGGACGAAAACCGGTAACCAAGCCAGTTCCAGTCAACACCAACAGCGTCCCGACAAAAGTCTGCCAACCGATAGCCTCGTCTAGAAATAAATGTCCCCACAGCACCCCAAAGACCGGGATCATGAATGTAACAGTCAAGGTTGGTGTAGCACCGATATCACGAACCAAACCAAAATAAAGTAAATAAGCAATGCCTGTACATAAAATACCAAGAGCTAACAGCGCTAAACCAACCGACGTAGAAACCTCGTTATTCAGCGGAAAAAACCAAGTCATAGGAAATAACCAAAGGGCTGACGCCCACATGCTGCCATGCGCATTGGCAAATGGCTCTACTGCTTTGGCTCTCCGCGTATAGTGTGTCGCAATACCATAACAACATGCAGCTGATGCGGCGGCGGCAACCGCCCAATAAGCGCCGTCTTTGACCAAAAGTGGGTCAAAACCGACTAAAACCGATACACCGAAAACACCAAGAAACAAACCGAGGCCGCCAGTCCAAGAAATACGTTGTTGAAAGAATATTGCGCCGATCAAACTACCCCAAATTGGCGCTGTCGCATTGAGTACAGACATTACAGATGCAGACAACCAATGGGCGGAGAAGGCAAACAGGAAAAACGGCAAAGCGGAATTGATAAACCCTAATAACACATAGTGTTTAACATTTCCTTGTATCAGCAGCGGTTTTCTTAAAACTTGAGCGACAGCGAACAGGAAAACCGCAGCGCACAGAACACGTCCGGTCATTAACACCGCAGGCCCAAGCGTTGGCACCGCGATCCTGATAAATAAAAATGAAGCGCCCCAAATTGAGGCGAGCAAGACCAATGTAGCAAAATGCTTAAAATTCAATGATTAAACTCCTTCTCAAAACGCTTCTTAATTCCCTACTGAAAACCTTGTCGAAATTTTTGCGAAATTAGCAGGGACCGCTTGCATGAGTTCGCAGAAATATTGCATAATTAACACGCTTCATTTTTGCTTTATTGCTTCGGCCCATACGTTTGTATGGGCTTTTTCATTTCTAGCGGACCAAACTATTAGCGGTTACTGCTATCGTCCTGATTAATGCGACTCGCAACAGCGCCAGATTGCTGCTGATATTTAGCATCAGCGCGTTTGTTATAAGGCCTAGCCGCTTCGCCTGTCATCAATTCGAAGTTTAATGCACCAATTTTCATACCTGGACGCAACGCTAGCGGTAAACGACCACTGTTATAGAACTCTAAAACGATGTTTCCTGACCAACCTGGATCGATTCGGTGTGCAGTCACATGTACCATCAAGCCTAAACGGGCAAGACTTGAACGACCATCCAACCAACCGACGATATCTGCAGGTAAAGTCACAGATTCGAGGGTAATTGCTAAGGCTAACTCGCCAGGATGCAGGAAAAATGCTTCGTCATCTTTAAGAATAATTTCATCACTCATTACTGAGTCTAAAGCCTGTTGAACTTCTTCACGCGGGCCACTTAGGTCGATAAAAGGCGCAGCATAAGCAGTAAAACTACGGAATTTATGGCCCAAGCGGATGTCCACACTTACTCCGCTGATCATATCCACTGCGGGTTTAGGGTCGATTTGGATACGACCTTCGTCAAGATAACGTTCGATATCGCGGTCACACAGTCTCATAATTAATCGTCCGTCAGCAAAATTTCTGGTTGTTGGCGCTCGGCCATTTGGCTTTGCCAGTATAAAGTGAAAATGAGTTGTCTTGCTATTTTTCTATAAATTTCAGCTGTTTGATTATCGTCATTTAGCACAATTGGCCGACCATTATCCGCACATTCGCGAATTTGCGTTTCAAGTGGCAATTGGCCCAACACGCTGACTTGGTAACGTTCTGCCAGTGTCACCCCGCCCTTGGTACCAAAGATATCATCTTGATGGCCACATGCTTTGCATAGATAAAAGCTCATGTTTTCAACAAGTCCAAGGATCGGGATATTAACTTGCCGAAACATCGCAATTGCTTTTTTTGCATCTGCCAATGCGACATCTTGCGGTGTGGTCACAATCACAGCACCTGCAACTGGTAGCTTTTGCGATAAGGTTAATTGGATATCTCCAGTTCCAGGAGGCAAGTCGACAATTAAATAATCTAACTCAGGCCAGATTGTTTCGTTGAGCAATTGCAGTAACGCTTGGCTTGCCATTGGCCCACGCCACACTGTTGCTTGTTCCGGATCAACCAGAAAACCAATTGACTGCATATATATGCCAAACTTATGCAGCGGTTGCATATGTTTATTATCTGGCGATTGTGCTTTTTCACTTAAAGCGCCAAACATGGTTGGAATAGATGGGCCATAAATATCAGCATCCAAAAGACCAACTTTTTTACCCCTTTTTGCAAGTGATTGCGCAAGGTTGAACGCAATTGTTGACTTTCCAACACCACCCTTTGCCGAAGCAATGGCGATTATCTTACTAATATTATCGGGGCGAATTGATTCAATATTTGGTTTTTTACGCTCTTGGTTTGGCGATCCAACTGGGCTTTGACCATTATTAATTGAATGGGCGGTAAGAATAGGTGATACTTTTTCAACACCATTTATCGATGATAATGTTTTTATTATTGCATCCGTTAATGGTTCAATTTTTGGAATGTCATTTTGATCTGCTTCAAGAATGATTTTAACATCGCCATTTTTAAACAAAATAGAGCTTACAAGACCAGAGCTTATAATATCTTTGCCATCTATCGGACTTTTTAATTCATGAAGCCGTGATTTAATCTCATCAATTTTTAAATCACCCTTTATGTTTTTGTTTTTGAATAGATTGAACATTTTTAAAACCAAATTTTTGAAATATAATAAGTTGCGCCCGCCGCGATATATGCCAAAATTATCAGATAACAAAAAGCAAAAACTGGCCATTTCCATGAATTTGTTTCACGTCTTATAGTTGCCAATGTGGCAAAACATTGTGGGGCAAAAACATACCATGCCAAGAAAGCCAAAGCAGTTGGTAAAGACCATGCATGCTGCAAAGTTTGCGCAAGGCCAGTTTCAAGATTTGCATCCCCGCCCTGAATTGAATAAATCGTTCCCAATGCGCCAACCGCAACTTCGCGCGCCGCCAACCCTGGAACAAGTGCAATTGATATTTCAAGGTTAAAGCCAATAGGCGCCAAAACTTTTTCAAGAATTGCACCAATTTTACCTGCGAATGTTTCTCGCAAATTAGTCGCCGAAAGCGGGAAGCGCGACAAGCCCCATAATATTACAGAAGTCCATAAAATCACTGTTCCCGCGCGTCTTACAAATGATTTTGCCGCCATATAAATTCCCAAAAAGAAATCGCGTGCATTTGGTAATTTATAGCTTGGCAATTCCATAATTAACGCTTGGGATGCGCCGTGTGTCATTGTGCGCTTCAAAACGAATGCAACAATAAAAGCGCTTATAATGCCGCTTAAATAAAGGCAAAACATTACCAAGCCTTGCAGGCCAATAAATCCAAAAACTGGCTTATTCGGAATGAATGCGGCAATTATCAAAGTATAAACAGGCAATCTTGCCGAACAGGTCATAAGCGGGGCTATAAGAATTGTAGTTAGCCTATCACGTTCATGCTCAATTACCCTTGCGGACATAATGCCAGGGATAGCACATGCAAAACTTGATAAAAGTGGAATAAAGGCGCGGCCGTTTAAACCTGCGCGCCGCATAATTTCATCCATTAAAAATGCCGCGCGCGACATATAGCCAGAAGCCTCAAGTATTATAATAAAGGCAAACAAAATCACAATTTGCGGCAAAAATACAAGAACCGCACCAACGCCAGCAATTATTCCATCAACAATTAATTGTGAAAACAAACTTTTCCCAAGAATATTTCGAACATTTCGCCCCAATGCCTCAACGAGATATGAAATAGCATCCATAAAAGGGGTTGCCCATGTAAACACGGCCTGAAACATTAAAAACAAAACTAATGCAAGAACCAATGGGCCAAGAAAAGGGTTTAAAACTATATCATCAATTTTACGGGTGATTACATTAAGACTTGCTTCTTTTTCAATTACAATTGAAGCGATTTTACGCGCATCCTTTTGCAATAATGCCAAATTATCATGAACAGACTTTGCAAGCGCGGTTTCAAGATCGCAAATAAGTAATTTATCAATTTGATTTAAAAGCTCTTCGCGCCCCTCTTTTCGGGTTGCGCGGCTTGCAACAACGGGGACGCCTAATTGATTGCTAAGTTCGCCAACATTTATTTCAATGCCGTCACGTGTTGCAATATCAATCATATTGAGCACAACAATCATCGGCAAACCCATTTCACGAAGCTGCAGAGCGGAATGCAAATGGGTTCTAAGGTTGGATGCATCAATAACTACAAGCATTAAATGCGGGCGCCCTACCTCTTTCATTTCGCCATTTAGCATATCAATGGCAACTTTTTCATCTTGTGAACGCGCTGTTAAGCCATAAATTCCGGGCAAATCATATAATTCAATATCATGCCCCGCATGGGTTTCAAAAATACCTTTTTTGGTTTCAACAGTAACACCGGCATAATTAGCAGTTTTAGCACGACCACCGGTTAAACCATTAAACAAGGTACTTTTACCGCAATTTGGCGCGCCAATAAGGGCAACTTTATATTTCATTAGGCTTCAACCTCTATAGCACATGCTTCTTCGGGTCTTAATGCAATTAAAGTTCGGTTTAACCTTATACATATTGGGGTTTTTGCAATCGGGCCATAATGCATGATTTCAACTTCATCACCTTCGGCAAAGCCAATTTCACGCAATTTTGCAATTATTGTTTCATCTTTTGCATTAATTCCAGAAACTATTGCCGATTTTCCCTTTTCTAAATTTAAAAGTTCCATCATAAACCTTGTTGCAAACCATTCGCAACAATCTAGTAGCGATTAGTAAGTGAAATTGCAAACTTTTTTATCAATTCAAGCCCATTAATTACGGTGACCCTTTGTCGCATAGGTAAAAATGACCATATCAAATACGGCAGTTTTTATATAGCCTATGGTTAATATTATTAATCACCATAAAAATTATTTAATATTTCCAACAAAAGCGCTTTAAAATAGGTGTTTCTTAACATTAAATAATATCAATATTAACGGCATCAAGATTGCAAACTCCAAAAATGCCTTATGGCAAATTATGGAGGGTTTAAATGACCAAGCAATATAGGGGGAAAAATGATTAATAGCATTTCCCCTTATTCGCAAAATAATAGAATTGCGAATATGTTCAGCAAAATCGACGCCAATAGTGATGGCGCGGTGACAAAAGAAGAATTCATTGCCGCCCGTCCGAAAAATGTATCTGAAACCAAAGCAAGCGAATTATTTGCCAAAATCGATACCCAAAACTCTGGAAGCATTAATCAAGACCAATTCAAAAATGAAATGGAACTTATTAAACCAGACAAAAGCGTGCATTCATCTTCAAACATTCTTGCAAGTGCTGCGCTAAATGCAGTCATGCAATTAGTTCAGCAAAGCAATTCGAACGTTTCAGCTTCATCAAAGCAAGATGAAATGTTCGCAAAAATTGATGCAAATAGCGATGGAAATGTAAGCAAAGAAGAATTTGTAAGCGCGCGTCCGCATGAAGTCACCCAAGAAATGGCCGAAAGCTTATGGGGCAAACTTGATACAGAAAACAAAGGAAGCCTTAACAAGGAAGAATTTCAAACCGCAATGAAGGCCAATGACCCAAAGGGTCATGATGGGCATAATGGCGCACCGCCGCCATCAGATAATGATGATAAAACATCATCGACAAACAAAAAATACAATCCATTAGACACAAATAAAGATGGAAAAGTAAGCGCCGAAGAACTTCTTGCAGGGCTTAA
Source organism: Gammaproteobacteria bacterium (assembly GCA_017302255.1). Lineage (GTDB taxonomy): Bacteria > Pseudomonadota > Gammaproteobacteria > Enterobacterales > Alteromonadaceae > Pararheinheimera. The sequence goes on along the minus strand of JAFLDV010000056.1, from coordinate 1,638 downwards.
TAGCGCCGCAAGTTCAAGTGATAATTCAAGCGTAAAAACATTTATTAGCTCTATTGAAAGTGCAATAAAAAATTACGCAACAACGAATAATCTAAACCTTAGCGATACTATATTGCTAAATCAAAATGCATAAAATTGGGCGGCTAAAAAGCCGCCCTTTCTTTGCTTATTAAAATAAATAAGCTATTAGGCTTGAATGAATAAATACAAAGCCGCCCTTGGCCCAATTTTAGGGCTTCTCTCTGCAAGCATTTGGGCGCTTGCATTTTCTAATGTGAAAATTGCGTTAAAAACCTTTGGGCCAAGTGAAATCGCGGCATTAAGGTTTTTTGTTTCAGGGCTTTTAGGCTTGGGCGTTTTGATATTTACAAAACAAAAAACTTGGACGTCTAAAGATATTTTTCAAGCCTTTTTCGCCGCCTTTATCGGTATGGCAATTTATAATATCTTCCTAAATTTAGGGCAAACCACAATTGCCCCAAGTGCGGCAAGTTTTATTGTCTCCACACAGCCAATTTTTACAATTATTGCCGCGCGCTTTTTATTTAAAGAAAAAATTGGCCTTAATGCCATTTTGGGCGTTGGGCTTTGCTTGACGGGCGTTTGGGTTATTTTAGGCCATCCAGATTTTGGCGCATTTTTTCATGGTGGGGCATTCTATTTAATAATTTGTGCAATATGCTCTGGATTATATTTTATATTGCTTATGCCGCTTATTCAAAAACACGGCCCATTAAATGCTGCCGCGAGCACGGTTTTAGCAACAGGAATTCTATTAAGTCCATGGCTTCCAAATGCATTGGTTCAGGCACAAATAGAATTAAAGCCAACTTTGGCAGTAATGTTTCTTGCGATTTTTCCGGGGTTTATAGCGCACATAACATGGATGAGTGCAATGAAAATTATGGGGTCAACACGTGCCGCAAATTTCACATTTTTAATTGCACCAATGGCAACCGTAGCTGCGGTTATAATCAATGATGATAAAATTGCGCCTGCATTTTATTTAGGTTCTGTTTTGGTAATTTTCGGGGTTTTCGTAACCACAAATCAAAAAATCAAAACATGGTTTTTAGAAAAAACCAAATTTGCATTATAAAAATAGCCCGCCAATGGCGGGCTATTATTTTAGATATTATGCAAATTTTGCGGCAAGTTTGGCAATACGTGCGCCATAGAATTTTGCAGTTTCAAGGTCACCTTTAAATGGTGCTTGTTCTGGTGATGAATCAGATGGCGCAGTTGCCATTAAGCCAACCGAACCACCGCGACGGTTTAAATCATCTTCTGATGCTGCCAATGAGTTTGATGGCAAAAGCCCTAAAGAAACCCAAATTTGACCGTGCTGTGATGCAAGTGTTTGCAAATAAGCCATTGTTTGACCCTTATCACCAACCTGTGATGCAGAAACCGTAAAACCACCGCCCAATTTATCTTGCCATGCGCGGGTAAACCATTTTTTTGATGATTGATCGGCGAATTTTTTAAATTGCCATGCAGGGCCACCCATATAGGTTGGCGCACCATAAATAATCGCCTGCGCACTATCAATTTTGTCTAATTGCGCATCATCGAGGCCGCCATCTTGACCAATTTTTAAATCCAAAGCCTCGCCGCCTTCTGATTTAATGCCTTCAA
>JAFLDV010000055.1 GCA_017302255.1 Gammaproteobacteria bacterium | reverse complement strand
GCTGTTGCTCTTCGGCCCCGTTGTAGCGAGCCGTTGGAAAATGCTGTTCTGAGGTTTTAAGAAAACGGCTGTTTGAGCTTGCTGACGTTAGCAGCAAGCGAGTTCCGTTTTCGCCTCAGAGCGGCAATTTTACAACGGGCTTTCGAGCGGGAAAGGGGTGCCTTTCTTTGGTTACTTTCTTTGGCATCAAAGAAAGTAACGGCAGGAATTGTGGTCTTTGAATACTTTCTTTGGCATCAAAGAAAGTATTGGCAAAACTGGCATCAAAGAAAGTAACGGCAAAACTGGCGTCGGATAAATGCCAACAACAGCAAACCAACTAGGCCCAATGGCCCAGTGCTGCCGCCACTTTTTTTCTCCGCGGCAGGCGGTGTTGGCGGTGGCGGTGGTGCTGTGCTGCGGCTTGGGTCAAGTGGGAAGGCGTCTTGGATATTGGCAACGCCATCGCCGTCTGTGTCGTTGTTACCATCAAATGGCGCGCTATCGAGCTCGGCTGCGACAATCAATAGCGAGACTGGCTCGTTAATGCCGACAGATTCTGCCGTAGCGAATTCTGCAATTGGCGAGCCGTTGCTGCTGAATTTCAGAATTTTATTGGTATTGGTACTACAGACATAAACGTTGCCGCTAGCATCTACTGCCAAACAGCCAGGATTTGCCAAGCCGCCGCTGCCTGCGCTGATAAATTCTCCCAAATATTGACCTTGGCTACTAAAGCGACTGACATTGCGACTACCTGCGTTTGTCACGAGCACATTACCATCCGGTAATAGCGCGAGTTGTTCGGGTTTATTCAGGCCAGTGCCACTGGCCCATACCGTGCTTTGGCGTGGCGTGATGCTGGGATTGATAGTTAAAATCTGATTGGTATCTCGTTCTACCAGCAGAATTTTCCCGTTAACACTCATCAAATCGCGCCAGACTTTCTCCGAACGTAATTTATCAGTGTTGCCTTGCATCGAGATGTTGGCAAAATCAAAGGCTTCAAAGGTGGAAGGATTCAAGCCGCTGGTCAGCCATAGCCGACTTTGCAATTGACTGTCGCCAGTTTTTAACAAGCCGACACTAAAGGCACTGCTGATCGAGGCTCTTTTTAGCAAAATATCGCTGGTTTTACGCAAACGGTCTAAGCGGATGATGTCGCTGAATTGGACGAAGGCTAATTGACCCGGGCTTAAACTCACTAAGTCCGAGCGGAAACTGAAACCACCTTGTGGCGCTTGGTAAAGCGTATCAACTTTGCGGCCATCAGTGGGGTTCAGCGCAAGAATTTGGCCACTGCCGGCGTTCACCACCAACAATTGCTGCTGTGGGGTGCTGCGATTATCAAAATCGGCAACGCCATCATTGTCGTTATCTGGGTCAAAACGATCACCAGTGCCGTCTTTATCACTATCTCGGAACTCTTGGAAATTGAGTGCTAATGCATCGGTTTTATCACCAACGCCATCGCCATCGCGGTCAGCACTATCAGTTGCATCGAACGGCAAGGCGTCGTTTGCATCGGCTACACCATCGTTATCATCATCAGGGTCGCTATTATCGCCTATACCATCTTGGTCATAATCGCGCTGTTCCGCGGCGTTTTCGGGAAAGCGATCGGTGTTGTTCCCGACACCATCATTATCACTATCGAATTGTTCAAGAGCATCAAATGGAAAGTTGTCGCTTTGATCTGCAGTCCCATCAGCATCGGTATCTGGATTACTGATAGGCGGAGGCGTCACTGAATCGGTCGCTTTTGCAGGCAACAGACTGGCATTAATGGCAGAAAAGTAATTAATTGTGGCCGCATTGTCGGCCTGAAGTTTATCGCCACAAGTTACGCCAGCACATTTAAGATCTGGATTGGAAAAGCGATTCAGACTGTAATTGCGGTTGATATCGCCAGTGCCGATCGAGCTCATAACGGTATTAAACTTGTTGTTGATAATCCAAGCGCCAGCGGAAGGCCTTGCACCTACACTGCTGCCATTCATAAATTGGTGGCCAGCACCAAAGTTATGGCCGATTTCGTGGGTAAAGGTATTGCCACAGATAGACCCCCCGCTGGTGCCAACATTGCTAATGTTCGCCAGAAAATCTTTTTCTGGATCAGGGAACTGCGCAATGCCACAAACACCACGTTCGTTTAAGTCATGAGTCCGGATCATGCTGACCAGATCGGCACCATATTGCTCGCGTAAGGCACGAACCTGAGCCAGGCTGCTGTCGATGGTGCCGCTGTATTGTTTATCCAGCGCGTCATTCAAGTCATCGAGCGCAGTAAAGTTGGATGGCTTTTGGTAGTTCACTGCCTGACGATGGACGATACGCAATTGCATCGATACACCGCTATCGATAAAGGCTTGGTTGGTTTTGGCTACTAATTGCGTCATCAAGGTGTCGGCGAGTCCATTAGGATAGGCCGCACTTACGTCGCTGCTGTACAGCATCATAATGTCGACAATAGTTATCGCTTGGCCATTGAACTGCTGAACTGTCGGCGGAAAACGCCAGCTTTGTGCCAGCGAGTCTTGCTGGAGTGCACGACTCGCTGCAATCAGGTTTGGCACATCATTTTCATTGGGTGGTTCAATCAAGCCTGCCGCGTCGATATCGACCAGAAACAATTGATTCCCCTGTTGCTGTAATAACAGGGTATTAGCACCTCGCAGCTCCCCAATCACCCCAGCGCGACCTTGGGTCAGTAATAACTGATAGGCTTGACCATCTATGGTCGCCGTACCGGTAACAGTGATATCACCATTGCTATGCCGTTGACTATGCATCAAATAAACCTGACTACCGGCGATAGGCAATGACAGGACTGGTTTAGCCTTGGCGTCATATTGCAATAACTGCGGCGCAATAGTGGCCGCCTGAGACCCCGCTAAATCTCCATGTTCAGCGATTTGGTAATGGCGGATCGCCTGTTGCGGAAGCTGTTGAAAGGCTTGCGGCAACTGTTGATTGTCTGAATTTTCCAAAGCATTGGCGAAAGTAGAATTAGTGAACAACACCAGTGCGACAGCGCTAAGCAGGGGAGCATGAGTCCGAGATTTCATAGGAGTTCCGTTGTAACAAAATCTGGTTATACCGTAACAGTCATGAAATTCAATGTAAACAAACAACCAACAAAGCGTACCAGCCAGTTCAGCGACTTTGCCGAACTGGCTGGGTTATTTTAAAGTTTTTCCTGAAAAAAACGTACCACTTGAGTATTGAATTCTCGATGGAAAGCACTGCGATCAATGCCTGTCGGATCGACACAAATTTCTTCGGCTTCCGCCGCGAGCTCTGCTGGGCATGGTGCCAAGAATACAAAGTGTCCAGCGCCGTTAGCACTGTGATACTCTGGGGAGATTGGCAAAGCCGCTTTAATTTCTTGGCTATGCGCCAAAGTGACACCATCGCCACCAAGCTCCGATGACCATAATTGCACCGGAACACTCACGGCGGTAAAACTGTGCTCTCCAAACAAATTCAACGGGTCAACGACGACTGCCGCTTTAATTTGTGGATTTGCAACCGGGCTTATTGTGACATCGGCGTCATCAAGTTGACGGCAATGACCTATCACAAATGACCACCATGCTGAACAAAAACGTTGGTAACTGGCTGCTGCATCAGGTTTTGCGCCAATCAGTGCCAATGCAGTGTAGCCACCTCGGGAAAAACCAAAAACGCCGACTTTCGATGCGTTCAGGTGTGTGGCTTGCTGCCAATCCTGCGTCATGAAATTGATTAAGCGTGAAATATCAGCCGGCCGAGTTTCGAAAATACTTAACTCTGATTGACGACTGTTGTCGGCAAAGTTATTGCCTGGATGCAGCACCGCTGCCACGACAAATCCTGCATCGGCGAGAGCCGCAGCTGTATCATGATGGCCAATCGATGAGCCGGAATCGCCGTGCGAAATGACTATCAGCGGTAAAGCCTGTCCGAGAACAGGGCAATTTTTGAGACCTGTCAATTCGAAACTCCCCAGCTTGATTGGACCGCTCGGCTGTGCACAAGGTGTCCACACCATCGCGGTTAATTCTGGCATGGCGTCATGCGCCGGAACGGTCACACTTTGCACTCCTGCCGCTTGCACCTGCCAGTTTGTTCCTACCACCAATGATGACAGTAAAAGGGCGCTAAAAATTCGTTTCGAAGATAGGTATATTGCTGAAAAATATCGCATTTTATTTCCCTGTTGAATTTCGACATGCCAATGCTAGGCCTAGATGCTCTAACACTTCAACGAATGATTGGCGTTGAAAGGTTACAAAAAATTTTTCCTGTCAAAGTTATAGATGCGATAGATGTGTTCTGAAAGGTGCAGATTCGCATCTTCTTACAAAAATATGCATCTTTGCCAATCGCTTTGCCGGTGCTGCTGAATTAGTATCTTGGCATAACAACAAGGCATGGAGGCATTCAATGCAACGTCAGCAACAATTAATCGCAGAATTTACTCGCACCGATCAGGTCGACCCAAGCCAGCAGCTGCTGGGTAAACATCAGAAAATGGCGTTAAACCCATTTCGCTTTTTACGCGGAAGCTCTGGGCTGTTTTATGCCGATATTCAATCCGGCGTTTTGCAACTTCCTGCTGCTTTGCTACAGCAAGTGCCACTGACCGCAGTGATGGGCGATTGCCATGTCTCAAATTTTGGTTTTTTCACCGAAGACGGCAGTTATGGCGAACGAGTGATTTTTGCCCCTAATGATTTTGATGATGCCTGTATTGGTCATGCCGCATGGGACATCAGCCGTTATTTAGTTAGTTTGTTATTGGCTGCCGATTATTGTCGTGGGCTAAAAGATGGCAAATATACCAATGAAGACATTGAGGATTTAGCCTCGTTTCAGGCTGCGACTTCAGCGGAAGCGGAAATTGCCGCCAAGAGTTTTTGCAAAGCGTACTTGCAATGCTGTGCCGCTGTCGCCGCTGATCCAGAATTTCGTTTTAGCACTCAAGACGATTTTCCGAAAAACCACGTATTAAAACCGTTTTTGAAAAAAGCGATAAAACGCTCGGCTGCCGGCGGTGATTTTATGAAGAAAAGCACCTTGGCAAAATCGGTCGATTTTAATCAGCGCCCGTTACAATTTAAAAATGATGCGAATAAATTCAGCCGCTTAGAGACTGAGCGTTATGCGCAAATTAAGCATGCCTTTGCGCCTTATGTGCACGATGAGATCCTGGATATTGTGACGCGTCATGGCGCGGGCACGGGCTCATTAAATATGCAGCGTTTTTACTTGTTGGTGGGCCCAAAAGAGTTCGCAGCAGATACTGATCTGGCACTTTGCCAAGTGGTGGAAGTGAAGCAACAACGTCGTTCAGCGCCGTTATTTTTCTTCCCTGACTTAAGTCCAGTAAACCGGCTCAATGACGCGCATCTCACTGTGGACTGTCAGCGGTTAATGCAACGCCGGCCGGATTCGGTGCTGGATGAAGTGCAATTTGAAGGAGCCCATTATTTAGTACGTTCGTTACATCATGCCAATGTTGATGTCGACCCAGAAGATGTCTGCTTGCACGAAGAACTGCCGGGCCAATCGCTGCGCCAATTCGCCGAAGCCTGCGGCCACGCGCTGGCACTAGCCCACAACCGAGCTGATCGCCGTTCAAATCGCTTTGCCAAACAAATGCTACAAGTGATGGCCGAACATCAACCGGCACTGCTCACAGCCTGCCAACAATACGCCGAACAGCAGAAGCAAGACTGCCAATTATTGGCAGCTATGTTGAAGATTGACAGTTAACAATAACTGTCAATCGGTTGGTTTGACTGGCAGTCGGCTGTTGGTTTGACTTGCAGTCAGCACGCCAGTTATGCCGTTACTTTCTTTGATGCCAAAGAAAGTAACCAAAGAAAGGCACCCCGGATCGCTCGACAGCGCTTGCGCTGAACCGCTTTAGCGGGTCCGAAGGATAGGGCGAAGCCCGTATAAAGCCCGAAGCAAATTCAAGTCTTTAAGGCACGGGCGAAACTCGCGGGTCGCTAACGTCGCCCCGCTCAAACAGTCGCCCGTTTAAAACCTTAAAGTCTTGTTTTGCTCCGGCTCGCTTTACGGGGCAATGAAAAGCAAGATAGTTAGCAAAGCAAAAGCTCGTTTCTCTTGCTTTTGACCCGTTGTAGCGAGTCGTTGGAAAATGCTGTTCTGAGGTTTTAAGAAAACGGTTGTGAAAACCAGTAACTATCTGAGCTTTGCTTTTGCTCTTCGGCCCCGTTGTAGCGAGTCGTTGGAAAATGCTGTTCTGAGGTTTTAATAAAACAACCATCAAAACCAATACCTATTTGTGCCTTGCTGTTGCTTTTCGGCCCCGTTGTAGCGAGCCGTTGGAAAATGCTGGTCTGAGGTTTTAAGAAAACGGCTGTTTGAGCTTGCTGACGTTAGCAGCAAGCGAGTTCCGTTTTCGCCTCAGAGCTGCAATTTTCCAACGGGCTTTCGAGCGGGAAAGGGGTGCCTTTCTTTGGGTACTTTCTTTGGCATCAAAGAAAGTACCGGCTTCCAATTTGGTTCTTTGGCATCAAAGAAAGTAACGGCAAATCTGTGTACTTTGGCATCAAAGAAAGTAACGGCAAACCTGTGTACTTTGCGCATCAAAGAAAGTAACGGCAGGAATTGTGGTCTTTGGTTACTTTCTTTTGCATAAAAAAGAAAGTAACGGCAAAAAAGCCGACTGCAAGTCAAACTTACAGTCGGCTACAAGCCTTAAAACGGTAGAAAACTAATTAATTCACTGAGGTTTTCAAACCGCGGCGAATTAATAATGCGTCTGTGGTTGGCTCTTGGCCGCGGAAGGCTTTGTAGGCTTCCATTGGTGGCTTGGTGTTGCCCACTGACAGGATGTTGGTGCGGTAGTTGTTGCCGTTTTCAATTTTCAGACCGCCTTGGCTTTGCACGTAGGCAAAAGCGTCAGCTGCTAAAATTTCTGACCACATATACGCATAATAACCTGCTGAATAACCACCACCGATAGAATGGCTAAAGAAGGTTGATTTATAGCGTGGTGGTACTGCTGCGAAATCTACGCCGTGTTTTTTCAGGGCGCCCGCTTCGAATTTTTCCACATCTTGCAATGGTGCTCCGGCTGGTAATGAGTGCCATTCCATATCCACTAAGGCTGCTGCCATGTATTCTAAAGTGTCGTAACCTTGGTTAAAGCTACGAGATTTCAGGATCTTAGCCAATAAGTCAGCAGGGATTGCTTCACCAGTTTTGTAGTGTTTAGCGTAGTTGGCCAGTACTTGTGGATGGGCAGCCCAGTCTTCTTGGAAGGTTGATGGGAATTCAACGAAATCGCGAGAAACTGCGGTGCCTGACAAGCTTGGGTAGGTCACTTTCGAGAATATGCCGTGTAAACCATGACCGAATTCGTGGAACATGGTGGTCACGTTGTCGTAGCTTACCAAAGTAGGTTCGCCAGCAGGGCCTTTAGGAATGTTCATCACGTTAACGACCACTGGCTTGTCGCCAAGCAGCGCGTTTTGATTCACAAATGAGCTCATCCAAGCGCCACCGCGTTTGCCTTCGCGGGCAAAATAGTCAGCATAGAAAATGGCTAAGCTGGTGCCATCAGCATCGAAGACTTCATAGGCTTTCACGTCTGGGTGATAAACCGGTAAATCTGGACGCGGTTTCATGGTAATACCAAACAGCTGGTTCATGGTGTAGAACACGCCGTCTTGCAATACCCGTTCAAATTCGAAATATGGTTTAACTTGGCTTTCATCTAAATCGTATTTAGCTTTGCGCACTTTCTCTGCGTAGAATTCCCAGTCCCAAGGTTGGAGCTCGAAATCGCCACCTTGCGCTTTAATCATCTCTTGAATTGCTGCAGCTTCCAGTTTGGTGTTGGCTACAACTGCTGGCACCATACTGCTTAACATTGACAGCACAGCTTGTGGTTTTTGCGCCATGCTTTGGCCAAGTTGATAGTCGGCCCAAGTGTCAAAGCCTAATAATTTCGCTTTTTCGGCACGGATTTGAGTCAAACGCGCAACCAATGGACGGTTGTCGGTTTCGCCAGTGGTGCCGCGGAATGCTGATGCTTCCCACACTTTTTGGCGTAATTCGCGGTTCTCCAGCACAGCAAGAGCAGGTTGGCGAGTGGTGTTGGTCAGTTCAATGATATATTTGCCGTCTTGACCACGCGCTTTAGCGCCTTCAGCTGCCGCAGCAATTTCTGCTTCGGACATGCCAGCCAGTTGGGCTTTGTCATCGACAACAATTGCGATGTCTTTGGTGATCTTCAGTAAGTTTTGGCCGAACTGGTTCGCCAGCTTAGAGTGCTCTTCGTTTAAGGCGCGGATCGTAGTTTTTTGCTCGTCATTCAGTAAAGCACCAGCGCGGACAAAACGCTCATAAGTCACTTCAACTAAACGTAATGCTTCGCTATCTAATTTTAAATCTTTACGCGCATCATAAATCGCTTTAACCCGAGCAAATAATTTTGGGTTTAAGCTAATGTTGTCGCCATGTGCTGCCAGTTTTGGCGCCATAGTCGCTTGAATTTTAAGAATTTCTGGATTGCTGATAGTGCCGGTCATGTTGAAAAACACGCTGGTCGCACGATCTAACAAAGCACCGCTTTTCTCAAGGGCAACGATAGTATTGTCAAAAGTCGCAGCTTCAGTGTTATTAGCAATAGTCTCAATTTCCGCGGCATTTTCAATAATACCGGCTTCCATCGCTGGCAGATAATGCTCCACTTTTATCAAGTCGAATTGTGGTGCTTGGTATTGCAGTGGGCTTACTGTAAGCAGTGGGTTAGCCATTGTCGCGTCGGCTCCTTGTTTGGCGGCGACTGCCGGTGCTGGAGTTTGTTGTTCTGCTGCCGGTTTGTTGTCCGTACAAGCGCTGAGCGCTAAGACGCTGGCAATTGCAGAAGCGAGAAGTGTTTTTTTCATCATTGCAGATTTCCTCAATTAGTAAAAACCAATAATTCATTCACACGAGTATGCCAAAGCAGGTTTTTTTGTTGCTACTTTTGCAGCAAGTTGCAGTTGAAATGCGGTGAATCGCCATGACCACCTTGTATTGGCCCTGTTAAGCTAGTTCGGGGATAAGCACGCCAAGCATACAGGTGAAAATAGGTCACGCATAAGCTTATGTTTTTGCTCTATTTGTTGAATAAATGCAGCGGAGATTTGCCAATTTAGTATTTCCCAGAGTTTTTTTAGGGTTTTTTGGCAAAAATTGCGTTTGTAGTTACCAAAATAGCCTTCAGCGGCTATGCTCAAAATGCGTTTGTGTTTAGTAGTAATTAGCTTGGCCTTTTGTGATGCCAATAATTGCTAGCTGATAGTCTTATGAGGATAACTATGTATAGCATGACTGAAGTTGCTCTGACTGATCCGGCGTTGGTTGCGCTATTTGGAGAGTTATCGCAAGCGTTAGCAAAAACCCAAGGTGAAGAAACACAAAAGCAAGACTTTCAAGGCAGTGGTTTGATATTGGCTTTAGTCGCTTGGCATGATGGCAAAGCGGTTGGTTGTGGTTTACTGCGCAAAGAGGACACGACCCGAGCTGAAATTAAACGTCTTTTTTCCGCATCACCAGGCGTTGGTAGTGCCTTAATGCAAGCTTTGGAAGTGCATGCCAAGAGTCAGGGTTTTACTTCGGTATTAGCTGCGGCGCGGATCATGAATGGCAAGGCAGTGAATTTCTTTTTACATAAAGGATTCAAGAAATGCGCGTCGTATGGCAAGTATCGCTACAGCTCACAAACTATCTGCTTAGAAAAATCCTTGTGAGGATGCTGACATGAGGCATTTGTTCTGAATCATCCGATGTCGGCAATCATTAGTCCAGCAACTAAAAAATCGGCGAGAACTTCCTCTTTCGGCCTCGTGTTAAGTGCCATTCTGGTGACTCTAGTTTTGGTGCTACTCAATAGTCTCGCGGTGTTAAGTTACCATCGTGGCGTTGCCTCGATGCCATTGCAAGTTCAGTTTTTGCAAGATGATGCGATCGCGAACCCGCAACAAGCCCAGCAACAGCCTAGTGATCGTTGGCAGTTACTCAAAGAGCCAGAACGACCAATGGGTTATGCGCTTGGCACCTTATGGTATCGTTTGGATTTTACCCCGACTAAAGATTTCGCCTTAGTGCTGGATGCGCCATACCTCGACGACGTCCAGTTTTTTGTGGTGGCGGCAAATGGTGATGTTTTACAGCATTTGCACACCGGTGATGGTCAGCCCTATGCTAACCGTTTAGTCAATACCGCGAGTTTGGTGCTTCCTATTGATCCTGCATGGTTAGGCCAGTCAATTACCGTATTTGTTCGTAGTTACAATGTCGGTAATTCATTGTTTCCAATCCGATATGTGGATCTAAGTCAACAATTAGCACTTGAACAACAGCGTCAGGTGCTCCACGGTTTTTATTTGGGCGTGATGATTTTTGCGGCCTTACTAGGTGTGTTACTGGCATTAGTCACTCAACAATATAATTTAAGTCTTTTCAGCGCCTTAATTCTTTGTATTGCGGCGGTACAAGCAGAAATTAATGGCTTCACTTTCCAATGGTTATGGCCTACGCATCCAGAATACAACCGGCTCGTTGAATGGTGTTTGCCGATTGCTATTTATTGCTGCAGTGGCTTTATTCGGCATTATTTTGATTTCCGGCGGCCGCAGAAATCGTTTTGGTTGTTCTTTGCGTTTGAAGTGATTGCAGTTGTTATGTTGCTGGCCACTGCGACATTGCAGCTGTTGCCAGATTACCAATGGCAAAGCGAATTAAAGCAAGCGTCGGTGTATTTGATGCAAATGTGTGTCTGCTGCACTCTGTTTATCAGCTGTTTGATGATTCGACGACAGCCACGTAAAGCGGCGCTGTTTTTATTGCCGATGTCGGTGTTGTTAATCAGTATTGTGCTGGCAGCGCTTCGGGTTACCGGCATTATTGCCGAGTCAGCGTTAACCTTGGTTGCTTTAGAATTGGGTACCACTTTGGCTGCGATCTTGATGACTAGCAGCTTGGTACTCAATATCTATTTAGAAAAGGCGGTAATTACTCGAACGCAGCAAGCGCTGTTAGAGCGTAATCAGCAGCTTAGTAAGTTGCAGCAGCTTGAATTACAGCGCAGCAAAATTGCGCCTTTTTATGGTTTAGGATCGCGTTTGGCGCTGAACGAATTGTTGAGCGCACAACTGGACAATGGTCAGGCTCGCTATCGTTTATTGCTGATTGAATTGCAAAACTTTGACAAAATTGAAGCCATTATTGGCCGAGAGAAAACTGCAGAAATTGTCGACGCCTATTTAGATTCATTATTACTGTTTTGCGCTCGCCATACGCCAGCTGTAGTAAGCCTTGGCGCTGAACGCTTTCAAACCGTATTCGCGCTGACTCAGCACAAGTTTGCTTTGTTGGTGCAAGAAAATTCCTTTGTAAATATTCTGACCAACCTGCGACGGCTACTCAATCAAAAATTTACTATCGATGGTTTGTCGCCGGATTTCAAACCACGATATGCCTCTGTTGCGGCGAGCAGCGAACTTGCGCAAAGCGCGGAAGAGTTAATAGCCCATGCGGCACTTGCCTTAACCTCAGTGGTAAAACCGGCCGGGCATTTGGCTTATCAACCGCAACTTGCCGCAGAGAGTCGTGAGCGCTTGGCGCTTTTAACTGAGCTTTCGGCTGCGCTAGCACGACAACAATTTCATTTGTTATATCAACCGGTACAGGATTTAACAGCGCAGAAAGTGTGTAGCGTGGAGGCGTTTATCCGCTGGACGCACCCACAATTTGGTGCTGTATCGCCTGCAGTATTTATTCCGTTAGCCGAAGAGGCGGGGCTTATTTGCAACATCACGGCTTGGGTCTACAAAGAAGTAAGAAAGACCCAAAACCAGCTACATGAGATGGGTTACCGGCTGCCGATATCAATGAACTTATCGGCGCTTGATCTAGAAAACACTACGTTAATCAGTAGCATGTTGCAGCATGAATTAAAATTTCCAGCTGCAGAACGAATCCAATTTGAACTTGCCGAAAGTGCAATGACGCCGGACTCAGCCGCTGCGCTGAAGTCACTGGAGTTATTTAGTAAAGCGCAAACCGGACTGATTATGGATGACTTCGGTGCAGGCCAATCTATGCTGACCAAACTTGGTAGCTTGCCTATTCGCGAGTTGAAAATGGATATGGCGTTACTAAGTATGCTCGGCACCCAGAAAGAAAACTTGTTGGCTGGCGCCATTCGGCTTGGCAAGAGCATGGACCTGCGGGTAATTTGCGAAGGCGTTGAGCATCAGCGGCAATTAGACTTTCTCACTTTGCATGATGTTGATGCCGTGCAAGGGTATTTTATTGCCAGACCGATGCCTTGGCCTGAGTTGCAGCTATGGCTGAAACAAGAACTGGCGCCAACTGTTGCAAGCGTTGTAACGCCTGTAGAAGCTTAACTCAGCTTTTTTCGCGGCTTCCCTTGAGAAAATCGTCATAGCCCCCATAGTTTATCCAATAGTTATTCTTACAATAATTCACGCTAACGCAGGCTGGTTATGAGCAATATTTTATTTGATTTCAATGGACTTCCCCCTTTTTCTGCAATAACCCCTGAGTTGGTTAAGCCAGCGGTTGAACAAGCATTGGCCGTCTGTCGTGATGCAGTGGAAGTGGCTTCGACCACTCGCCCAGTAACTTGGCAAAGCTTAATCAAACGCAGTGAAGAAGTGAGCGATCATTTATCTCGTTTATGGTCGCCGGTTTCGCACTTAAATTCAGTGGTGTCGTCACCAGAACTGCGTGAAGCCTATGAGAGCTGTTTGCCGCTGTTGTCAGAATTCAGTACTTGGGTTGGCCAGCATGAAGGTCTGTATCAAGCCTATGTGGCGCTGTCAGAGAGTGAAGAGTTTGCGACGTTAGGCGGTGCCGAGCAAAAAGTGGTGCAGAACGCGCTGCGCGATTTTAAGCTGTCAGGTATCGGATTGTCGGATGACAAAAAACAACGTTATGGGGATATTCAAACACGTTTGTCGGATTTGAGTTCCACGTTCTCCAACAACTGCTTGGATGCAACCCAAGCATGGTTCAAACACATTACCGATGAGCAATTGCTGGCGGGTTTGCCGGAAGATGCCAAACTAGCTGCAGCTGAAGCCGCGGCGAGTCGCGAGTTAACGGGTTGGGTCTTTACTTTAGAATTCCCAAGTTACATCGCCATCATGACCTATGCCGATAGCGCCGAGCTGCGCCAAGAGCTTTATAGCGCTTATGCCACACGCGCTTCAGACCAAGGCCCAACGGCTGGTCAGTTTGACAATACGGCGATTATTGAAGAAACCTTGGCGCTTAAACATGAATTAGCGCAGTTATTAGATTTTAATAACGCCGCTGAAGAATCCTTAGCGACCAAAATGGCTGAGCATCCAAAGCAAGTGCTAGATTTCCTTTCTGATTTAGCCCGCCGCGCGAAACCACAAGCGCAACAAGACTTACATGAACTGCGTGCCTTTGCTGAAGCCGGTTTTGCGGTTGATACACTCAATGCCTGGGATGTGCCTTATTTCTCAGAAAAGCTGAAGATCGCCAAATATGCGATTTCCGATGAGCTATTACGTCCTTATTTCCCTGAGCATAAAGTGCTGTCTGGGCTTTTTGTCGTGCTCAAACGCCTGTTCGGCGTGACTGTGACCGAGCGTGCTGGTGTTGATGTTTGGCATGCTGATGTGAAGTTTTTTGACATCACTGATGAAACCGGCGAACTGCGCGGAAGCTTCTATTTGGATTTATATGCGCGCTCGAAAAAACGCGGTGGCGCTTGGATGGATGATTGCCAAGGTCGTCGCCATCGCGAAGATGGCAGTTTGCAAAAGCCGGTGGCTTATTTAACCTGCAATTTCAACAAGCCAGTTGGCAATAAACCGGCCTTGTTCACCCATGATGAAGTGGTTACTTTGTTCCATGAATTCGGCCATGGTTTACATCATATGCTGACCAAAGTGGATGCTGCTGGCGTTGCCGGTATTGCTGGTGTGCCTTGGGATGCAGTGGAATTACCAAGTCAGTTTTTAGAAAACTGGTGCTGGGCTCCGGAAGCGCTGCAGGTGATTTCTGGCCATTACGAAACCGGCAAGCCGCTACCTGCGGATTTACTGGCGAAGATGCTGGCGGCAAAGAATTTCCAAAGTGCGTTGTTTTTAGTGCGTCAGTTAGAGTTCGCGCTGTTTGATTTCCGTTTACACGCTGAATACGACCCAGCACAAGGCGCGCGTGTACAGCAAATGTTGGATGAAGTTCGCAGTGAAGTGTCGGTGATTGTGCCACCAGCCTTTAACCGTTTCCAACATAGCTTCAGCCATATTTTTGCCGGTGGTTATGCCGCTGGTTATTACAGCTACTTATGGGCGGAAGTGTTGTCTGCCGATGCTTTTGGCCGTTTTGAGGAGGAAGGAGTCTTTAACGAAGCCACTGGCCGCGATTTCTTACGCTGCATTCTTGAGCGTGGTGGTAGCGATGAGCCTATGGCGTTATTTAAAGCCTTCCGTGGCCGTGAACCTTCTAATGCCGCTTTGTTGCGTCATATGGGGATCACTGCACAATGAGGACTTTGCGCTGGTTAGCGGTGGTGCCTGCGCTGCTGAGCTTTTTAGCGGCTTGTAGCAAGGCGCCGCCAGCGCTTGCCAGTAACCCGGAGGAGCCTGTAATGGCTGCATCAGAAGATAAAGTCGCAACAGATCTCAAAACCTCAGATGCTGAATTAGCGACCCGTTTGGCTGAAATCAAAGCGATGATTGGTGCCGCTGCTGCCGACCACAGTGCTCAGTGCAAAATTGTCGGTGTTGGGCAAAAACCTTGCGGCGGCCCGGCATTTTATTTGCCATATTCGACTAAAGATGTCGATGAAGCCAAGCTGTTGTCGCAAATTGAGGCCTATAACCAACTGGCCAAAGCGCATAATGAACGCAGCGGCATGATGTCGGACTGCGCCATTGTGCCAGTGCCGCAAGTCGCGCTGGTTGGTGGTTTTTGTAAGATTGGCGCAGGCGCTGATGCGCTTTAAGCGCATGGCCTTGGAGTAGGGTAAGTGGCAGAACAATTTTCCCAGATTTTAGCGCGAGCGGCTGAGCGTAAAGGCGGTTTGGCCGCGGTTAAGGCTTTGACATCGAAGCCGTTAACCACCAAACAATTATTGGAGTATACCTCTGCTGATTGGTTAGCTGCCTTTAGCAAAAAAGTGTTTCAAAGTGGTTTTGTTTGGCGTGTGGTTGAACAAAAATGGGCCGGTTTTAATGAGGTCTTTTTTGATTTTGCGCCAGAGAAAATTCTGATGCTTTCTGATGAAAAGCTGGCAGAAAAAGCCCAAGATCCGCGAATTATCCGCAATGGTAATAAGGTGCTGACCATTCGCGCCAACGCCCAAATGATTTATGAGTTAAGTCTTGAGCATGGCTCGTTTTCGGCGCTGATCGCCAATTGGCCATGCGATGACATCATTTCGTTGTGGGCATTATTGAAAAAACGTGGTGCGCGGCTTGGTGGCAATACCGGCGCTTATGCGCTGCGGGCCATGGGCAAAGATACTTTTTTATTAAGCCAAGATATCGAAGCGTACTTTCGCGGTCATCAACTGATTGATGGCGGCCTGACGAGCCTTGGTAATCTGCGCAAAATCCAGGCGCAGTTTAATGAATGGCAGCAACAATCGGGGCTGTCGTATCAAGAGATGAGTCGGATTGTCGCGATGAGTGTCGGCGATAACTATCTTGGGATGGCGGATGCCCCTGAATAAATTGCTGTTTGCAGTGATTAGCCGGTGATTACACACAAAGGCCTGTGCACGCGCAGTGGCGCTCTGGTTGTTGGTCAGGTTACTGCAATTTTTAGGTAGGACGTTAAAGTGCAAATGAATTGTCAGGGCGTTTATTGCCAAGATCCTGCCGCAGAGTGGGCAAATGAGTTGTGTCAGCAATTTTCGTTGCCGCGCTTAATTTCGCCGCAAGGTTGGCATCTCGTACGCGAAGGCGACGCTTTAGTGCTGCGCAATGCTGATATGCCAAAACAAGGCGATATCTTGGTGGATTTTGCGAGCGGTGCTGCGACTTATCGCCGCAAATTTGGTGGTGGTAAAAGTGAAGGCATTGCTAAGGCGGTTGGCCTGCACAAAAAGGCGGGATTGACGGTGGTTGATGCGACCGCAGGTCTTGGTCGCGATGCCTTTGTGCTGGCGAGTTTAGGCGCGCATGTCACTTTGGTCGAGCGCAATCCAGCTGTCGTTGCATTGTTGCAAGACGGGCTTCGGCGGGCGGCACTCGATCCTTTGCTCGCGGATTGGTTGCCGGCCCGGATGCAGTTGGTACATGCCAGTGCCCATCAAGCATTACGCGATTTACCAGCGCCCGATGTGGTGTTTTTAGATCCGATGTTTCCAGCCCGTGAGAAATCTGCGGCAGTGAAAAAGGAGATGGCGGCGTTTCATCAGGTCGTTGGTACTGATGATGATGCTGATGCGCTATTGCCCCTTGCTTTGGCATTGGCGCAAAAGCGAGTGGTGGTGAAGCGTCCTGGTTATGCTGAGTTTTTGAATCTGCAAAAACCGAGTATGAGTATTGTCGGGAAGAATAACCGTTTTGATGTTTATGTGATTGCGGCGATAAGCTAATTTGGTGGTGGTTTTTTGCTTAAACCAATCACCGGTCATTACTGCTTTCGCCCATTCGCGCCTCCCGCGCTGACTGTTGAGATTTCACTACGCAATGTCCGGCGCTTGGTTATTGCGCTTATCAATTATTGAACACCAATCACCGGTCATTACTACGTTCGCCCGTTCGCGCCTCCCTCGCTCACTTTGGAGTGCTCACTGCGCAATGTCCGGCGCTTGGTTAAGCAGACTGTTGCTAGAAGAAATTGTGAGCTCTTTGTTGTATGTTTTTATCAAAACGAAGCAAAGAGCTAGCTTTAAAAACTTAATTAAACCTGCTGTCCGATTTGGGTAAGTTGTAATTCTATCTCTTTCAGTCGTTTGGATATTTGCTCGGCTTCGATGTTATTGCCCAGTTTTTGGCTCACTTCTAGTAGCCTTTTTAAAGTTCTTTTTTGACCGTCCAAATCATTATTGTGGATCAGAATTGCTAACTCTTTTTGGTAGAGTGACTGATCTTAGACTGCCGCTTTTATTGCTATACATCGAGGCTGCCCAGAAACCAGTTCCTAATCCAATTTGACAGTTGGGTGGTATTTGCGATGCTATCGAAGGTGGCTTTTTGTTATTCAATCCAACTTAGAAATTTTGGTCTTCTGCCTCTAGCCGCAATAATTGAGAAAAATAAAAAAAAGATAAATGCAAAAATTATATATAGCACTGAGAAATCAGTGAATCCTTTAGAGTAAATTTCAAAGCAAATTCCAACTATCGTGAAGTCACTTATGAATACAATAAATCCAGATATAATTCGATAAAAAATGCACCATATTTAAATGATTCCGGTTATTTAATTTTTTAACAAATAAACAATTAGACTGGTGGTGAAATAAAATTAATGTAATTCTTAGAGGTCGCAGCTTCAAGCATTATATACTCCACCAATTAAAATACACCCGATCATGACAAGGTTGTACTTTTACCGCTAGTTATAAATTCACATAAATGTAAGATGATAAAAATCATAATATTCGGTATGGTGGTTGCTGCTTTTACCATTGATTATTCAAGTTTTTTAAAAAAAGTCCAGAGTGTATAGCCGCATAATCTTTCTCCTGCGTCGATAGATGCATCAATGCGTGGCAAGTCTATAACTTGAGCAGGAGTTCTATCAAAGCGACCATAATGTTCACACGCAAATGCAGGTATAATACTGATAACAGTAAATTCTTCTAAAAGAGCTTCTAACTCGCCGCCTTTCGAATCAAATGTATTGAAGCCTTTTGCCATTACATGAGCGTTTCCGCTATATATTGAGTTAAAGTTCTCATTTAGATCTAAAACAAATAAAATTCCGCTTTTTTTAAGAACTCTACTTAACTCAGACGAAATAACTCTAATATCCTTCTCATTGTTAAAACAACCGAATAACCCAGAACACAAAACAATATCGAAGAATTCATCTTCAAAAGGCATGTCCAGCGCTGAGCCCTGAATAAATTGCATTTTGTTTGGCGACAAGCTCTTGCATAAATCAACTGAATTTGAGCTAATTTCTAATCCATAGCAATTTTCAGGTTTCGCTCTTAGTTCGGTGAAAAACCTTAATTTGTTACCGTCACCGCATCCCGGTTCTAAAATTCTATAATTAGATAGGTCGGTGATGTCTAAATCAACTAACAATTCTATAATATATTTATATACGCGATAATTATTAAACAGCCTGAACAAATCACTCTTGCCTAAGGGCATATCCCCTTCAAGAGTGTAGCGATACGTTGTCATTTAAACCTCCAGAAAATAAATAATAATCAATAGTGAATGATAACTTTGGGAAAAGTAAATAAAAAATTTTTATTAATAGCATTCTGTATCCTTCTAGGTATTTGGCGTTTTCAATTTCGATCATTTCATTTAGAACTGCCAGAAGGCAAGTGAATTAGCTTCAACGTCTACTGTTTTGTTCGCTATTCACTGAATAAATACAATAAGGCTTGTTCCATCAGCGCTGCCCAGGCAGCCTCATTGTGCTCAGCTCCTGCCACTAACCGCGTTGTCAGCTGGCTATTAGCCGGCAATTTTTTTTCTAGTTC
>JAFLDV010000054.1 GCA_017302255.1 Gammaproteobacteria bacterium | reverse complement strand
ATGGTTTATTTAAGAAAATTGGTTGAAAGTTCTTCAGAATTACGGCTTGAAGTCATAGGCAAAAGCCCGCAGGGCCGCGATATCGTCTTGGTGAAAGCCAGTCGTCAGCCTGATTTGGTTGGAAAATCTGGGCGACCAACTTTGTTAGTGCAAGCAGGGATCCATAGTGGTGAGATCGATGGCAAAGATGCCGGTTTGATGCTGTTGCGTGACATAGTCCATGGCGGAAAAGCATCCTTGCTGGATAACGTTGATTTGCTCTTTATTCCAATTTTCTCTGTGGATGCTCATGAACGTCGTTCAAGCCATAATCGGATGAATCAGCGGGGACCAGTGCAACAAGGCTGGCGGGCGACAGCACAAAATCTCAACTTAAATCGCGATTACGCAAAAGCTGATGCGTTGGAAATGCAAGCGCTTATTCGCACGCTTAATCAGTACAATCCAGATCTGTATATCGATGTGCATGTAACCGATGGCGAAGATTACCAATACGATATTACTTATGGTTTTAATGAAGCATTTGCTGCGGTTAGTGCCAATGCCTCAAGCTGGTTATCCAGTGTATATCGTCCAAGTATTGATCAAGCGCTGGCGGCTCAAGGCCATATTCCTGGACCTTTGGTGTTTGGTGTGGATCCAATGGATTTTAGCAAAGGCATCAGTAATGCTCCATCAACACCAAGATTTTCAATAGGTTATGGTGATGTACGTCATTTGCCATCAATTTTGATTGAAAACCATAGCCTCAAACCATTTAAGCAACGGGTTCTTGGGACTTATGTTTTGTTAGAACAAACGCTGAAGCTGCTGTCAGAGCAGGGAAAAGTGCTGCAACTAGCGAAAAAGGCAGACGAAAATGCGCGGCCTCAGCGCCAGGTGCTGAAGTATAAAACCGCCGAGCAACCCGAAACCATGGCGTTTAAAGGTATCAGTTATGAAATCGCTCAAAGCGATATTCTAAAAGGACCTTATGTGAAATGGACAGGGCAGCCAAAGAACTATACCGAATTGCCGGTATGGGTTGATAAAGTTCCGGTAATTGAAGTTGAAGTGCCTAAAGCTTATTGGATCCCACCACAGTATCAGGATGTTATTGCTCGATTGAAGTTGCATGGCGTGCAGTTGAGTGAAATTAAGACCGCAAAAACTCTGTCTTTGCAGCAATTGACCGCGCGAGCTCCTGAGTTTGGCAAAGTTCCTTTCGAGGGCCGTTTTATGGTTTCTGCCAGCTTTGATGCAAGCTGGTTGGATTACATGCTGCCAGTTGGTTCTGTTCGGGTTAGCACCGATCAGCCATTAGGGGCTTTGGCTGTCGCGTTATTGCAACCAGAGGCTCCAGATTCATTCTTTAGTTGGGGCTTTTTCCATGGCATGTTTCAACGCACCGAATATTTCGAAAATTACGCCTTATTGCCATGGATAGAACAACAACTGAAAACCGACGCCAAATTAAAGGCAGAGTTTGAAGCTGCGGTGAAAGCTGACCCTGTATTGCAAAAAGATGGTGATGCGCGGGTCCAATGGTTTTACCAACGATCGCCGTTCTATGATGTGACTTATTTGAAGTATCCAGTACTTATTGAGCGCTGATTTATCGCGAGTAACGATGTCAAAGACCACCTCTTTTGAGGTGGTTTTTTTATTCAAATGGCAGCCCAGATCTGTGGCTAGAACCGCGTTGTTCTGGCTTGACTATGAGCTCTGGCAATAAGCCATGTTGACCACTGACAACGACTTTATCGCCAGGTCTTAATACGGAATCAACGATATAATGACTGTCCGAGGTGCCGAGAATTTTGATTTCTATGCGTTCTACTTTATTGTCGTCATTCACCCGCCAACTGCGATAGTCATCACCGTCTAATTCCACGGCTTCATTTGGCACTCGGGTGATGCGATTGGAAAACACCATCATTTGCACGGTTTCTCGTTGGCCTACCAACAGATCACGGCGATCTTTGGCCGGATGATTGAACAACAGAATGATATTTTCACCTTTGCTATCCAGTTGTTGGCTGATTTCCCGAAGTTTTATAGTGGTGCCACGTAAGTCAAATTTATGCTGCTTTAAAGCTGCTTGGTCGGAATAACTAATAACCGGTAATAAGCAGGCAAGTTGCTTATCTTCAGTCGCAATCAATTGCAAAACCGGTTGGCCTTCAGTCAACTGCGTGCCCAATTCCGCCATAACTGCAGTTACCTGTGCGTCAAAAGGCGCGTAATGATTGAGCCGATTCAGCCGAACTTCCACAAGTTTTTGTTCTTGTTGCAGACGTTGGATCTTAAGTTCGGAGCTATCTAGCTGAAATTTAAGGTTATTAAGTTCAGTTGCGGCAGCAAGGCCGGTTTTGCTTAGTCTGTTCAAACGGTTAAATTCTTCGCTTGCATACAGTTTCGCGACTTTGGCAGATTCGATATCGGTTTTGATAATATTGATTTGAGCCGACAGAAAACTATCATCTTGGCGCGCAATTAATTGCCCTTTTTTGACAGTGGTTCCAACCGGTAACAGTTTTACCAATTCGGCGCTTGCAAAACTTGAGACACGAAAGCTAGTCGGGGCTTCAATATTGCAATTGAGCTGATGGCTGACCCCGGCATCATGATGCAACACCGACTCGACTAACACCGCTTTTGTTGCCGATTGGGCGGCCATTGTACTGAATAACAACACCAAACAGGTCAGCAACTTTGACGGTGCGCAGCGAAAGAACAATCCTTTGGCAGGGCAAACAGTGTTAGACACTTAAACAACTCCAGCTTAGCAATTTCAGGGTGGTGTTCAGTTGGTAGACTGCAAACAACCAGTTTTATTCGGCGATTCGACAACAACGGCGGTATTATAGTTCGGTTCAGATGAGAGTCAGCATAAAAACAGCACTCTGCTCATGTTTTAATAGCAACATGATGATTTTGTTAGGGAGAAAAAAATGAATTCTTGGAGAAATAGATTAATTACGGTCGCACTGACCACCGGCTTAGCTGTCGGCTGCCAGATGGTAACGGACCAAGCGATTGTGTTAGATCCAACTTTTAGCCGCGACGCCACTGAGTTCCGGTTACAAAAGCCGACGTGGACCATCAAAGACGATGCCTATCATCAAAACTTTGGTAGCTTTCAAATTAACGAACTTGATTTATCGGGCAAATCGATGCGTCAGCAGCAGATGGGCAGCGATTTTGTGCTCGGCGATGCTGGCGACTTTATGTTTCAGTTTTTATTCAACGATGTAATCAGTCTTGATCCGCAATGGGTGAATACTTACAACGTCACTGGCGAGCAAGATTATGAATTTAATGTGCAGATGACAGCTCAGCCGGCAGTGCACAGCAACTGTAAAATGCTGTATCAAGGTCAGGCTGAAGAAACTGTGGGTAATGAGGTTAACGGCTATAATCGGCTGATCAATACTGAGTTGATGAGTTTTTTAGGTTGTGTGGTCACGCAAAATGGCGAGATTTCTGAATTAATCGTCGAAAGAAAACATGGTTCAGCGCCCAAGTTTAAGCTGCACAAAGGTAAAACTAAATTACGGATAGAGCCGGTTGAAACCGCACTTTATAAGACCAATGAACGCTGGACTCCAACACCAATGCCAATGTTAGAAGGGCAGGTGTTTGGCTACAATTTCTTTATTGATAACCAACAAGTGGCCGCTGTGACCATCGATAGTCAGTTTCCAAAGATTTGGATTTTAAACAAACAAGAGCCAGCGCAACAGCAGTGGTTGGTGGCAGTAGCCTACAGTATTATGATGTTTAATTGGCAAGATGATTGGCAACGCAGTCCGCATAGTTAGTGTTTTACAAAGAAAAACGGACAAATGATTGTCCGTTTTTTTATTGCTGAGTGCCAAGGGCAAGCTTTAGCTGTTAGGCGAACCTTCGACTGCATTTTCTGTTTTAGGCGGGATCGGCGAGAAATAACCAATTAACAACATCATGGCGCCGACCGACAAAAACGAAATAATCCGGGTTAACGAGCCATTGTCGGCTAGATCGACCAAGAATAGCTTCGCGACCACAACCGTCATCAAACCAAGTCCTGCGAGCCACCAAGATCTGCGAAGTCGTTTGCTTGCCAGCAACATGGTCGCAGTGGCAGCAATAGTCCAGAAAATAGATAACGCCGTTTGGATCCGTCCATCAACCAACAGTTCTTCAATTTGATAGGGAATGGCAAATTGGTGATGCAGACAACGAAGCAACATGGTGTTTAGCCAAATAAAAGTAGCTGTGACCACAAAGGCACTTCTGTAGTCGCGACTTGCTGGCAATTGCCAAATGAAACCACAGATCATAGCGCCACTAATTGCCATTATTGCGTCGGGGATATTCAGTAGCGGTAAGCCCAATGCGTTCATTTGATTTGGCAGGATAGTGCAATATGCAAAGACTCCGGCTAAACCAAGTTGCCATGGCAATTGTAAATAGCCAAGATAGAGTTCGGGCATTGCTGCAACAGGCCAGCGCTGTGCCCGTTGCCATAGCCAAATCGTAGTGATTGGCAAAGCAAAAGTAACAAGCCATAACACACCGAAGTGTTGGTCATTCAAGTGCCAGCTCTGTTGCAGATAGGCAGCAAACCAAAGCATGATCCCTGTGGCAAGATAAGCAGTCGAAATATGTTGCAGTGTGCTCTTCATTTGCAGTTGATTTAGCCATAAATATTGCAGGGCAAATACCGCGAAGATGCTTAAGCTGCCCAGGATATCAAAAGGATTTTGCCAGCTGCCATGCTCAATTTGTTCAAGGATTTTTCCAATCCAAAGAAAAGCCGCAATTGGCAGAAGAGCGAATGGCACCGTTGCTAGGCGCGACCAGAACAGCTTGCCAGCCATCAGGTTGGCGACGGCGATGGAAGCGCTGACGAATAACAGCATTGATGGGGTAAAGTCTGGATAGAAATGGCCATACAATTCAATTGCCCCTGCAGCTAACCACCATACCCAACCGGCATAAAACAGCCAAGGTGCCAGCGCAAGTTCAAATTTTGTAGCATAGCGGTCAAGCATCCGAGCCATAAAAATCGCCGAGGCACTTAACAGCGCAAGGTTTAAAAAATCACCACTGATCAATAATGTCGGCCCTGCGGCAATCGGTTGAGTGAACAACGAAATGCAACCGATAACATAAAGCGCGTAACCAGAATAACGAGTAAAGCCTCGATTTTGCCGAAAGCCAATCCAAATCAGACCTGCAGCTTCGATAGCAAAACTTACCGAGGTCCACTGCGCATCGAGCAAAATTGGAATGAGCAGCGTGGCAAAACCGGCAGCAATCACTTGTAAGGTGTAGATAAATAAGCCATGGCTTTCGCTAAAACGGGCCGCCATAAAGCGGGATAAGCCGGCATAAACCAAAGCAAAAGCCAACGCACTATAGGCATCGCCATTATCGAAATGCGATGTAATTAACATTTGCTGGCTAAAAGCCGCCAGCGGCAAACCAAACATAATGCTGCCGTCGATAAGTCCTTTTAGCTGAGGCGGTTGGCGCATCGAAAATAGCACCATCAGCGCCAAATACATGACAAAAAATAACGCTAAAAACGGTTGAACACTGGAGTAATCGGCTGCAGTAAAGCGGGTCAGACACCAAGTTAAACTAATAACAAAGGTAAAAACAAAGCCCGTGACGTTCAAAATCCGCCATGATTTAAACCAAGCGAGGGCTAATACGCCAATGTTTAACAATAGATAGAAGCTAAAGAGGCCAACGAAGTTATTGCCACCGTCCGAGGTAAGGATCGGTACTAAAAAGCCGCCAGCTGTGGCAATTAAACTGAGCACTTGCGCATTTTGTTTTACTGCCAGCACTGTTGCGGCTATGACCACTAAGAACATCATGGCAAAAGCGCTACTTAAACTAAGCACTGGATAGAGTTTCGCAGCCACAAAGAGTGTTAGCTACAACACGGCTAAACCGCCACCTTGCAATACCAAGCCATATTGTTGGCGTTCACGGGTTTTCCAGCCAAAGCCTATGAGGACAAATCCGACCAAGCCCAAGCCCGCTAAACGCGCTTCCAGTGGAAATAGACCACTGCTAGACACATATTTCGCTAAAAAGCTCAAACCGATAAAAAGTACCAACATACCGATTTTGACCAGCGGATTGCCGTTCATCAGGAAGTTCTGTAAACGTTCAAAAATGCCATCTTGGGCGGTTTGCAGCGGTTCAGAGCGCTGAGTCCGGACATGCGCCGTGGTCTGCCGAACTGTTTGCTGAGCATCGGCGATTTCTTCGGGTTGATAAACCCGCTGATGAGGGATTGGTGTATAGGCAAGCGCTTGCGTTGTTGCTTGCTCAACTGGCTGCACTGAGGCGCTAGGCCCTGCTACTGGCTCTGCTGACATCATTGTTGCGCTAGGCTCAGCGGTCATAACCGGAGCTGCTGGCTGAAGCACTGTAGCCTGCTGAGACGCAGTAGTTGGCTGGGACGCTGGTACAACTGCAGTCTGCTGTTGTGGCGTATTGACAGTAGCAGCTACTGCTGAGCGGTTAGTTTGTGTTTTTTGAAGTTGAGCAACTTGCTGGCGTAAAGTGTGAATTTCTTCACGAATATTAAGCACTTGGATTGCCATCGCGCCGATAAGACCACCAGCCACCGCGCCGATCAATTCGCCACTGACAAAACCCAGCAAAGCGCCGAGGATCGCGAATATAAGGGTTAACGCCATAAAATCATTCTTCCTGAATGCAGATTTGTTGCGTCAACGTTACCGGATAGTGCACTGCTTGGCAAATCTATCCAAGCAGTGCTATGAGCGGTCAATAGTACTTACAGCGTGGTAGCGGCCTTCATGCCACTGACGAATTGGTGCAACTCGTGCAACATTTGTGCTTTGTCATCAAGGTTTTTCTCGATAATCGCAACAATTGCAGAGCCGGAAATTGCACCGGCAGCGCCTGAAGCCAACGCAGCTTTGACATGCTCTGGCTTAGAAATGCCAAAGCCCAGCAAAGTTGGTGCTGCATTATATTCTTTTAGCTTTTGCACTAACGCGTCCGCTGGCATGGCCGCCACAGTTTCAGCACCAGTAACACCTGCACGACTGAGTAAATAGGTGTAGCCACGGCCGTAACTTGCAACTTCGCGCAAACTGTCATCAGTGATATTTGGCGGTGCGATAAAGATCTGTGCAATATCGTTGGCTTCGGCAGCATTGCGGAATAATTTACTTTCATGCAACGGCACATCGGCTATCAGCACAGAATCGACACCTGCAGCTTTCGCTTGTTGGTAAAAATTCCCTAGACCGCGAGCCAACACTAGGTTGGAGTAGAGCAACAAGCCGATCGGCAGCTCTTTGCTGTATTCGCGAATTTTGCCGATGAGTGCAAAACACTGTGCTGGCGTTACGCCTGCAGCCAAAGCGCGGATATTGGCGCCCTGAATGGTTGGGCCATCAGCTATTGGATCAGAAAATGGAATACCCAGTTCCAGCGCGTCAGCGCCGGCATCGATAAGCGTTTTGATGATGTCAAAAGAGACGTCAATCGTCGGATCGCCGATAGTGACAAATGGTACAAAGGCGCCTTGCTTTGCCGTTGCTAAACGCTTAAACATCAAATCGTAACGTTGCATTATTTTGTCTCCGCATTGCTGGTGGCTTGGCGTGCAGCCAAAACCGACATCACGTGGCCTAAATCTTTGTCACCACGCCCAGATAAATTCACTAAAAGCACCATTGGGCTAGTCGCTGCTTTGGCCATTTTTAAGGCATGAGCCAGCGCATGTGAGCTTTCCAGTGCCGGAATAATACCTTCGGTTTTTGCCAGCGCTTGGAATGCTTCTAGCGCTTCATCATCGTTAATCGCCACATACTCGGCACGACCAATAGACGCCAAATAGGTATGTTGTGGACCAACAGCTGGGTAATCTAAACCGGCTGAAATCGAATAGGACTCTTCAATTTGGCCGTCAGGTGTTTGCATGATTGCCGTGTAGGCACCGTGCAAAATGCCGAAGCTGCCAGTAGAAAGCGCAGCGCCATGCAAATGAGTTTCAATGCCCATACCACCAGGTTCAACGCCGATTAACCGCACGCCATCTTCTTTGATAAAGTCGGCGAACATGCCGATGGCATTGGAGCCGCCGCCAACGCAAGCGAGCACAGCATCTGGCAGTTTGCCTTCGGCGGCCAAAATTTGTTGCTTAGCTTCTTCACCAATCATCTTTTGGAATTCGCGAACGATGGTTGGAAATGGGTGCGGACCGGCAGCGGTACCAAGCAGATAGTGGCTGGTAGCATAACTAGCTGACCAATCACGCATCGCTTCGTTGACTGCATCTTTTAAAGTGCCGGAGCCAGCAGTCACAGGGATCACCGTCGCGCCCATCAACTTCATCCGAAAGACGTTTGGTTGCTGACGTTCGATGTCTTTCGCGCCCATATAGATTTTGCAGTTTAACCCAAGCAGAGCACAAGCTAGGGCAGTGGCCACACCGTGCTGACCTGCGCCAGTCTCAGCGATAATGTCCTTTTTGCCCATGCGTTTGGCGAGCAGTGCTTGCCCCAATACTTGGTTGGTTTTATGCGCTCCGCCGTGCAATAAGTCTTCGCGTTTTAAGTAGATTTTCACCAACGGGTTTGGCGAAATGTTTCGCGTTAAGGTTAAAGGTGTCGGGCGTCCAGCATATTCGGTTAACAGCTTTTGAAACTCGGCATGAAAGGCCGGATCTTGCTGCGCGTCCACAAAGGCTTGCTCTAATTGGCGCAGTGCTGGCACCAATAATTCGGGCACAAACATGCCGCCGTATTCACCAAAGTAGGGATTAAGCAAAGTTGTGGTCATTTTGATACTCTCTGATGTTAGTAAATGCTTCAGTAATTTTTGCTGGATCTTTGATGCCTGGAGCGCTCTCCAAGCCGGAATTCATATCAAGACCCGTAATAGCCAGATTTAACGCCTCGTGGACGTTTTGTGGGTTTAAGCCACCAGCCAGCATCACTGGCTTTTGTAAAATCTTGCTTTGTAACAATCGCCAGTCGAATTTGACGCCGGTCCCACCGGGAATTCCTGGTTGATAGGCATCCAACAAGATCCGATCTGCTTCGTGGCTAAATTGTGGCAATTGGTCAGACACTCGATAGGCTTTCCAAATTTCGACACCTTTGCCAAGTAAACTTCGCAGCTGCTGCAGATAACTTTCGTCTTCATTGCCGTGCAATTGCACCGCGCTTAAGCCGACTGTTTTCGCGATAAGCGCCACTTGCGCTGGGGCTTCATCAACAAATACGCCGACAAAACGCAGATCCGCAGCTTGTCGAATGCTGATAGCTTGCTCGACGCTGACAAAGCGCGGGGATTTTGGATAGAAAATCAAACCACCAAAACTAGCACCAGCTTGTGCAATATTAACTGCCTGCTCCGGGGTGGTGAGTCCACAGACTTTATGCTCGCCGCGGGTTAAGCTTTTAGCAGCCCAAGCTAAATCTGGCTGTGCCATCAACGAGCTTCCCACCAAAAACGCTTTAGCAACTTTTCCTAATTGCCGAACTTGCGCATTGTTATAAATCCCTGATTCGGAAACGATAGTGGTGCTTTTCGGAATAAGCCGTGCTAGTCGAAACGTGGTATCTAAGTTTGTTTCCAGCGTGCGTAAATCACGATTATTGATGCCAATCAACTGGGCTTTTAATTCAACAGCGCGCAGGGTTTCTGCTTCGTTACTGACTTCCGTGAGCACTGTCATATTGAGCTCATGGGCTAGGGCCGCGAGTTCGCTGTATTGCTCATCCGACAGTACGGATAACATCAATAGCACCGCATCAGCGCCTTTTAGGCGACCTAAATAGATTTGATAGGTATCGATGATGAAGTCTTTATGCAATAGCGGTTGCTCGACAAGGCCGCGCATTGTCGCCAGATAGTCGTAACTGCCTTGGAAAAATTTCTGATCAGTTAAAACGGAAATACAATCGGCAAATTGTGAATAGACACCAGCAATTTCGTTTAAATCAAACTGAGGCCGGATCAATCCTTTCGATGGCGAGGCTTTTTTGCATTCCAAAATAAACCGGGCTCCGGGTTTTCGCAGCGCTTGTAAAAAGTTGCGTTTGGTTGGGCCAACTTGTTCGATAAAGCTCGACAGCGGCTGTGCAGCTTTGAGCGCGCCAACTTCTAGCCGTTTATGGCTGATAATAGTTTCTAGAACGTTAGCCACGACTGGACTCCTTTAACAATTCAAGAACGGTGAGGGCAGAGTTTCCCGCTAACACCGTTAATACTTTGGCGCTGTTGCTCGCTAAATCATCGCCATGCCCGCAAATTTTCAGCATAGCCGCGACATTCGCTGCAATTGCGTAGCGATGAGCCATCGGCGCTGTGCCGTTTAAAATGGCCAAGCTTGCTTCGGCATTTTGCTCTGGCGTACCACCAGCAATATCCTGTAGAGCAATCACTGGCAGGCCGAAATCTGCCGCAGTTAAGGTAAACTGCCGAAGCGTCCCTTGATAGACTTCAGTAACATGCGTCACACCGTGCAAGGCAATTTCATCACAACCTTCACCGTGCACCACCCAAGCCCGCTCGACGCCAAGATTCAGTAGTGCTTCGGCTAATACCGGACAAAGCGCTGGATCATAGACTCCAAGTAACTGAAATTTTGGTTGAGTTGGATTGAGCAATGGCCCAAGCACATTAAACAAGGTGCGGGTCTTTAATTTTTGTCGCACGCCCATCGCATGACGAATGCCTGGGTGATAGATCGGCGCAAATAAGAAATTCACCTTGGCTTTTTCTAAAGTGGCGGCGGCAATTTCCGGCGTCATCTGTATATTTACGCCAAGTTGTTCAAGTAGATCAGCTGAACCACTTTTCGAGGACACGCTGCGGTTGCCGTGTTTGGCAACTTGCAAGCCACAGGCTGCCGCGACAATGGCGGCAGTAGTTGAAACGTTTATCGTATTGCTGCCATCACCGCCGGTACCACAACAATCAATCGCCTGACTAAATTGCCCTGGTAGAGTGGTTGCAACAGCGCGAAATGCTTGGGCTGCCCCAGCGATTTCCTGCGCTGTTTCGCCTTTGAGCTTAAGTGCAACTAATACCGCCGATAGTTCAATTGGGTCAACGTTGCCGGCAGCAACTTCACTAAAAAAATCATAACTTTGCGCAATTGATAACGATTGCTTAGCGAATAATTGGGCTAAACAGGCCTGTATTTGACTCATTACTTGGCCTCCGTTGCATTTGCTGACGTGTTTGCTGTTGCCGTTAGATAAGCCAAACTTTGCGCCAGTAGCGGTTTGCCAAGAGTGGTTAAAATCGACTCTGGGTGAAATTGGAAACCCAACACTCGATGTTCGGCATGACTAATTGCCATTGGTATATGTTGATAGTTAGCAATAACTTGCAAACAATCAGGCACCTTTGTTGCCATCAACGAGTGGTAACGTGCAACTGGAAATGGTCGTGGTAAATTGGCAAATACCGCATGGTTATTCAGTTCAATATACGAAGTTTTGCCATGCACGGTTTCGCCAGCTCGGCCAACAGTACCGCCGTAGTGTTCCACCAATGCTTGGTGGCCTAAGCAAATCCCTAGCATCGGATAAACCCCGGCGCATAAGGCAATAAGTTCAGGCATAGAGCCGGCATCAGCAGGAGCACCTGGGCCTGGAGACAGCAGCAGCACCACTGGTTGTTGTTCCGCCTGCATCATCTCGAAAATATATTGGGCAGGCACTGTATTGCGATAGAGTTTAAGGGTACAGCCCAGTTGCGCGAGTTCATCTACTAAGTTGTAGGTGAAGGAATCTTTGTTATCGAGTAAGTAAACAAGGCTCATGCTTTGGCTCCTTGCGAGGCTAGAATTGCGCTCACCACAGCTTGTGCTTTGGAGCGAGTTTCATCAGCTTCTGCTTGGGCGACCGAGTCATAGACTACGCCGGCGCCAGCTTGAATGTGAGCGCGACCGTTGGCCACATAGGCACTACGAATGACAATGCAGCTGTCAAAATCGCCGTTACCACTTAGATAACCGACGGCGCCGCCGTAACTGCCGCGGCGTTTACCTTCGACATGACGAATAAGCTCTGCTGCACGAACCTTTGGCGCGCCGACTAAAGTGCCCATATTCATACAAGCTTGATAAGCGTGCAGGGCATCCAATTGCGGTTTTAACTGACCAACTACACGGGATACTAAGTGCATCACGTAGGAATAACGGTCAACTTTCAAAAGCTCTTTAACATACCGACTGCCAGGCACACTGATCCGCGCAACGTCATTGCGCGCTAAATCGACCAACATTAAATGCTCGGCTTTTTCTTTATTATCTTGGCGAAGTTCCAGTTCGATGCGGCTATCAAGGTCTCGATCAATTTGGCCGAGCGCATTAAAACCGCGACGGCGGGTGCCGGCAATGGGGTAAATTTCGACTTGGCGACTGTCGGCCGCAAACTTTAATGCCGATTCCGGTGATGCCCCAAACAGAGTAAACGCCGGATCACGTAAAAAGAACATATATGGACTAGGGTTTTGTTGCTTAAGTTTGGCATAAGCTGAGAGCGGGCAAGCACAATCGACACTAAAACAACGACTTGGCACGACTTGAAACACATCACCAGCGACGATGTTTTGCTTTAGTTGTTCAACTTGCGCCACAAAATCTTGATCAGAGATATCAACGCTTACCGCGAGCGGTCGCTTGCTGGTAGCGGCTGCGCTTGCAAAGGTTGGTGCGCTAGCCAACAACCGTGACAGTTGTTCCAAGCGTTTGCCGATCCCAAAACAGGAAACCATGGCATGTTCGCCACAAAACACATTCCCGACCAATCGTGATTGTTTGCTTTGGTGGTCAAGCACCAATAAGGTTTCAGCGAGATAAAACAGATAATCTGGACAGGCGTTTTCGCCAACCGGTACTTGTGGCAACTCTTCAACCACCGCGACCATGTCATAGCCGATGACACCACCTAGGAAAATGGCGAA
Source organism: Gammaproteobacteria bacterium (assembly GCA_017302255.1). Lineage (GTDB taxonomy): Bacteria > Pseudomonadota > Gammaproteobacteria > Enterobacterales > Alteromonadaceae > Pararheinheimera. Next base: position 5,741 of record JAFLDV010000054.1, on the reverse strand, counting down.
TGGTTCATCACTTTGGCTTTTCAGGCTTTGCTGAAGTACTCGAAGTACACTTAATGGGTTGGCGCAAAGTAACTTGCTGTCTTCGTCCAGAAATGGATCTGGGCGGGTGAACTCTACAACCAGCTGTTTGGCTTGGCGAGTGGCATTGCTTGGAAACTGTGCACTCAGAAAGTCCAGCACGGCAAGGCCGTTGTCAGAAACTGCAGTAACAGTGACTGTTTGATCCTGACATTCGATCCGTACAGCAGCATCTAATAACATTAAGGTTTTTAGATTGTCTTTACTGTCGATTTCAGCTGATTCAAGTAATAACGAATATGGACTATCAGCAGATAATTGCTGATAACAACCAAGCGCGTCGGCTTGGTAGGGGATGGCTTGCGCTATGCTTGCGACTTCGCCGGCTTGCTGCGTGATTTGACTAAAAATCATCGATATTTCCTAACTTTTCCCGGGTTATCGGGACTGCTTACGCAATTAATGAATAACTATCGTCCAAGATCGGGCCTGCGCCCCCAACGGAAAATTGCCACCATCGCCAAGAAATTAACGCTACTAAACTCATGTTTTACTTCCAGTTTCAAAATTTAAGTCGAAAAAAAAGGCCCGTCTGTTGAACGGGCCTTGGGGTTTATTCTGGGTAAACAACGCCAACACACGTCCATTTAAGGAGTATGCCACCACCACCAAGTAGTGTTTGTTGTTGCGAAATTGGTGCTGTTTAAAATGCTCATATCATCACCTGTGTTTACCTGCCGCTATAAAACCGCAGAACCAAGCTTGAGTCAACCCTTCGCCGGTAAAAAGTCGAAATAAAAACGTGTAGATGGCTAAATGCCGGAAATGTAAAGGGCAAACAACGCTTGCTCACTAACTAAAAGCAGGTCGTGACGCTATTTTTCCGCGATAAACGCTGGCGTGGACATGCTTTGAGTTTTCAAGCGCGATTTGTGGCACAATAGCGAAATTATCCGGGCAAACGGCGTGTTTAGCCCAGCAGGAGCCACGTTCGATCCCATGAAATTTGATCTGCATAGTCATACTTATTATTCCGATGGTGTGTTAAGCCCAGCAGAGTTAGTCACCCGAGCAGTGACGAACAAAGTTGATGTGTTGGCTATCACCGACCACGATACTGTGCTTGGACTTGCAGAAGCCCAGCAAACCATAGTTTCGCAGCAACTGCCTATCCAATTGATTGCCGGAGTGGAGATTTCCACCAGTTGGCATGAATTTGAGATCCATATTGTTGGGTTAGGGATAGACCCCGCTGACGATTTATTTCAGCGTCGCTTAGCTACTCAGCAGCAGCGGCGAATTGAACGCGCCCAAGAAATGGCGCGTCGTTTAACCAAACATCAAGTGCCTGATTGTTTTGAGCAAGTGCTGGCGTTAGCGCATGGTGGCGCTATTACTCGCACCCATTTTGCCCGGCATTTGGTGAACATCGGTAAAGCGAATTCATTAAGTGGTGTGTTTAAACACTATTTAGCACGCGGTAAAGCCGGTTATGTACCAAACAATTGGATTGAACTTGCTGAAGCTGTGCAGTGGATCCATGATGCTGGTGGCGTCGCAGTATTGGCGCATCCACTAAAATACAAATTAAATGGCAAGTGGTTAACCCGCTTGATGAAAGAGTTCAGCGAAGCTGGTGGCGATGCAGCGGAAGTCGCATCACCGCAACAAACGCCAGTGCAAAAACGTGAAATATGGCGGTTATGCCAACAATTTGAATTGGTTGCATCGGTTGGCTCGGATTTCCATCAACCCACAGATTGGAATGAACTTGGCCGCGGATTGTACATGACTGACGATATAGTGCCGTTATGGCAAGCCTACCCAGATTTAGTTGATGCTGCGGTGAGCGCGATAGAACCAGTGCTTAACTAGTCGACTTTAGCGTTATCAAAACTCAAGCAAAATTTTGACTTTGCTTGAGATGCTGGCAAAAACTTGCTATTGATTAATGACTTGCCATGGGTAATTTACTTATTTTTGTTCGATGACTTACCGCAGGTGTCCGCCTGCGAAAATGTGATCTGTCGGTATCAGGCAAGCCCAGCGTGGGCGCTAAGGAACAGTTATGAGTCAGTTTTTTTACGTGCATCCAGATAATCCACAGCAACGTTTAATCAAACAAGCGGTGCAAATTATTAAGCAAGGCGGCGTGGTAATTTACCCGACTGATAGCGGTTATGCATTGGGTTGTCATTTAGGTGATAAAACTGCTTTAGAACGCATCTTGCAAATTCGGCAAATTAGCGGCGAACATCATTTAACGCTAATGTGCAAAGACTTATCGGAGTTGTCGGTATATGCGAAAGTAGAAAATACGGTTTTTCGGTTACTGAAAAACAATACTCCTGGCGCCTACACCTTCATATTGCGCGGCACTAAAGAAGTGCCAAAACGCTTACTCAATGAGAAAAAGAAAACCATTGGTTTACGCATTCCCGATCATAAAATTGCCCAAGCGCTACTCGCTGAATTGGGTGAGCCATTAATGTCGAGTTCGTTAATTCTGCCGGGATGTGATGTCACCGAGAGTGATCCGGAAGACATGCGTGAACAATTGGAAAAACAAGTGGATTGTATTTTACATGGTGGTGTTATTGCTGGCACGCCAACCACAGTCATCGATTTTTCTGACGAAGCACCGGTAATAGTGCGGGAAGGGGCTGGTGATGTTCGGCCTTTTCAATAAATCATTTGGTTGTCGATGAGCACAGAAATTATCAGTGAAGCACCGCCGCTAACCGTCCAACAGCCTTTGCCGTTGGCGATGGTGCGTGGGCAGATGGTCATCGATAGGCCGGAAGATTTGTTTATACCGCCAGACGCCCTTGAGGTGTTGTTAGAGGCTTTCGAAGGTCCGCTGGATTTTTTGCTATATCTGATCCGCAAGCATAAGTTTGATATCGTCGATTTACCGATCAACGAAATAACCCTGCAATATATGGAATATATCGATTTAATGCAGGATATGAATTTTGAATTGGCGGCCGAGTATCTAGTGATGGCAGCGATGCTGGCGGAAATTAAATCGCGGCTATTACTCCCCAAACATGATGAGCTGGCAGAAACAGAAGTCGACCCCCGAGCTGAATTAGTGAGGCGCTTGCAAGAATATGAACGTTTTAAACTAGCTGCTAGCCAATTAGATGAATTACCGCGAGAAGAACGTGACTTTTTCCAAGGGCATGCCGCTCTAGCCGATAATTATCAGCCTTATGTCATTTTGCCAGAAGTTAGCATGGCGGATTTGTTGTCAGCACTTAGCGATATTGCGAAACGGGTAAAGGACTTCAAGCACCACCATATCAGCAAAGAAAAATTGTCGACTCGTGAGCGAATGAGCCAAATTTTGGAACAGCTACGCACTCATGGCTATTTGGAATTTAGTCAATGCTTTAGTCTTGAAGAGGGCAGAGCTGGGGTTGTCGTAAGTTTTCTGGCAATTTTAGAGCTTACTAAAGAAAAACTCATTCAGTTAACGCAAGTCGAAGCCTATGGTCAGATCCACCTAAAATTGGCATAATGGCGCCCTTATACGTCACCGCACATTGCTTGTTGTCGTGTTACTGGCAAATTATCGGGAAAGGGAATTGAGTTGGCAAATAAAATCAATGACTTACAGCTTATTCAATTGTTGGAAGCCTGCTTATTTGCTAGTGATAGGCCACTGACCATTGATGAATTGTCTGATGTTGTACTTGCCGATTTCCTGTTGACGAAAAAAAGACTACAACAAGCACTGAAACAATTGACGCTGGATTATCAAGGTCGCGGTATTGAACTTGTGCTCACGGCAAAAGGTTATCGCTTTCAGTCCAAGCCAGAATGGAGTCAGTACATTGCTTTGTTGTGGCCTGAACGCTCGCCAAAATATTCGCGAGCAGTATTAGAAACATTGGCCTTGATCGCCTACCGCCAACCGATAACCCGTGGCGAAATTGAAGAAGTGCGTGGCGTGACGGTCAGCAGCCAAATGATCCGCACTTTATTAGATCGTGGCTGGATCAAAGTAGTTGGCCATAAAGAAGTACCGGGACGTCCCGGCTTATATGCAACGACTCCAGAGTTTTTAACTTACTTTGGAGTGAAAAGTCTGGCTGAATTGCCGACACTACCAGAACTTGTGCCAGTTGGTGAGTTCTTTAACACAGTCGGGATGACTGAGGGGTCTATACAATGAGTGAAAAATTACAGAAAATTCTGGCTCGCAGTGGCGTTGGTTCACGTCGAGAAATGGAAGTCATCATCAGCGCAGGGCGAGTCACAGTTGACGGTAAAGTTGCCCAACTTGGTGATCGGATCATACCAACTCAGTTGGTCCGGGTGGATGGTCACCCAGTGAAGTTGGCAACTGAAGAAGAGCAAATCTGTCGAGTTATTGCTTACCACAAACCAGAAGGCGAGATCTGTACCCGTACCGATCCAGATGGCCGGCCTACTGTGTTCGAACGTTTACCAAAATTACGTGGTTCGCGTTGGATCGCCATCGGTCGTTTAGATATCAATACTTCAGGTTTGCTTTTGTTTACCACAGACGGTGAACTGGCTAATCGGTTGATGCATCCTAAATTTGAAGTTGAGCGTGAATACGCAGTGCGGGTGTTTGGTGAAGTAACCGACGCCATCATTCAAAGATTGCGTCTTGGCGTTGAACTTGAAGATGGCAAAGCAAACTTTAAGAAAATCAAAGCAAGCGGTGGCGAAGGCGTTAACAAGTGGTTCCATGTCACCTTGACTGAAGGCCGTAACCGCGAAGTTCGCCGGATGTGGGAATCACAAGGCACCATCGTGAACCGCTTGATCCGAGTCCGTTACGGCGATTTGTTGTTGCCAAAACATTTACCAGCCGGCGGTTATACCGAATATCCACTTGAAGAGGTGAACTACCTGCGAAAGTTAGTGCACATGGATTACGAAACCGAGTCTTTAGCGAAACCGGAAGATCGCGATGAACGCCGTCGTCGGATGGCATCGATCAAGCGAGCAGTGCGTAAACACCAAGTGGCGCTGAAATCTGGGGAAAAAGCGGCGGAAAAAGCGGAAAGCAAACCGCAAGCGAAAAAAGAAGTTCGCAAGCCGGGCGCGAAGCCGTTTAAAGGGAAGACTAAAACTCGGATTTAACCGACAGCGTTGCTCCTGTTCGCAGGAGCTGAAACGGCCGTACGCGAGTCCGTAGATACAAAATGGTCGCAATCGCGGCCATTTTGCTTTTGAAACAGGAGCTAGTAGTAAATATCACTACTTTGGTGAATTTGCGGTTCATCGAGTAATTCATCAAAACTGACAGCAAAATTTTTTGCCGGATCTTCCGGAGCGCTTAAATAAACCGCGCGATCTTGAGCATCAATCCAGCGGACCACGCCAAGCCCTTGCTCACTGTGGCAAAGCATACCAAGTTTTAGCTCTTTTGCGTCCATTAGCGACTCCTGTTATCAATTGAATGAAGTTATAACTTAGTCAACAATTGCCCGCTTTGCCGTACGATTTTTACCAAATCCTGCTAAGCACTTCATCTAATACGAATTTATTTTTGTATAAAAATCATATTAACAGCTAAAGATTAATTTAAAACACTCGGTTAATTATGTTATTTATCAATGTTTTAAGTTTTGTTTTTGGTGCGGGCTTTCGCCTCGTAGTTAAAAGTCAGGTTCAGACACGACGCATGTGTTGAGCCAATGTGGGTGTTAAATTGCAACAAATTACTTTAAAGTGTCTAACAA
>JAFLDV010000053.1 GCA_017302255.1 Gammaproteobacteria bacterium | reverse complement strand
GGACTACGCCACAAAATGGTTATGGTTTTACAATCATGAACGGCCGCACAAAGCCAATGGCGGAAAGCCGCCATTGATGGCTGCATAAACTCTACTTTTAACTTCGGTTAAAAATGGGAGGATTACCTAGTGGTTTAAATGGTCGGCCAAATATTAATGATTTAATTACTAAGCTTGAAGCCATAGAATATTACAGAGAACTTTTTCAATTCGTATTTTCCAGTCCAGAAATCACCGAAGCCAAGATCCAACTTGCCTTAGCGCAATTTACTAAAAGTATTCAATCATTTGATTCAAAATATGATGAAGGCTTAGCGTTATCGCCTTCTAAACTTGATGACTTTCCTAATTTTAGTTTTGATGAGAATCAGGGTAAAAAATTATTCGAAACATCGATTGGTGAGGGAGGGATCAACTGTACTTCTTGCCATCATTCGCCCGAGTTTGTAATTCGTACGCCTGGAATTGGTTTTGGTCACAATGGCGTTGTAGGTGTAGCAAATAATCCGAATAGTTATGACTTTACTAATGTCAGAGCACCTGTTTTACGTGACCTTGTGAATCCAGAAGGTATATTTAACGGGCCTATGATGCATGATGGGTCAATGACAAACTTTAGACAAGTAATTGACCACTACAATTTCGTGCCAGTACCAACCGATGAAACAGTCCGCGCTAAATTTTTAGAAACCATTGATTTTTTCCTAGCACCCAGTGGCTTACCAAGAGATTTTCAATTAACTGAAACAGAGAAACGTCAACTTGAGGCTTTCTTAAAAACATTGAGTGGTAAATCGGTGTATACCGATAAAAAATGGAGCGATCCGTTTTAAGAACTTCTCTGCGAGACAAAAGCACAACTTCTTTTATGAAGTTGTGCTTTTGTCTTAGCAACCGAGTTTTGCTTTTAAACCACCGACACGGCCTTCCACCCCAACTTCTTTGCTGGCTGGTAGTGCAGGCATGATGTTGATGCCGGCACGGCGCTCGACTTCGTCAATAATCACTTCGCGTAAACAGAAATTTGCTGTTTTGCTTAAGTTCTGTTCCATGATGTAAGCCGAGGCGGTAATGGTGCCGTTGGTATCCGTCATTAATACTTTGTAGTAGCCAGACGGGATGATATGGGATTCATCTGCTTGTGGCAGAGTACCAAAGTTCCATTCATACAAAGTGCCTGATACTACATAAACATCTTTACCGGTTCGCGCTAATACCCGTTCTGCATCTTCTAACCGTACCCATGGGCCTTGGTTTAAATTGGCTGTTTGTGGAGTAATGTTAGATAGATAGTTAGTCTCCGCCCAGTAAATGCTATTGCTAAAGCTTGCCAGTGGCACTTGATGGCCACGATCTACCGCCAATACTGCGTTCGCATCGGTGTAGTCTGCAGGTTCTAACGTATTAGCTGCGCTAATCAATGGATCGGCTTTCCAAGTTCTGGTGCGAGAAGGTCCATCGATATTGGCTTTCGTCACTCGGTAGGCAACCCAATCAGCAAATTTGGTTTTTGCGTTGTTTTGTAAAGTATAAATTTGCCGAGTAACAACTTGGCCTGATTTACCGGTCGGGCAATTTAACAGGCAATTGGCGGCACTCGCACCAAAAGTGCTGAGCATGGCGATGACAAGCAGGGGGGCTTTTAACATTTTTCATCCTTAGTATTTTAGGGATGATTAAATTAGCGCCTCATAAGTTGCATTTTCATGAAGTAATTAAGATGATTCAATGACTTATTGTAGATTTGCTTTTCAGTTGCTAGCAAAACCGCAAATGGAGCGGCTCTAAATAAAAAGGGCAGCCGAAGCTGCCCTTAGCATCAATGTGTTTTTGGCAGTAACTGTAAAATGTGCTCAAGTGGAATGAGTTTTAGATTTTGTCCGGTTTCCGGCATGCGGTTGCGACCGTCTTGCACTACTAATGCGCCTTGGCTAAAGCCTACACCTAGCGAACCTTGGGTTAAATCTAAACCATCAGTTTCAGATGATCCATCGATCCCCAGTTCTGGGTTGGTGGTTACTCGGAAGTGCAGCAATTGCTGATAGGGTGCTTTGGTGTCGTAAATCAGGTAACTGTCATTGCCCTGACTTGAAACCAGAACCATGGTTCGACCTTGGTGTTTAATGAGTGCTAGGCCTTCGATATCGGCTACTAAGGCCTTGCCATCGGCTTTAACTAACACTTCGCCGGTAGTCGCAGCATCTGGCTCTGCAGCAAATCGCCAGATAGCCTCATCTTCCTCGCCTAAATATAAAGTGCCATTGTCATCATCTGCCACACAACTCTCTGGTTGGGATGGCACCTTTAATGACCTTACTAGCTTTGCTTGCCAGTTTTGGCCATCGCTAATTAATTGATATTGTTCAATTAAGCCAGACTTATCATTAACAAATACAAAGTGATCACCAGTTTTCTTACTTTGGTATTGGCAAAGACCATAAATATCGCGCATGGTCGTTGGTACAGTCCCAGCGTCGCTTAGCTTGCCGTCTCTGTTGATTGCAAATAGTTGTAGGCTGTTGTTATCACGCAGACTGGCAACAGCAACATCATGCTTGCTGCCACGCCAGTCTAGACCGTAGCGTAAGTCGACATTGTTTAAGCGGCCGACGTCTAACTGCTGCACTAGTTCACCACGCATATTATAAGTCTTCAGGCCCGCCCGTTTATCGGTGGCCAGAATGATACTTTGTTCAGCAATACTGCCATGATGCCAAATTGCTGGGTCATCCATGACATCACCACGTAAACCGACCGATTGGGTTTCTAAAGTTGGTTTTATCTGGATAGGTTGGATTGGGTTAGTGCCAACATTTACGGTCGCGGTATTACTCAGCAGCAGTTGTTGAACAGCTGTGTTGGTATCGCCAGCTACAAATATCTCGGTTTTTGCCATATTTGCATAAGCGAACAGCGAATTTGCCTCTTCCAAGCCTTTAACCTCGTTACTGGAGACAAGTTCACCAGCGGGATTTAGTTGGATTAGTCTTGCAGGTTCTTCTTCTAATACGAGCAGGGAGCCATCGGCCAAGACCGTCATCGCCGATATATCGCCATTAAGCTTACCAAAGGGGGCTTTTACTTGGATAAGTTGGCGACCTTCTTCGGCCTCTGGCTCTGCCTGATATTGCCAAATCGCTTGACCTGCTTCGCTCACGTATAACGCTTGAGTACCGGCATTTACTGCGCAAGCTTTACTATCGTATGGAATATCAAGTTGGCGAATTTCGAGCGGCGCTTTCAGCCATTGCCGCTGTTGACGCAACAACAATTGGTCTGCGCCACCGCGATCGCCAATCACAAACACGCTTAACTGATCATTTTCTGGGCTTTGGTAAAAACACAGATCTTCAATCACTCGACTATTAATTAAAGTTTGAAAAATCGGCGTTAAAGGCTTGGCCGCTTTCGGCGCAAACTGCCACAGGTGCAGTTCATTGGTGTTGCTATCTGCGGCAATTAGTAAATTACTTTGCTCGTCAAAAGCATGCACTTTTACTGAAGAAAATTCTCCGGCGATACTACTAATCACTTTGTCATCTTGGCGAATTTCTAATGCGGTCGCTGTCGCGGCTACGGTAAATTTGGCCCCGGCCACTTCAGTGATTAAATACTCAGTTGCCTTTATCGCTAAGGCTGGTTCTTGCTGCATCGTCGCGGTATCGGCAACGCCTTGTGCGGCAGCGCCTTGAGTTGCAACATCCGATGTTAACGAAGTCGCAGGTTGGCTATCGCAAGCACTCAGCAAAGAGGTCATGATGAATGCCAAAGTTGTTAACTTAAATTTATGATTTAACATGGAATTCTCCGCTTACCAGTTTGTGATCTGCATGCCGAACACAAAGGTGCGACCGTATTGCTCATATTGGAAGTTGTAAGGTTTGGTGCCGGTGTAGGCGTAGTAAGGCTCGTCATTCAAGTTGATAGCGTTGAAGTACAGCTGCATGCCTTTAGCAATTTGGTATTTGCTGGTGAGATCAAACTGCAAATGGTTGTCCGAATGCACGTCATAGGCTTTATCCGTGATATCGCCCACTTCAGCCAAATAGTCTGACTTAAAGTTGGCAGCAAAGCGGACGCTAACTGTTGCAGATTCATAGCCAAAGCTTAAGTTGGCAGTTTTATCTGACTGGCTAGGTAATGCGATTTCGCGACTTAATAACTCTCCATCCTCAAACCACTCGATATCTGCAGTGGAGTCGGTCAGCGTCAGGTTGGCAGAGACCAACAAGTTGTCGATCCAATTCCCGTAACCGGATAATTTGTGTATGGCGTTTACTTCTAAACCATATAGGTTTGCTGCACCGCCATTGACGTAGGTTTCGGCGGTTTTGAAATCAGTATATTCGCCACGGCCAGCGAGATCTGCTTGATAGATGAAGTTGTCGATTTGTTTGTAAAACACCATCGCTGAGAGGACACCTAAGTCATCCGCATAATGTTCAAAACCCAAATCAAAGTTTTGTGAGGTAAGGGCTTTTAACTCTGGATTACCAAAACTTGCTTCAAATTCGCCGTCGTCTTCCTCTAGCAAATAAGCTGGTGCTAGTTGTTCAAAGGTCGGGCGCACTAAACCTGTGCTGAAGGAAGCGCGAATGATGCTTTGCTCTGAGAGGTTATAGCGGCTGATGAGTGACGGCAGCAAATACCCTTTGTTGTAACTTTTTTGGTTGACACTAAATTCTTCGGTCACCGCATCATAACGAGTGCCGGTGGCATCACGTTGGTCGTGCTCGTAACGCAAGCCTGAAATCAATTGCCAATTGTCATGTTCAAAATGCGCCATTAAATAACCAGCGTTAATTTTTTCATCGACCTGATAATCATTGATCGCAGATTCAACGTCATCGACAAAGTCATTTGGGTCTAACGTATTGATTAATGAATATATGGAACCGCTATCAATGGCTGCGCCAAATTTTGATAAGTTTGAATTCACCGTGCTATTGCTGTATTTATCAAGCGTGAGTTGTTGCACACCGTTGTCTTCGAAATCTTCAAAGATCCAGACTGATTCTTCTGCGGATTTATTGCGCTCGCTGAGTTTAATCCCGCCTTTGAGCTGGAGACTGCCTTGGCTTAGCATGTACTCGCGGCTGACATCAAATTTAACGTTATGCTCGTTTTCCTTGGTGTAAGTGTCACCCATTTCGACTTCTTTGATTTCGTATTCTGCAGCGTCAAAAGCCGAGTTTGGCGCTAATAACACTGGAATATGGCTGTTGTTAAAACCAACGCCATCATCGAGACCTTGTTCAAAATCAGCGCCGGCGATGTTAAATGGCGTGTCTTCGTCAGCTTTACTGGCGCCACCTTCTAAAACCCATTCGAAGTGGCCGACGACTTGCCGTGTGCCGAGTACTAGGGCGCTGATAGTTTGGGTTTCTTTGCGTTGTTTTAACGAGCGAATAATTTCGGCTTCACCAAGTGCGCCTGCCAGTTGTGGCTGATCAAATTCGGTGGCTAAAGCTTGACGCTCTTCCTCGTCGCTAAACTCGCTGTATAAAGTGCGTAGGTAATATTCGTTGTTATTGCCTGGGTGGTAATCGACGTTAAAGGCTAAACCAGCGCGCTCGCGGCTGATTTGATAATCACGTAATTCGAATTCTTCCAAACCTTCTTCAAAATCCCACTTGCCGCCGGTTTCAACGTTTTCTGACCCAAACTTACGATTAGCGTAGCTGGCGGCAATAGCGACGCCTAAAGTTTCTGGTTCGCCGTTGATATCGAAAATGCTGCTATATACGCCTGATAATTTTGGACTGGTGCTACTCGTTAGCTGGTTATAACCGCCCTCAGCAGTCATTGAATAGAAGTCGCTGCTGCGGTCAAACGCGGACAGGCTTTTAATTTCAATGGTTCCGCCAAGAGAGCCGGCAGCCATGTCTGGCGACATGGTTTTACTAACTTCCACCGATTCCAGTAAATCTGATGGGATCACATCAAGTGCCACTGCGCGTCTGCCAGCTTCTGGCGCCGCAAGTTGAGTGCCGTTGTAGGTAACGGCGTTGTAGTCAGGTGCTAAACCGCGCACCCGAACAAATCGACCTTCGCCTTGATCACGCTCGACTGAAAGACCCGCCAGGCGTTGTAGGGTTTCGCCGACATTACTGTCCGGGAATTGACCCATTTCATCTGTACTAGCGACTGTGACAATACCTGCAGCATTTCGCTGGCGGTTCAGCGCTTTGCTGACAGCACCTGATTGCCCAGTAACTTCAATATGCTCAAGATTGGCTGTCGCAGCCGTAAGTTTTAAATCGCCAAGTTTGACACTTTCATCAACGATTTGAATGTTCTTGGTTTGTGGTGTGCTGCCTAAGTAATTAATTTTCAGCGTGTAATTGCCGGTTGGTAGTTGTTTAAAGTAAAAGCGGCCATCAGCTTCGGTAGTGCGACTGAGTTTTAGCTCTTGGATCGAAATTTCCGCACCGCTGATAAGGTTGCCGCGACCATCAAGAATACGGCCTTGGACATCGGCATCGGCGAAAGCTGCAGGAACTATTGCGCAGCATGCTAATGCTATCGCACAAGCTAAGGGGGTTGGTCGAATACGTAACATGGTTTTTTTTCCTCTAGTTATCAAATGCAATGGCACTAGTGTCCCGATTTGCAGTGACAGTTTTGAGGTGAAAAACACAGTTGTTTGCGCAAAGATGACCCGGGTCATTAATGCGCACTTGATTGCTGTTTTGCCGAATTCCCGTCATCTTTTCGTCATACAAAAGCCCAAGAATCATCATTTTGTATAAGTGGGAATTTGTCATGTTACGACAGCATCAAGCCAAGCTGGTATTCAGTGGCCTGTTATTAACTTTGAGTGCCTTTATCGCTTGTCAACTTGGTGACACTAAGCAAGTGTTCGACTGGCTTGATGTACTAGGTGAAGGAACTGCCTTTTTAGTTGCAGCGGCTTGGTTGCTGCTGATTTTAAGCAGCCGTCCGCATGGCAGAGTGACTGAGCTTTTGTATTACGGCAGTCTTTGCTTGGTGTATTCCTATTTTCTAAATCTTCTCGATGAATTTTTGCATTACCCAGATCCGGTGCGGTTGATGAGTTGGCTTGAATCCTTGCCAGCGCCTGTTGGCATGTTGGTGTTGACCTTTGGCCTTGTCGGCTGGCATCGCGAACAACGAGCGATCGATCGGCAGTTGCGGGGGCGAGAGCTATTTTTACGCGATCACAATCTTATTGATCCGCTGACCCAACTGTATGGACTTGAGTATTTGTATGCAGTGTTGGCTCGTGAAATAACACTGCATCGCAGCAACCAACAACCACTGAGCCTTATTGTGGTAGATGTCGCCCAGTTTAGTGACTTCAACCGGAACCATGGCTTTAGTGCCGGTGATAATTTTCTGACTTTACTTAGTGAGTTAGTGATCTCACAACTACGCCAAGGCGACGTGATGTGCCGTTACAGCGGCGATTGTTTTGTCGCAATTTTGCCAAATACCAGTCAAGTACAGGCCGATTTGTTGGCACTGCATCTGCAACATTGCCTTCAGCAGCTAAACAAAAATCACTTAACGCCTGAGGTAAATTGTTTGGCGGTGAAAGTTGCTGCAGCCACAGCAACTGACGCAATAGAGCAAGCTTTCGTAGAACTTGCCAAGCTGAAACGGTCAGCTGCAAGTCAAGGTTTTAAACCTGTTGCAGAAACACAGTTATAGCCGCCATGACAACGCCTCAGTGGTTTAGCGTTCGTGATAAGAATTTACTGTTACAACACGGTAGTACCGATCTATTGGCGTTGGCACAGCGGCGCGGGGCGCTCTTACATAAACTCCTCAACGGCACCAGTATCTTTGAAGCAGATTTAACAAGACCACTTGGGCGCATCTGCCATCAGGATTGGTTTCAAATTATTGAAAATTGTCAGCAGCAATTAAAAAGTCCCGAGTTACCATTTTTGCTCGGGGAGTCGATGCTGCATAACCCCTACATTTCGTTATGCCAAGCATTGCTGACTGCGCCTAATTTGGCGCAAGCGCTTCGGCTATTGCACTGTTATCGTCATCAAATTTTTCCTGGGATTTATCCGCAGTTGCTGCCGCAGTCGGACACTTTACTGGTTGGGGTGAAGGCTGGTTTTGCTAAAGCACCGCAGCAATTTATCAATGTCGCGATGTTTTCCTTGGTACAAGCCTTGGTAAAACAACAATTTGGTAATAATGATGGCTTAACGCTGTTGTTCCGAAGTTCAGAGCATAATGCAGCAATCCATCATCAGCACCACTTCGGCTGTAAGGTATTGTTTTCACAGCCGGTGGATGGCATTAAGATTGAGAAAACACTTTTACTCACATCGTTTAAGCGCCACGATGCCAAACGATTTGCCGCAGCGCGTCGATCTTGCGCACAGCTAAGCCGTATTTTACCGAAACAACCGAGTTTGGCTGAGTTAATCTATCGTCAACAACGTCAAGCACTGCCAGCTCTGCTAACGGCAGAGTCAATGGCTAGTCAGTTAGAGCTATCGAACAGTGCATTTCGCCGACAACTGACACAAGAATTTATTAGTTTCAATCGTTTGGTTGATGAGGTTCGTCAGGATAGGGCGCAACAATTGTTGCAACAACGCCAGTGTTCAAATAAAGAACTAGCCAATCTGCTTGGGTATTCCGATGAACATAATTTTCGCCGCGCTTTTAAGCGCTGGACCGGCATAATTCCGAGTAATTTCCGGGATTTTTTTGGCTTGTCGACGACTTAGTTTGCGCTGGAGTCATAAAACGAATTTGAAGCAGAATTGGCTGCCGAAATTGCGTTTGGGCGTTCGGCAGCCTATGAATTTTTACAGATCAACGTTTTAAGTGATTTTTGTTTTTGGGATATGGTTCTAGTTTTACCGCCTGCATTAGCTCACCAATATCATCGTCGTCGCAACTTACTGATTTTAAATGTTCAACAATTCTTTGTGGTTGGATGCCGTGTTGGCTCATGGACTTTACTGTATTGAGATGGACATTTTTTACGAATTCACTTTGCATTGGCATAGCGGTCTCCCATTTTGAACGAAAGAAAGTGGCGAACTCGATAATACCCCTTTTCGCTAAAACAGCTAGATTTGGACAAAAAATAAACAGAGAAATGCGACGAATGGCAGCTGACGATCTTAGGTGAATTCTGGCAATGCTCGGATAACATCAAGGTTGTCTACTTCATTTGCCAAGCGTCATGGCAAAATGAAAGGTTAGGTGCCCGCGATTACTTGTCGTGTTTTTGAAGATTTTGTCTGTATTTTCAGTTATTAACCGCGAAAATTAAGCGATTAGCCGCTTAGTCAAACTTCTGTCATCAGTTTGTCTTGTTATTTCGCCATATTCACACGGCAATTTTTTAAATCCGCAGGACACTCTGATGACGTCTAATTTTGTTCGTAACATTCATCTCCAGACTGGTAAACGTATGTTGGTTAATGGCGCCAGTATGGAGGAAATCGCCAGCCATTTTGATCGTGTTGGTTTTAGCGAACGCGAGATAGCGCTGTTGCTCGCTGAGTTTGGTAATTTTGGGGTGAAATCGCCAGATGAAGAGTTTGTATCCCAGCCAGTCCTGCGTTAAATCGATTTCGCGGCTATGCCGCGGGCTTTAATTCAGTGCGACTAATCAACTTATTGATTTGATGCAAGCAGCTCTGAAGCCCGCCATCTAACAGTGTATCTGGATGGCGGTTTGGGCGCGTCTTTTGGAATAAGTTTGGTGGAGTAGGTTATTCTCCAACAGGATCCAAACTGAGTAGCAGTCTTGGCTGATTGCCTGTTGGCGAACGATGCCAAATCCCGCCAGTCTCATTGTTTTCCCAGCCAGTTCCTTTGAGCAAGGCCACATGGCCATTGTTGATTTGGCCAATATGTTCAGAATTTACCGTAAGTTGTTTCTCCGGGATCCACTCTGTGCCTGCGCCATGGTAGGTGACCAGCAGGCGCACCGCGATGTGGTCGGTATGAAAGCGCGGGCACATTGCTTTTTCCAGTTGTTTGAGTCTAAAACCAACCGCCGAACAATCCATTAAGCATGTCAGCATTTGGGCCATGAGGACTAAGTCAGCGATAAACTCATCCTTACCAGGCCCTTGCGGCAATCTTTGCGGTAAAAGTGACTGCAATTCTTCCGGAGTTGCCACCAGTTGCAACGCAGAAAACTTACTAAGTTCTGCTGCGTATCGCTGAATTTGTGTATCTAGCTGTCGCTGCCAAATAACCAAATTGACATCTGGTTCGAAGATTTCAGTGAGGACATCTTGTTGTTCACTCTTTAGTTGCCGCATGCACTGCAGCCGCAAAGAGTCCGGCAAAATCTTGGCTAACATCAGGCTTGCTCACCTTCAAATTCACTTTGAAACGGGCTTGCTAGTTCCGACCATGTCGCTTGGCCTTTCGCTAATTCTTCATCAGTTATCAGGCATGCTTCTAATTGCGCTAAAATTTGTTCTTTATTTAGCTTTTGGCCAATAAACACTAGTTCTTGGCGGCAATCACCAAAGGGTGCAACAAAGCTACTTTCGATAGCCATAATAGCTTCATTATCGTTTGGCCATTCGTCACGAGGTACAGCATGCCAGAACAATCCGGCCATGCCATAACGTGCGATCCCGCCGGCTTGGTGCCACTGCCAAGCGTAATTTGGTTCGCTTGCGAGCCAAAAGTAACCTTTTGAGCGCAAAAGTTTGCCTTGTGGCCAATCTTGGTGCAAAAACTCATAAAAACGTTGCGGATGGAAAGGCTTACGAGCGATAAAAGCAAAGCTACTGATGCCGTATTCTTCAGATTCGCTCTGATGTTCGCCGCGTAATTCTTGCAACCAGCCCGGCGCCTGTTGTGCCTTTTCAAAATCAAACAAGCCGGTACCAAGCACCTTATTGATATCGATTTGGCCATTTTTTGCTTCATAAATGAGGGCACTACTGTTTAGTTTTCGCAATATTGCGTGCAACTCGGCAAGTTCTGCGGCAGTTACCAAATCAGCTTTGCTGATCACCAGTACGTCACAGAATTCTACCTGGTCAATAAGTAAATCTGCGACACTGCGTTCGTCATCGTCCCCAAGACTTTCACCTTTTTCCTGTAATGAACTCGCTTCCCGATAGTCTTTAAGGAAGTTTACTGCATCGACCACTGTTACCATGGTATCAAGCCGAGCAATATCAGAAAGACTGCTACCGTCTTCGTCGTTAAATGTGAACGTTTCGGCAATCGGCAAGGGTTCAGAAATGCCTGTTGATTCAATTACTAAATAGTCAAAGCGACCTTCTTTCGCCAATCGGCCGACTTCAAGCAGCAAATCCTCGCGCAGGGTACAGCAGATACAACCGTTGCTCATTTCAACCAGCTTTTCTTCTGAACGATTAAGACTCACTTCGTTTTTTACCGTGGCAGCATCAATATTCAATTCACTCATATCATTGACGATGACCGCAACACGCCGTCCAGCCCTGTTATGCAGAATTTGATTAAGTAGAGTGGTTTTACCCGCGCCTAAAAACCCAGAGAGTACGGTAACAGGCAGTCGGTTGTCTTGAACATTATGCATTGTGAGGTCGCCATCAAAGTGTAATTGAAGAGATGTTATATTATCACAATATATTCATGCAACTAGGAACTTTAGCCGAAACTGACTGACAAGCTAACTGTCATGGCAAAACAGGCCTTCTTAGCTTCAGCTGAAAGACACAGCAGGGCAGTTTTATCGAAGGACAGTTATAAAGCAGGATATTTGCACCGCAGAGCCTGTTACCGCAGTGCATGTCAGCGCAGTGCATTCGCAAAGCTAAATGCAGAGTTTTTCGGCAGTGCACTTTATATGATGTTCGATTTGAGTTGAGTTAAGTGTTTATTTGTTCGAGTTTTTTAACATCAGGCTGATAAACACCGTGAGTAACAAAAATCCACTGGAAATCCAGAGGCAGGCGTGAAGCCCTGCAACCTGGTAAACCCATCCGGATAAAACGGTTCCAAGCAAACGGCCCATAGCGTTCGCCATGTAATAAAAACCGACATCAAGCGATACACCATCGCGTCCGGCTAGACTAACAATCAGGTAGCTATGCAGGGATGAATTCACCGCAAAAATCGCGCCGAACAGCATCAAGCCCCCGATCAAAACTTGCAACGGGGTTGCGCTATATTGCATGCCTAAACTAATAAGTAGCGGAACCGCACAAAGGGCGATAGCCCAACTTACGGCACTTGCAGCTCCAGGAACTTTGCCACTTTTCTTACCCGTGAGTAGCGGCGCGAACGCCTGAACTGCACCGTAGCCAATCACCCACAAGGCTAAAAAGCTGCCGATCGAGGTTTGGCTCCATTGAAACTCAGTGGCCAAATACAGCGGTAAAGCAATAACAAACCAAACATCCCGAGCACCAAATAAAAACAGTCTGGCTGCGGAGAGTTTGTTGATTGCTGCGCTTTTCGAAAACAAGTCTTTAAATTTGGGTTTGAATTTGCTTTTACCAAGGTCTCTTTTCAGTAGAAACAAACTCAACAACCAGATAGCAGCAAGTACAGCCGCCATTGCAGCGACTGCGCCTTGAAAACCAAGTTGAGTCAGTAACAATCCACCTAAAAAGAACCCGACGCCTTTCAGCGCATTTTTTGAACCCGTCAAAATTGCGACCCATTTATACAAAGCACCTTTGGCATCTTCGGGTAACAGCAGTTTCAATGAGCTTTTAGCACTCATTTTGTTCAAATCTTTGGCAATCCCCGACATCGCCTGTGCCGCCATGACCCAAACGACGCTTAGCATTGTTGCGGGCACTAACAACATCGACAATGCCAGCACCTGTAAAAATAGGCCGATATTCATGGTCTTATTTAGGCCAATGCGAGCGCCTAACCATCCACCAATTAAATTAGTGATAACCCCAAACAACTCATAAAACAAAAACAGCGAGGCAATGGCAAGCGGACTGTAACCCAAGCTGTAAAAGTGCAGGACCACAAGCATTCGCAGGGCGCCATCAGTCAGGGTAAAAGCCCAGTAGTTGCCGGTGACGACCAAATATTGGCGCAGTCCGCTATTGTTTGTAATTTCAGCCATTTGAATTTGACTCGAAGTATTATCGGGATCTATGGCAGCAGTGCTAGGGGAGTTATCACTGCTGCCAGCCTAAGGTGATGGCAATCGCTAACGCAGCCTTTAGCTAAGATCGGCCAAGCCGACCAATTTTGCGAGCTCAACCGTACGATTTGCATAGCCCCATTCGTTATCATACCAAGCATAGATCTTAACCTGCGTGCCATTGATTACCATGGTGGACAGCGCATCGATGATACTGGAGCGTGGATCGGTTTTGTAATCAACCGATACTAAAGGCCGTTCTTCATAACCTAAAATTCCTTTGAGTTCCCCTTGTGCAGCGGCGTTTAGCAAGGCGTTCACTTCGGCAGCAGTGGTGGCACGTTCAACTTCAAACACACAATCAGTTAAAGACGCATTGGCTAATGGCACCCGCACGGCATGACCATTTAAACGACCTTTAAGCTCGGGGAAAATCTCGGTAATCGCAGTCGCAGAGCCTGTGGTTGTTGGAATTAAACTGGCACCACAAGCACGGGCCCGGCGCAAGTCTTTATGTGGCGTGTCGAGGATTGATTGAGTATTGGTCAAATCATGAATTGTGGTGATGGACCCATGTTTGATGCCCAATTTTTCGTGAATAACTTTCACCACAGGCGCAAGGCAGTTTGTGGTGCAACTTGCTGCGGTGACAATCGGGTGCAAGTCCTTGTTGTAAAGCTGGTGATTTACGCCCATGACCACATTTAATACGCCCGGCTCTTTGACTGGCGCACTGACCACTACACGTTTCACGCCCTGGTCTAGGTAAGCCTGCAGGACGGCTTTACTTTTCATTTTGCCTGAGCATTCGATCACGATATCACAGCCAGACCAATCGGTATCCGCGATGGCTTTGTGCTGACTTACCGCTATGGTTTTGCCGTTAATGATGATGCTATCGTCGGTGTGCGTTGCTTCATGCTGCCAGCGACCATGGATTGAATCAAAATTCAACAGATGAGCAAAAGTTGCGGCATCACCAGCGGGGTCGTTAATACGAATAAATTCAAATTCCGGCCAGTTAAATGCCGCGCGTAGCGCTAAACGACCGATACGGCCAAAACCGTTAATTCCAACTTTAATTGTCATGGTAATTTCCTCAATTCGTGGCTTGAAGCCATTGTTCGATAACATCGCGATGCGGAATTGAACCCGCATGCACGACGACATTATTCATTACAACCGCAGGTGTACTCATGACGCCATAAGCGATAATTTGTTGTGGATCTTCAATTTTTTCAATCTGGATTTCGACGTTAAGTTCCTGTGCGATCCGCGTGATTGACTCCACTGTTTTGGCGCATTTACTGCAGCCCATGCCGAGTACTTTAATCTGATGCATTGTTAATCGCCTTTGAAGTTGTCGAAATATTGGACATGGGGCTCAAGAGTTAAAGCATAAGGCCGAAGCGCTTGTACTGCGCTTTTTACCGCAGCTTTGCTTTGACCACGTTCCAGCAAAATTTGTGCGGCCATCAAGCCTGTACGCCCGGAACCACCTTTGCAGTGAATTGCTACAGTTTTGCCCTCGTCCAGAAGTTGATGAACCTTAGGGCCTGCTGATTGCCATGCAGTAGCAAAATCCGCTTGTGGCGCATGATCATCTTCAATTGGACAATGAAACCAAGCTAATTCGGCGGTTTCGCAGGATTCAGCAAGTGCTTGTGCTTGATGTTTTGCTAACTCAGCAGCTGGCATCAAGGTAATGAGCGCATCGGCTCCTGCTTGCTTCAATGTCGCCAGAGCTTCCGGTAATGATGTGCCTTTTGTACCAGGGCAAGGGGTGAACAGTAAACCAGCAGGACTGGTTGGTTCTAGTGATAAGCGATCAAATGGATGAGACATTGGAATTCCTTCGAATTTTCAGACGTTTAAATGACTCGATAATTGAAATTTTTGTTTTTCAGCATGGCTAACAACAAGCCTTAGCTCGCTCAGGACGATCGCCCATGGCGCAGAGATTTTTCAGTAGTGGCGTCAACAGCGCTTTATTCTGGACACTGGTTAGTTCGAGAGTTTCCAAAGCCCATTTTGGTAATTCTGGATTTAGTCGATAAAACACCCACTGTCCTTGGCGGCGATCCAGAAGCACTTTAGCGCTTCGCAGCATCGCCAAGTGCCGAGATATTTTCGGCTGAGTTTCGCAAAGCGCTGAAGTTAGTTCGCAAACGCAGAGCTCACCTTCTTGGACAATTAATAACAATGAAGATAGACGGGTTTCGTCGGCCAGTAACTTAAAGAATTCAACTGGTTGCATTTTAATAACTGTTCCTTTGAAAAGAGTTATGGTGGTGTAATACCAGCAATTCCGCACTATTAGTTTGTATTGGCGGTCAGCAAAAACTCAGTAAAATCTAATTCACATATCTGAGTAACCATATATATGTTTTATAATATATGTGTTTATCCGTATGTCAATGCTAAGCTCTGATGGTCAGCCCAAATGGGCGGCTCTGCGCAAAGAGGGGAATTGCAATGGAATTTTGGGCATGGCTGAATAATCAACTACTGAAAATGCAGTGGTTATCTGATCTGGTGAAACTGTTAGTCGAAGATGTTTTTGGCTTGTCGATGCTATCGCCATGGGGAGCCAGCTTGCATTTTTTCATTTATGACGTCTGTAAAATATTCATCTTACTGTCGGTGTTGATTTTCAGTGTCTCCTGGCTGCAAAGTTACTTTCCGCCCGAGCGTACTCGGCAAATCCTTGGCGGTATGAAAGGATTTAAAGCCAACCTAACCGGAGCACTGCTTGGCACCGTTACGCCTTTTTGCTCATGCTCATCCATCCCTTTGTTTATCGGTTTTACCAGTGCCGGTTTACCACTTGGTGTGACTTTTTCATTCTTGATTTCATCACCTTTGGTGGATTTGGCCTCAGTGATTTTACTCGCCAGCATTTTTAACTGGCAGGTTGCCATTGCTTATGTCGTGGTTGGGGTCATCTTAGCCGTCATTGGCGGAACCATTATCAGTCATGCCCGTATGGAGCAATATGTGGAAGCTTTTGTCTTACAAAGCAAGGCGATAAATTTGCCGCAGGCTCAGCTGTCTCGCTATGATCGATTTACATATGCTCGGGAGCAAGTAGTTGAAATTGTAAGTAAAGTTTGGATCTACATTCTGATTGGCGTTGGTATTGGTAGTGCAATTCACAACTGGATCCCCGCAACTTGGATCCAAAGTTTACTAGGCCAAGATCATTGGTGGTCTGTGCCAATGGCAACCTTGATTGGCGTTCCAATCTATGCGGATATTTTTGGCACTTTGCCTATCGCCGAAGCCTTAGTTGCTAAAGGGGTCGGTATTGGTACTGTTTTGGCGTTTATGATGTCGGTCACTGCGTTGTCGCTGCCTTCGTTAGTGATGTTGCACAAAGTGGTAAAAGCTCGGTTGCTTGGCTTATTTGTCGGCATTATTGTCACTGGAATTATGTTGATTGGCTGGTTGTTTGATTCGTTTGGTAATCTCTTGGTGTAAGACCGGACCGTGACATATCAATATAATCCGGCTGAACGAACAGGTAGAATTTGCTACCATAGCTACTTCTTACTAACACTGCATGGATACCACCGATTTAGTTGAGTGTGTTCACACTTGCAATCGATAAAAGTTCAGCTGCTTTTTTGTGGTTGTGTCTCGCTTGTGCCATAGAAACTTCGTGCCTGAATCGCAGTTGTTGCAACGGGTTGATTCTTTCGATCACTTGGTGATCTTCTGTTTAGGACATGATTATGATCCATTCCCTTCGACAGCATTGGCTGTCAAACGTCCGTGCGGATGTGTTGTCCGCTATTGTTGTCGCGCTTGCGCTTATTCCTGAAGCAATTGCCTTTTCAATTATTGCTGGTGTAGATCCGAAAGTCGGTTTATATGCCTCATTTGCTATTGCTGTCATTACTGCGTTTGCTGGTGGCCGCCCGGCAATGATTTCTGCTGCCACCGGTGCGATGGCGCTGTTGATGATCACGCTGGTTAAAGAGCATGGCTTGCAGTATTTATTGGCCGCCACGCTGCTCTGTGGTGTGCTGCAAATTGTATTTGGGGTCTTGAAACTGGGCGAGTTGATGCGCTTTGTGTCACGGTCGGTGGTGACTGGCTTTGTGAACGCGCTGGCGATCCTGATTTTTCTCGCGCAGCTGCCTGAACTGATTGACGTCACTTGGCATGTTTATGCAATGACAGCTGCTGGCCTTGGCATCATTTACCTGTTTCCACTGGTGACTAAAGCAGTGCCGTCGCCACTAGTGTGTATTTTGGTTTTAACTGGTATCGCGTTGTATTTCGGTATCGACGTTCGCACTGTGTCCGATATGGGCGAGTTGCCAGATAGTTTACCGCTATTGTTGTGGCCAGAAGTGCCGCTGACTTTTGAAACTCTGCAAATTATTTTCCCTTACTCGTTGGCGCTAGCATTGGTGGGTTTACTTGAATCGCTAATGACAGCGACCATCGTGGATGATTTAACTGATACCAACAGCAACAAGAATCGTGAATGTGTTGGTCAGGGCATCGCCAATATTGGCTCCGGTTTATTGGGTGGTATGGCCGGTTGTGCCATGATTGGCCAGTCAATGATTAACGTAAAATCCGGCGGCCGCACACGCTTATCGACGTTACTCGCAGGTGTATTATTGCTATGTTTTGCGGTGTTCCTAGGAGACTGGGTTGGTCTTATCCCAATGGCAGCGTTGGTCGCCGTGATGATTATGGTGTCCATCAGCACCTTTAACTGGCAATCCGTAAAGGACATGCGATCCAATCCCAAAAGCTCCAGCATTGTAATGCTCGCTACCGTAGCTGTTGTAGTTTATAGCCACAACTTGGCGCTTGGTGTTTTTGTTGGAGTGTTACTAAGCGCGTTGTTTTTTGCCAATAAAATAGGTCAGTTGTTGGCTATTGAAGCAGGAATTACCGACGACGGTAGGTGCCGATCATATACCGTAACCGGCCAAGTCTTTTTCACTTCAGCTGAGCAGTTTGTGCAAAGTTTTAACTTTGAGGAATCGCTGCCGCAAGTAACGATCGACCTTACTCATGCACATTTTTGGGATATAACCGCAGTCAGTTCTTTGGATAAAGTTGTGTTAAAGCTGCGTAAGCAAGGGATCTCGGTTGACGTTATTGGCTTGAACGAAGCCAGCGCAACCTTGGTCGACAAATTTGCTATTCATAATAAACCTGATGCGATAGACAAACTTATGCACCATTGATATTTAGTTTCTCGATCGTTAGTTCCTATCCTGCTGAGTCTTAACTTAGCAGGATAGTGTCAAGCACTGCGCCACCGCGATGAACACCACCTTCATTGTTTAGTGCCGGTTTGGTTCGGCATAAATAGCCGCCATAATCTGCTGTATCACCCAAGCTAAAAATCCCCAGCTCGCTGATGTGTTCTGTTGTGACCGTTGTATTGTTTCGTCGTAAACTGGTGAAGGCTTCTTGCCGAATAGCGGCATTTATTGGCGCCATTAATATATCAGCATGGTCCGCTTGGTTAGATTTATCCAATGCAGCCTGGCCACGCGCGACACCGGCAGCGAGGTCAGCGCGGCGCTGCCCGATGTGCTGGCGGCGGCGATTATGGGCTTCATGATCCTGCGCATGGGCGGCGAACTGGCTTGGGGCGCACTGCAGGAACTGATCGACACCGCGCTCGACGAGGAGCAGGTGGCGCAGATTCGAAGCACGCTGCTGGCGACCCCAGGCGTTGTCGATGTGCACGAACTGAGGACCCGGCGAATGGCCCATCAGGCGCTGGTTGACGCCCATGTGCAAGTGGATGGCCGGATCAGCGTTTCCGAAGGGCATCGCATCGCCGAATCTGCCCGGGCAAGGGTGTTACGCGAGCACGCCGAGGTGCTTGATGTGCTGGTTCATATTGACCCGGAAGACGATGTCGTGCCGGATGCGGTCACCATGAAGCTACCGGGTCGCGAGGCCGTGCTTCGCGAGTTGCAACCCCTGCTGGCGAAGCTACCGGCTCCCCGGCGAATAGACTTGCACTACCTGAGCGGTCACGTCGAAGTCGAAATCTTCATGGGGCAAGAGTTTGCCCATGACGCGGAGGGGCTACGCAGGGCCGAGGCAGCCGTGATTGACCAACTGGGTCGCAGTCCGAATTTCGCTCGCTTGGTCTTGAATTGCCAGGTTGCACCAAAATAGCGCGCCGATTTCCTTTATGCACTGAAATGGTGCGTAAAATTCTTTGTTCTGGCCCGGCATGTCCTTGTGGCAAAATGGAATGATTGTTCGCCGGTCCTTGGCATGCATTCTGCTAAACGTCCCGCGTTGCGATTTTTTTGATTGACGCCGGCCATTCCGGCACTTGTTTTCTTAGGAGACTTAGGCATATGGCAACCCCGCAAGACGTGATGAAGATGGTCAAGGAAAACGACGCCAAGTTCGTCGATTTCCGTTTCACCGATACCCGTGGCAAGGAACAGCACGTGACCGTGCCGGTTTCCGCCTTCAACGAAGACAAGTTCGAAAACGGTCACGCTTTCGACGGTTCCTCAATCGCTGGCTGGAAGGGTATTCAGGCTT
>JAFLDV010000052.1 GCA_017302255.1 Gammaproteobacteria bacterium | reverse complement strand
GGGATTGCCAATCGGCTCATGGGATTATTGCGTTTAGAGCAGGCGGAAAAACTCTTTTCACGAGAGCAGCTTACTTTCTGTATCGTGTTGTTAGATTTAGATTATTTCAAGCGAATCAACGATACGTTAGGTCATCCGGCAGGCGATGCTGCGTTAAAAGAGTGTGCGAGTCGGCTTAATTCCGCACTGCGCTCAAGCGATGTGTTATTTCGCTACGGGGGGGAAGAGTTTTTAGCATTGTTGCCGATGACTGAACTTGATGGTGCGCTTGAGGTTGCTGCTCGTTTGCAACAAGCATTAAGTGGTTCACCTTGGCAGTGGCAGGGTGAAAATGTGCAACTTACCGCCAGCATGGGGGTAGCAAGCATTCGACAAGCAGGCAATCTGACTAGCCTCATTCACATGGCCGACCAAGCCATGTTTAGGGCGAAATCGGCGGGGCGCAACTGCATCATGCTGCATGAAGTTGATTTACCGCTGCAAGTAGAAAACTAGCAGCGGCTCAGTCAGGCAGTCGAAACTACCTTTAGACCTTGATTAGTCATTAAATTTACTTCGCCAATTCAGCTAACGCGGCATCGAGCTCCGCTTTGCTTGGAGGCTGACAGCCTTGACGAGAGACATTAATGCTTGCGGCGAGCGTTGCTCGTTTTAGTAATGGTTCTAGTTCACTTAACGAACAATCTGCATCAGTTAGCGCATAATCAGGTAAGCCAGTAAGCCCACATAATAAATTACTAAAAAAGGTATCCCCAGCACCGACAGTATCAATAAATTGCTTCGGCGCAATGATGTCCTGTTCAATGTAATGTCCATGCAGCCACAATTGAGCACCATGTTCGCCCCGGGTATAAGCAACTAAAGCATTGGGTGCTAATGCCAAAAATTGTTGAAATGCAAGGCCGGCTGGAACTTCAGGGTAAAGCGCCGCCAAATCTTCATCACTGGCTTTAATAAAATCGCTAATGGCGACCACTTGATGAATATGGTCGCGGTAACGTTTTGGGTCGGAGACAAATTGCAGCCGGACGTTAATATCGACACTGATTTTGATGCCGCGAGCTTTTGCAGCTTGCAACACAGGCAGCAGGATCTCGGCATCATTCGGTTCTAAGGCTAATGAACCGGTGTGCAAAATTTTTGTAGTGGCAGAAAGCGACGACAATAGCTTTTCTACGCTGATATCGCGATCGGCAATTCCCTCTCGGTACAAGCTGTAATTGGGTTGGCCTTTCTCATCTACCGTGACAAACGCTAGGGATGATGGCGCCGATGAGCGTGTTCTCTCACCAAATTGGACTTGATGGCTGCGCAACACTTCGGCGAATTGATCGCCAAATGCATCGGTGGAAATAGGCGACAGATATTGCACAGGAACTTGCTGAAGCGCCGCGGCAATTGCAAAGTTAAAAGGTGAACCGCCCATTTTCGCAAGAAACCGGCCATCTGCTTGAGCAAATAAATCCACAACGTTCTCACCAATTACACTAATCATCGGGCCGCTCCAGTTTTCTAAAACGATTAAGTTCATGCAGATTGCCAAATTTGGCGCAAAAAATCAATTGCTGGATGAAAAGAGCTCCATGATTTACCCCTCATCAGCACTGCAACAACTTAGTGGCTTATCCGGACTATAGCAATAGCATCAGCTGTTTCGACCTTTGGCTCTGCAAAGGTGAATCAATCCTAAAGTTTTGCTCGTTAGCTCCGATAAAGAATTATCAAGCAGTAACTCAGGGAGTTGTATCATGACCGAACATCAACGTTTACAAAAAATGCGTGATCTTGGGTTTAGACTACAAGAGTTACAACTGATCCGGGTTGAAGTTGGCGCATCATACGCCGGTGCTGCTTTGAGCTATTTGTTTAATCTTTATCAAGTGCAAAAACCAGCCGGTATGCCACTTGAACAAACTTTGAGTATCCTCGCAAGAGTGGTGCAAAATCGTCATCAATTGCCTTATCGCCGCTTGACCGCCGACGCAGTATTGGATTTTTTCAGTCAACGTTTTGCGGTGATGCAAAAAGAGCGCATCCATCCTACTTATCGTTTGTCCGCTTCGATCAATCGCCCTATGGGCCAAATTGCCTAAGAAAATCTGCTTTATGCAGCATTTTTCCAGTCGATGTATTTTCTTGCATAGATAAAATGTCTGTGGCGTGGTGCCTTTTCACAATCCTGAAGGTTCTTCAGAGTAAGGTTCTTCAGAGTGCGAAAGGTGGCTGTCCAGCATTGGCAGTCGTCCAGCATTCGCAGTCGTCCAGCATTCGCAGTCGTCCAGCATTGGCAGTCCAGCATTGAGAAGTGGGGAGTATTTCCAATCGCGATTTAGTTCCTGCAGATTGGTGTGAGGCTGCCAAGCATAGTCACTGTTATGGCTTTATTTGAAAATCTGGAGGCTGCATGCAACTAAATCATTCAACTTTGCATTACCACATTATGAAAAGTCTGGTGGATGCTGGGACAGCCCCAAGTATCAAAGACATTGCCGAAAAATTTGGTCGATCGGCAAACGAAATTGCCACAGCACTAGAGGATTTGCAGGAATATCACGGGGTGGTATTGCACCCTAAAAGTAAAGAAGTTTGGGTCATGCACCCATTTTCCACGGCCCCGACCAATTTCTTTATCAAATCAGCGGACTGTTGCTGGTGGGGCAATTGCGCTTGGTGCTCACTTGGTGCAGCCGCTTTACTTAAACGAGATTTAACCATCACAACAACCTCTGGCGCTGAGGCCAAACAGTTAACTCTGCAAATCAAGAACGGGCAGCTGGATAATCCAAAGTTGCTGGTGCATTTTCCGATCCCTATGCTGCAGGCTTGGGATAACGTTACTTATACCTGCAGCAATATGTTGTTGTTTGAATCAGAAGCGGAAATCATCGATTGGTGCAAACGGCATAAAATGGCTGTGGGAGATATTCAACCTATTGAGAATATATGGCAATTTTCTAAAGTTTGGTATGGCAATCATCTGCGCGAGGATTGGCACAAATGGAGCATTGAAGAAGCCAGTACGCTATTTAAGCAGTTTGGGCTCAAAGGTCGGATATGGGATATCCCGTCGGTATCCGGTCGTTTTTAGTAGCCAAGGCACTGTATGCCTTACTTCCAAGTCGCACTGTTGGCGCCAATTAGGGTTTAGGCCGCTGACAGCGCGCATCTAGATAAGGTTGAGCCAGCTGCTGCCAGCCTTCGCCAGGGGAATTCTGCCGACAAATCTGTTTACCCGTTAAGGTACTTTGCCACCAATACCAAGGCGCTTGTGCGGCTGCGCTCGATTGCGAAAAGCACAGTAGTGAAAGCAATACAACGGCAACGCCCCAGAATGAGGCTTTGTGTTTAAACTGTCGTAGAACCATGTGAACTTCTCCCAAAAATACCTCGGACTATGCGTTTCAGCACAACAATTGCTGTTATTAGTTTGCTGTGTTGGCGAATCTAGCCGTTGGCCACGTCTTTCCTTTTACCAAGCAAAATCAGCGCCACACTTTGCCTTAAAGCTAAATTACTAGCTTGCTCGCCATCTGGCGAAAGTTCGCGCCAAAAGCCACCCATAAAAAAGCCCAGCAGTGCTGGGCTTTTTCAGAATGCTTGGCTGCAAGCATCGGTATAACCAATTAAGCTTTAGCTTCAACCGGTAAACGAGCAATCAGGGTACCAATGCGATCTAATGACATGAAATGTGCATAGATTGCTGGCAGCACGCCAAATTTACGTACAGCTAAGAACTGCTCATCAGTTAATTTTTCAAACTTTTCGCGGTCAATTACATAGAAACCGTTTAAACGACGCTCGTTGCCAGCCAAATCACGATATTGCAGGCCGTCAGCACGGAATAAACCCATTTCAGCCAATTGGCTCATGATATTACGACTGATTCCGTTCGCGTCGATATAGTCTTTGAAAAAGGAATTCACACCTTCCAAGAATTCAGTTGGTTTGCCATCAGCGTTAAATAACGCTTGGCCTTCAGTTGTGCTGACGTTGTCAGCCTGTTCGTTAATGCAAAGCACTAATTGCTCTTCGCTTGCCTGCGCTAAGGTGAAAGGGTAAGCGCGAATGCCAGCTGGCAAGTATTGGCCTTCCCACTCACCGTCTTTCATAAACAAGTTTTGGCCATCTTTCAAACCTAATACAGCAACTGGGCTATACACTTCAGCTTCTGGCGCTTTCAAAAAGAAAATTGGGAAATGTGGTGCTGCAGCGGTAAATTCTTGCAGCATCAATGGCGCAATATGACGTTCATTCAGAATTTCATTTGAGAATTTTTGAACAACTTTTAAATCTTTGTGTTGGTCTTGGTTTAATGCAACTGGTTGAGCGAGCATGGTACTTCCTTTGAATGAAAATG
Source organism: Gammaproteobacteria bacterium (assembly GCA_017302255.1). Taxonomy (GTDB): domain Bacteria; phylum Pseudomonadota; class Gammaproteobacteria; order Enterobacterales; family Alteromonadaceae; genus Pararheinheimera. Next base: position 15,563 of record JAFLDV010000052.1, on the reverse strand, counting down.
TGGGCTAGATGGCTTCGAATGCAGTTAATGTCCTGCAGAAAATGACCTGCCCGTTTTACGTGGTTGGCAGCACCATACTATAAAAAGATGACAAAATACCAGACCATTCGTGAAGAAATTACTCATGTTTAATCGGCTTGTGGTAGCCTAGTGAGCTTTGTTTTTGCTAAGAAGCTGAAAATTTTGTGGAAGTTGTTTTGCACCTAGCAAACAACTGTTTTTGGCACAGGCTCAAGTCTGCTCGTTGGATCTAGAATTAATGAAAAAGTCGTCGGCCGATCTGAAGTTGATCGCCCTAGTTATTGCTATTTTACTGCTGATTTTGTCACCGCAGTTGCTGCTGCTCGCGACCACAAAAAGTTACCTAGATTGGTTTCGTTATGGTGTACTTCCGACCTTGTTATTGTCGACGTTATTACTGAGTTTTAGCAAACACCCGCATCGAAGTCTTTGGTTATTATTCCCAATCGCCTTAATGGCACCGCAAGAGCTGTTTTATTTAAGTACTTACCAAAAATCGACCGACGCCCATGCTTTGGCCATAGTACTAGAGACCGATATTAGCGAGGCATCCGGTTATTTGTCTGGTCTAGGATGGCTAATTATCGGTGGGATTATGGCAATAATGGCCATATTTTTCGCAGCAACAGGCGTATCCAAGCAGCGGCAACATGTTTGGCCTCAGGGCGATCGCTGGTTTAAATCCAGTCGATTACTAATATGGGTTTTAGTTGGGGCTGGTTTGCTTTTTGTTGTCAATGAGGAGCGGCAATACGCGATTGCTTACCCTGTGGTTGAGAAGAACAACGCCGCCGAAACCGCGTTATCTCGGCGAGCTTTGCCCGAAAGCTACAATATGTTTTATCAAAGTTATCCGCTAAATGTGCTGTTGGCGTTTAACGAATACCGAGTGCAGAAACAAACACTGCGAAATATCGCCAAATCCAGTGAAGATTTTAAATTCGGCGCAGCGCAAACGAGCACTCTTAGTGAGCGACAAATCTATGTATTGGTCATTGGTGAAACATTAAGACCAGATCGTTTGCAGTTAAATGGCTATAGCCGCGCAACGACACCGCGTTTAGCAGGTCTTGGAGATGTGATTAGTTTCCGCGATATGGTTTCGCCGTGGGCTTGGACGAGGATGTCTGTACCGGTGATTATTTCGCGCAAAGGGGCGACAGATGCGAGTTATTTCTTTGCGGAAAAATCTGTGGTTGGAGCCTTTGCCGAAGCTGGATTTCGCACCTATTGGTTATCAACCCAAAGCCCACTTGGCGTGCATGACAGTTCGGTTGCTTTACATGCCAATGAAGCTGATGAAGTAACCTACCTCAATCCTGTGGGTTATAAAAAAGAAGGTTACTACGATGAAGTGATTTTGCCTGCTTTTGAACGTATTTTGCAGCGTCCTGAGCAAAAACAACTGATCGTCATCCACACCCTCGGCAGCCACTTTAGCTATGCAGATCGCTATCCTGCAAATTTTGATTTGTTTCAACCATCTGGCAAAGGGCTGCAGTTGGGGATGCACGATAAAGCGAACAAAACACAGCTGAATAATGCTTACGATAATTCAGTCGCTTATACCGATTACTTAATGTTTAACCTGATTGGTCAATTACAGAAGCAACAAGCTATCGCCAGTTTGTTGCTGGTATCAGACCATGGCGAGAATATTTTCGATGGTGACTGTGAAAAAAGTGGTCACGGACACAATACCGAATTAGATTACCGGGTTGCGGCACTTTGGTGGGGCTCAGAACTGTTTCAACAGGCTAATCCGGCGCAAGTTAGTCAACTCAAACGCTCGGCACGTATGCCGCTGATGACCACGCAAACTTTCCACACCATGCTAGATTTAGCGCAAATCAGTTATCCATCTGAGCAAAAAGCCATGAGTTTTGCATCGAAGCAATTTCGGCCTTTGCCTCGGATTTTATCCTCAGGTCATGATTTTGATTTAGCCGCCAAAGACAAGGTATGCCGCGCACTCCCTGCGGCCAAATAACCACATTGATTGATTTTCTGCACTGCCTAAACGAATAGTTAAGTTGCTGTTTATATTTCAAGCTGTCATTAAATTGTCATATTCAAGACATAAAATAGCCATCCAACAGCAATGATAGTGTCATGAAAAAGACTTGATTCTGTCACGCAGCCCTGTTTATGTGCAAAATCATCAGTTTCCTGTGGGTTAAACTGGAAATTTCACCCGAACAGTCATACTGAATGGTATATCGCCGTTCTTTATAATCATCACCTTTGATAAGGACTTACCTATGTTTAACAAGAAAACCTTGGTTGCCGCGTTGTTGATTGGATTCGCTATGAATGTTCAAGCTGACCCATTAACTGTATACGGTAAACTTAACGTTTCAGCTCAAGCTTCAGACGAAGGTGCAGGCTCTTTCTCTGAATTAAAAAGCAATGCATCACGGTTTGGTGTCAAAGGTGATACGGCATTAGATAACAGTTTGACGCTGATTTACCAATTAGAGTGGGAAGTTGATCCTTCTGACGAAGCGAATGAAAAGAATATCAAAGCTCGTGACCAGTTTGTTGGCTTAAAAGGCAGCTTTGGTACAATCAAAGCCGGTCGTAGCGACAGTTCATTAAAAACGGCACAAGGCAAAATCGACCTGTTCAACGATTACGAAGCCGACTTAAAAGTGTTGTGGAAAGGCGAAAACCGCCTGAACAATTCTCTGACTTATATTTCTCCGTCATTCAATGATTTCAGTGTTTCATTCAGCCACATCATGGAAGAAACTCCAGAGGGTGTTGATGGCCAATCTATCGCATTGATGTACGGTGATGAAGCGTTAAAAGATAGCAAACTGTTTGCGTCTGTTGCTTTAGATAACGACGTTAGTGGTTATGACTCTCTGCGTTTGTTAGCTCAATACAAAATCAGCGGTGTTAAAGTTGGTGCTGGTGTTCATCAACAAGAATCAATCACTACTGCGGTTAAAGACGATGGTTGGTTAGCAAACGTTGCATACCCAATGGACAAATATGAGTTCAAAGTTCAATACCAAACATTAGAAGACGATAACGGCGTGAGCGCTGGCGTTGACTACAAACTGAGCAAAGAAACTAAGTTATTTGCTTGGTACAGCAGCTTCGACTTCCTGAACAAATTGGACACTTCGTACCTTGCTTTTGGCTTAGAACACAAATTCTAAGTACGGCTTGTTGAGCGGTAAATACCCTTGGCATCTGTCGTAAATTACTGATGTATCAGTGAAAAGGGCTTCTTTTAATAGAAGCCCTTTTTGTTTTGCAACAGGTCATTGCGTTACAACTATAACCAACCTTTTCGTTTAAAGAATAGGTAAGGAGCAAGGCCTGCCATCAACATTAAACCAATGGCGACTGGGTAGCCGAAATGCCAATTGAGTTCCGGCATAAATTCGAAATTCATGCCATAACTACTGGCCACCAAAGTTGGCGGCAGGAAAATTACTGACACAACCGAGAAAATCTTGATGATGCGGTTTTGTTCAATATTGATAAAACCCATCGCTGATTGCAGTAAGAAGTTCACTCGCTGCGAAAATGATTCGTTATGCGGTAATAGCGATTCCACGTCGCGAAGCACATCACGAGCTTGTTCTAGCTGATCTGCCGGTAGTCTCGCTTTACGCAGCAAAAAACCGATTGCGCGTTGGGTATCCATCAAACAGAGCCGAACCTTCCAACTCATATCTTCAAGTTCGGTTAGACGAGATAAGCTCGTTTGGAAAGCTTCGTTTTGCTTTCCTTTTAAAATTACCTGACTAATAGCCTCAAGACCCAAAGAAATTTCTTCAATTGTATCTGCTAGTTGTTCGATCTTAACTTCGAACAAATCGAGGAGTAGCTCATAAGCGTTGCCGATGGTAAGCATATGCGTGCGCGCACGCATGCGATAAAGCCGAAATACCGGTAACTCGCGCTCGCGAAGCGTGAACAGACGGCCATCCCTAATGGTAAATGCCACAGTGGTGGTACTGGCGATGTCTTCATGATAGAAAAATAACGAGTGAATATGGAGGCCATCTTCGTCTTCGAAAAAGCGAGCTGAGGCTTCGATGTCATTTAATTCCGGACGCTGCGCTAAATGTTGGCCGAATTGAGCGGTGACAAACTCACGTTCGCTTGTTTCTGGCTCTTGCAGGTCAAGCCAAATTGCGCTTTTTACATCATCGTGCTGCAGCAACTCGAGGCGTTCGAGTCGTTGCTGATGCAGATTAAAGATCCTGAGCATAGATACTCCTGCAGTTAGCAGGCTGATTCCTCGAACAACTACTTTTCGTAGTGCACGCAATCGGATATTTGTTGAGATAAGGGGAAAACGCCTTAGCCAGCTCCTCACTGGCCGCGTTAGCGGTCGGACGGAGTCGGGTTACAACAAGTTGGTTCGACTGGGTATGTCCAAGGAAGGAAGCCTCAAAAATTCAATGGTGTTGATCATAAAAACAACCGCAGCAGGCGTCAAGTGAACTTATAGCTTTACTGAGATCCATGCTACTAAATACGACAATTGGCATTATGTTATTTCGTTGTGATAAATTAGCGATGCTGCATTTTTGTAAAAGGAATTATCTAGATGTTTTCTCGTGCCCATGGGATTTTAAAAATTGTTGTTATGGTTAGTTTTTTTTGCATCTAACCGGATGTGACACTGTTAAAGATTGGCTGACAACTTCAACCGCTAAACAACTTGCAAGTTTTGATCAAACTATTGCTCAACATGAGCAATTGCAGGCTCGCTTGCAGTTAAATCTCGATGATGGCTTGTCGGAAAAATTGGCCGCCACTCAGGAAATCAATGCAAAGTTTAAAGACAATATGGCTTACGCCATTGCTGAGGCAACACGGCTTGAGATGCATGATTTATCGCAAGCCTTAGTGTTCTATCGCGACGAATTTTTGACCTTACAAAATTTCGAAACCAGTCGTTTAGATAATTGGTCGGTCATTGCAACTGATCCTGAGCAAAATTTCTTCGAGCTCAATAATCAGCAATATTTTGATTCATTTGTGCAGGCGCATCAGCAACTGACGAAGTTGACTTTGGGTATGGATGAACATTTGCGCAATGCTCGCCTAGAAATGAAAGCTAGGCTCGATCAGCGAGTCATTGAACCCCAATTAAAACAACGACTATGGACACTCTTAGATAAAGACTATCAAAGCCAGATCCGCTTTGCGCGGGATTGGTTTAGATACTTTAATGAGCTCAATTTGCAAACTGAAATCTATCTAGAAAGAAGTCAGAGATTGCGCTGTTGTTATACCATTGATGAAGTTAATAGAAAGGTCGTTCTGACTTATCCTTGGGTGGGCGAACGTATTGAAGAAATTCAATTGAATATGATAAGAGCCATCACAGGCGGCTAGCGGATTTGCCGGTAGCGTCAGAACAACAGACGAACAGTAAGGCTGATGCTTACGGCAATCAAAACTAACACCAACGGGCTAATTTTGCCGAACTGCAATAGCGCAAATGCAGTGAGCGCAAGACCAAAATCGAGCGGTGAATAAATGGTTGAAGTCCAGACTGGGTGATAGAGCGTCGACAATAAAATGCCCACTACGCTGGCGCCAATTCCTGCCATCGCCCGTTGTATCAAGCCGTTATTACGGAACTTCAGCCAAAATGGCAATACAGCAGCAAGTAATAAAAACGCTGGGGCAAATATCGCACAAATCGCCACGATGCCAAGTCCCCAGCCGTTAGATAGCATGCCACTGTGTTCACTGATCGAAGCACCCAGATATCCAGCAAAGCTGAATAGCGGTCCAGGCATCGCTTGCACCGCGCCGTAACCTGCCACGAAGCTATCGGCGCTTAGCAAGCCTGGTTCGACAAATTCCGCTTGTAGTTGCGGTAACACCGCATGTCCGCCGCCAAATACTAGACTGCCAGCACGAAAAAGGTCATCCACCAAATGCGCTACCGGCAGGTTGAGCAGATTAGCGACAATCGGCAGACCAATCAGCAACACCAAAAAAACTAGGCCCCAGCCGATGCCCGCTTTTGCGTTGAGCCAAGGTACAGGCTGATGTTGCGACTCTGCCGCTGTGGTTGCGTCTGATTCGGCCTTGGGTACTAGTAGCATGCCGGATAATGCACCGATGCTAATTGCTAGGATCTGCCAATAACCCGCACCCGAATGTTGCATTAGGGTCAGCTGTAAGAACGCAAGGCTAAGCAGTGTAATGGCAATTTTGCTGGCGGTATTGCAAAAGGTTTTTGCCATGGCGAACACGGCATGCGCAATAATCGCAAGCGCGATAATTTTCAAGCCGTGGCCAATTTCCTTGCCGAGCAATTCGGGATAAGCATTAAAACCAACCCCTAGTGCGATCATTACGAGCGCAGACGGGAGGGTAAACCCAAGCCAGGCAACAAAAGCTCCTGCATAACCTGCGCGAAGTAAACCTAGAGCCATTCCGACCTGACTACTGGCAGGGCCTGGTAAAAATTGACAAAGTGCGACTAAATCAAAGTAGTCACGTTCAGATAGCCATCGTTGCTTTTGCACAAATTCGCTGCGGAAAAAGCCGATGTGGGCGATTGGTCCTCCAAATGAAGTACATCCCAATTTGAGGAAAATCCAGAATATGTCCCATAGCATTGAAAGTGTTGTCATTTTTTGCCAATACAAGAAGTGAAGTATAAATAAATCATCAGGTTATAGCTTAAGCAGTGATAGTTTGGCGGATTTGTCAGTGCAGCGCAAATAGTAGCGAAGCCAACAGATCTTCTAGTAGGGTAGCGAAGCCAATAGATTTTCAGATCTAAAAAAGCATGGCGAAAAAAAGCCCCGATATTTCGGGGCTTTTTGCTAAGCGAGAGTTAGAAACGTTGGCTATAACTCAGGCCAATGCTGCGGCCTTGTTCGCGACTTTGCAGGATCTCACCTTGTTGCAGGATCTCCACTTTTTCGTCAAACAGGTTTTTCAGTGAGAACTTCACCGAACCTTCTGGCATGACTTGGTAGCTGTACGAGTAGTCTAACGAGTTAAACGGTTGTTCGTAAGCATCGTCTTTGCCATCAATACCAGCAAACGCAATACGTTTACCGAAGATGTTGTAGGTCAAAGTTGAAGTATGTTTTTCGTTATCCGAGTCATAACCTAACTGGAAGTTCACCACGTACTTGCTGTGACCTGTCAGTGGGCGCACTAAGTTAGTTAAGTTAGATTCACCCAGCGCTTCCATTTCAATTTCTGATTCGCTGTAAGTGAAGTTGGCTGTAACGAAGAAGTTATCCAGTATCGCCGCGTACTCACCCTCGAACATATCAATTTTTTGCAGCGCTTCAGCTTCTAAACCGTAGACTTCACCACCGATAGCGTTACGGAACGACATCAATAAGTTACCGTCAGAGCCTTTTAATTCAATGGCTTCAATTGGTTTTGCTAAGTCTTTGTAGAACAGACCGAACGAGTAGTTGCTGCCTGAATCTAAATATTGTTCCCAGCGTAAATCGTAACCAGTAATTTCCGTGCTTTCTAAGCCTGCGTAACCAATGACTTTAAAGTCAGTGATTGGGTCGATAAACAGAACTGGGGTTACTTCACGTAAGTCTGGGCGAACTACAGTTTGGCTAAAGCCGAAACGGATTTGTGTTTCGTCAGTTTTCATCCAAGTTACTGAAAGCGCTGGATATAAATCGTCCTGCTGAGTTTTCATGTCCTCAACATTCCCTTCGACACCACCAGTTGCTGGGTTAAGTGGAATAGATGCTTGGCGGAAATCTTCATAACGTAAGCCAGCGTTGATACGCCAGGTATAGTCATAAGTCATTTCGGTGCCGATGTAGAAAGCATCGACCATCTGGGCTGCAACGTAGTCGTCTGATTGACCAGTAACGTCAGAAATCAGGAAGCGGCGATTGGTATCTTTGATATTCGCATCGCTAAATACTTTCGAGTAATCCTGACTCAAATCTTCATTACTAAAACCACGAGTGTCGAATTTAAAGCGGGCAGTGCTCGCATCACGTTGACGCTCGAAATAAGCGTAACCTGTGCTTAATACCCACTCAGTTTTCTCCGTAGAGATTGGGTATTTAGCATTCCAGCTGAAGTTTTCAGTGTTGTCGGTTAACTCGCCATATTGATAAATCACGGCGTTGTCGCTGCGACGCATGGTTTTGTTCAGCACGTTACCAGCATCATCTAAACTGCGAACATACAGATATTCCACTTCGCCTGGCGCATTACGTTCAGCTTTAGCATCGGTATATTGCCAATCTAAAGTTAAATCGCCGAGGAATGTCAGACTATGACGACCACGAATTTGGTTGGTCATCATGCTGCGTTCTTCATACAGAATGTTGTAAATTTCGTTTTCGCGCGTGGCTTCGTTGATGGTCTCAATCGAATCACCAATTTTGCGTTTCACTTCGTCTTTGGTGTCTTGCAGATAGATTGACGAAGTCTCGATGCGGTGGTTTTCATCCCATTCCAAACCGAAGTTCAGCATCGAAGACAGTTTAACTTGATGCTCGGTACTGAAAATGTCGTCATAACGATTCAACGGCGTTAAATTAGTGCCGCTGCTGATCGAGTAATAACGCTCTTGTTCTTTGCTGTTTTCGCTTGATTGGTCGTAGCTAACACCCGCCATGACACCAAATACGCGTTTGCCAATTTCGAAACGGTTACCGTAGGACAGGCTGCCATCGAACTCTGGACCAACTGATTTGTTGGTTACGTCCAGATCGCGATCCATGGTCAAACCAAGGTTACGGTTGATAGTTTCGGCTTTTGCCAAGTTATCCGCGGAAATACCACCTAAGCCTTGCGCAATTTTCACCGGATCTAATGAACCGTAAGTAGCTAACGCATCTTGCATTTCAGGTGACAGGCTACGTTTGCCGTCATCTTGACCGCGCCAGTCTGAACCGCCACCAGCGTAATCTAAGCCGTCGTTGCTGCTTAAACTGTTGTAGCCAGTGCCAATTGAAATATTAAATACTTGTTCGCGTGGGATGCTCACTGTACGGATATTGACGTTACCACCACCGAAGGCTGCAGGTAATTCCGGAGAGTAAGATTTCTGAACGACCATGCTTTCAATAATGCCAGCAGGGAACATGTCCATTGGCACCACGTTGCGTGTTGGATCCGGGCTTGGTACTTGTGCGCCGTTTAATAAGGTCGATGAATAACGTTCACCTAAACCACGCACGTAAATGAATTTATCTTTAACTAAAGTTAAGCCTGTGACTCGGCGTAACGCCGCGGCAGCATTGCTATCGCCAGCGCGAGAAATTTGGTCCATACCCAACAGTTCAGCGACATAAGGTTGTTGCCGACGCTCTTCTGCCACTGCGGTGGCTGAGCTTAAAAGGCGACCGGATACGCTAATGCGTTCCACTTGTTCTTCGGCTGGTTTTGTCGTTTCTGCGGTTTCTTGGCCGATGGCCGGTGTCAGCATCAAAGCACTGCTACTGGCAAGTGCCAACCAAATTGCTTTATTGACCCGATTTAAACCAAAACTTTGTGTGCTGCTCATGTGTATCGATCCTGTGGGCAAGGAAAATTGTTTCTTGCAAATCTTTAATCTGGGTGTTCTTGTGCAAAAAACCGCAGTCTGCATTTGCAGACTGCGGCGTTCCGTCTTATTGGCTTAAACCGAAAGTCCAGCCTTTAGTCCAGTCGTTGGTTGCATCCAGTGCACCGACGAAGGTTGTTTTAGTAAAGAAGCTATTAACTGCTGCCATGTCCTTGGCTGCTGTTGTGTCGATGGTGTAGATACCGTTCAACACTGCAGCTTGGTCTGCCGCAGTTTTGTTGCCAGCTTGGCCTTCGAACCACTGTTTAACAGTCATGGTTGGTGATACAGAGCCTTTAAACGGTTCTGGACAGCCAATCACTGAGTTGGTCATAACCAGTTGACCAGCAGACGCTAAGCCTTGTGATTGCGTGCTTTCAATCTCTAAACATTCACCCATTGCAGCAGTGTCAGTTTTTGGACCAGCAATCAGGATGTTGTGCAGTTTTGCTGAAGTACCAGCACGTAACAGGATGCCTTCTGAGTCCATATCCGCAGACTTGAAGGTGTTACCAATGATGGTCATGTTGGCAATCGTTGGCTCCGACAGCGGTGATGCTGAGAAGTTAGTTGATTGGTTGTCAGCTTCAATACCTCGGTTGGTTACGGTGTTGTTGGCATCGTGTTTAACCAGGATGAATTGTGCTTTACCGTTCCAGCCGTCAGTCCAGTCCAGTGAATCATCTTCGTTTTTGGTCAGGGCGATGTATTTCAAGTTAACAGTACCGCCGAACAGCTCTAAGCCATCGTCTAAGTTTGAGTGAACTTGAACGTGGTCAACTACAGTGCCGTTACCAACACCAGCTAAAGTTAAGCCATTCAATTCGTTATCTTTAATAACTTCATAACCAGCGAATTTGATTTGGATGTACTTGTAAACGCCTGAGTTATCCGCAGCGTTGTAACCACCGTATGGACCAGCGTTACCTTCTGCTTGGATAGAACAGCTAGTTTGAGTGACTTGGTCACACTTGTTTGAAGGTGCATTACCAAGCACAACGATACCGCCCCATTGACCTGAGCGAGTGGTTGAACCAATCACGTCTTGTAACGAGGTGAAAACGATTGGCGCAGCAGCTGTACCATCAGCAACCATTTTTGAACCACGAGCAACTACTAAGAAGTCAGCACCAGATTTACCGTAGACAGTCACACCTGGTTCTACAGTTAAAGTTGCACTGTTAGTGTTATCACCACCAACGCGCACTAAACCGTTTAACACATAGTCTGCGCCTGATTTTAAAGTGACATTGCTGGTGATATCGCCTTTCAGTTCACAGTTCAGTTTGCCAGTTAACGAAGCAACTTCTGAAGTGCCAGTAGGGCAGGCAGCTAAGCTAGTCGTTGGGTGTAAACCGAAAGTCCAGCCTTTAGTCCAGTCTGCAGAACCATCGAAGGCACCGATGTAATTCACGTTGTCAAACCATGGGTCAACCATGTTTTGCACGTTGTAGCCTTTGCCAAGCGCAGGTGAAGTTGCAGCAGGCATGTAACCACCTAACAAGGCATCACCAACAAAGTTTTCTGGCTGTGCATTAAACCAAGTAGTTACGTTTAGTAAGGTGTTACCTGAAGCATCTTTTGGTGACTTAAACGGCTCAACACAGTCAACGATTGAGTTGCGGAAGATAATTTTGCCGCTGTTTGCATGGCCAACAGATTCTGGAGTTTCAATTTCAAAACACTCGCCCATGGCAGTTGAACCAGTAACGATTGTGTTATAGAACTCGCCAGCAGTACCTGCACGTAACAAAATACCTTCTGAATCAGCAGCTGCTGATTTGAAGTTGTTTCCGATGATGGTCATGTTGGCGATTTTTGGGCTAGATAACGGTGTAGCATCAAATTTTGATGAGTTGTTATCCGCTTCAATACCGCGGTTAGCTTCTAAGTTGTTCTTGTCATGACGGATTAACACGTGTTGCACACGGCCATTCCAACCGTCAGTCCAGTCTAAAGAGTCGTCACGGTTACCTGTTAACACTAAGTGTTTTAAATCAACAGTGCCGCCGAAGAATTCAACACCATCGTCTAGGTTGTTGTGTACTTGCAGGTAATCAACAACTGTACCTGAACCGACACCAGCAAAAGTTACACCGTTTAATTCGTTATCTTTGATAACTTCATAACCTGCGTATTTCACTTGCACGAATTTCATGATACCGCTGTTATCCGTTGGCTTATCACCACCGTATGGACCTGCGTTACCTTCGGCTTCGATTTTGCAGCTTGCTAAAGCAGCTGGGTCACATTTGTTAGTTGGTGCTTTACCCAGAATAACAATACCGCCCCATTGACCTGCTGAGCTCTCAGTCACGCTGCCAATCATGTCATTTACTGAAGTGAAAACGATTGGTGCTGAAGAAGAACCTACGGCGCGAATTTGTGAGCCGCGGCTTACAACTAAGAAATCTGCACCAGATTTACCAAAAACTGTGGTACCTGGTTCAACAGTTAATACTGCGCTGTTAGCGTTATCGTTACCAACCGCTACTTTGCCATTTAATGACCAAACGATGTTGCTAGTTAAAGTTGCATCGGCTGTTAAAGTGCCAGTGATTTCACAGATGGTTTTACCAATGCCGCCGATTGCCGAGCCTTGTTTAGCGAAAGATGGGCATGGGCTAGTCGGCGTAGTTGGGGTTGTTGGATTTTCCGCAGAACCGCTACCGGTGTTGATCACGATATCGCCACCGCCGCAACCGGCCAGTAATAAAGCTGTAGAAATCGCGCTTAATTTTAAGATCTTGCCAAAAGCCATCATTTTCTCCGTCGAAGCTGTGGGTGATTTAAAAAACTGACGGGACGATAAATTAGCGGCATGACTTTTTTATGACAGAAAATGACACTGTCACAATTGATTGAATTAATCTCAATAAATTCAAGGCTTAGCGGCCGGCTTGTAATGAAAGGTTCACTGAAATGTCATGGAAATTTTGTTTAAGCCGTCTCTCAACGCATTGTTTCAATTACAGTGAAGTTATTGTTTTGTACTGATTTTGGCTAACAACGTGTTGCATCAATGAGTTAGATTGTTGGTGTCTGTGGAAAAATCAGATTTCCTTTCATAAAAACGTCATAATAGAAAGTGATACTAGGGGCAATTAAACTGCAACAACATGGTAACAGATGATGTCTAGACGAATTCTAGTAGTAGAAGATGAAGCGCCAATCCGCGATATGTTGTGTTTTGTATTGGAGCAAAATGGCTACCAAACCAGCACGGCGGGCGATTTCGATACAGCGATTAATCAATTAGCTGAACCATACCCTGACCTAGTATTGTTAGATTGGATGTTGCCTGGTGGCAGTGGCATTCAAATCGCAAAGAAAATGAAGCAGCATGAACTGACGCGTTCGATCCCTATCATTATGATCACTGCTCGCGGTGAAGAAGAAGATAAGGTTCGTGGTCTTGAAGTTGGTGCTGATGACTATGTGACTAAGCCATTTTCGCCAAAAGAATTGATGGCACGGATTAAGGCGGTGATCCGCCGAGTTGCGCCGACTAGCTTAGATGAAGTCATTGAAGTTCAAGGATTGAAATTAGATCCAGTGTCACATCGCGTGATGGTCGCTGACACAGCATTGGACATGGGACCAACAGAATTTCGGTTATTACACTTCTTTATGACGCACCCAGAGCGTGTCTATAGTCGTGAACAGTTACTTGACCATGTCTGGGGAACTAACGTCTATGTCGAAGATCGCACTGTCGATGTGCACATTCGCCGACTGCGCAAAGCCATTGGCGATCAGGGGCATGATCGTTTAATTCAGACAGTTCGCGGCTCAGGTTATCGATTCTCCGTAAAATAATCGCGAAGACTCGCTATAATGGCAGTCTTAGTGGCTGCGCTCCGGTTGGGGGAGCGCAGGCTAACCATACCTAAGTAGGTGTTATGCGTTTATTACTTTCCAAACGGAATATTGCATTTAAGCTCGCTGGCCTCGCATTTGCTGCGTTGTTGGTTGGCTGGTTTATTGATTTAGCGCTAGAACTTTTGCTGGGTTGCACTATTGCGCTGGTTTGGTGGCAGTACAAGCACTTGTTTATGTTGGACAAGTGGTTGTGGCGTGACCGTAAGTTATCGCCACCTGCAGGTGAGGGTAGCTGGCAGCAGGTTTTTGATGGTATTTACTATCGCCAACGCAAAGATCGAAAGAAAAACAAAGAATTACGCAATTTAATCCGCCAATTTCGCGACGGTGCAGAGGCGCTGCCGGATGCCATCGTGGTGCTCAGCCAAGAATGGAGCATTGTCTGGTGTAACAAACTAGCACAGCAGCTTGCTGGTCTGCGTTGGCCGTTGGATGAAAATCAGCGGATTGACAACCTTATCCGTAATCCTGAGTTTTTACAGTTTTTGCATGCCCGCCAGTTTGAACAATGTCTTGAACTGCCATCACCGCTGACGGAAAGTCTGACGCTGGAATATCGAATTTTGCAGCATGGAGAAAACCAATATCTGCTGATTATTCGTGATATTACGCAGCTAAAACAACTGGAACAAATTCGCAAAGACTTTGTGGCCAACGTCTCTCACGAATTACGTACGCCGCTGACGGTGTTACAAGGTTATTTAGAAGTCATGGATGCGGAGAATTTGCCGCAACCGGCAATTTGGCAAAAAGCGCATAGTGTCATGCTGGATCAAACTAAACGCATGGATTCGTTAGTGCAGCAGTTACTGACCTTATCGCGGATTGAAGCATCGGCAAAAATCCAATTTGATGATGTGGTAGACGTGCCAGCAATGCTCAGTTTATTAGAGCAGGAAGCGCAAAGTCTTAATCGTGATAAACACCATAATATTAGCTTCCAAATTGATCCGGAGCTGCGAGTCAGTGGCATCACTGAAGAGCTGCGCAGCGCCTTCTCTAACTTAGTAACAAACGCGATTAAGTACACCCCAGATGGTGGCGTGATTGAAGTGAGTTGGCAGCGAGACCACAATAAAGCGGTGTTTACTGTCTCCGACAATGGTGAAGGTATTGCGCCACAACATGTGAAACGTTTAACCGAACGTTTTTATCGGGTTGATCAAGCGCGAGCGCGAAATACCGGTGGTACTGGGCTTGGTTTGGCGATAGTCAAACATGTGTTGACCCGCCATCAATGTCGTTTAATGATTTTTAGTGAACCAAAACGTGGCAGTACTTTCTCGTTTGCTCTGCCGCCAGAGCTAGTGATAGGCGCAACTCGCGCTGTACAGCCGCGACTTTCCAAAAAGAAGTTGATGGCTAAGTCTTAACTCGGTCATTGCAGTCACAAATGTAAAACAAGCGCCAAATGGCGCTTGTTTTTTTAGATTACTTCGCTGACAGCGTTGGTGGAGCCGCTAAGAAATCGGCGGTGAGCCCTGCTAAGGCTCGAACACCATTTTCCATTGCCGCTTCATTTAAGATGAAAAAAGGCGAGTGGTTAGGAGGAGTTTGTTCGATAGTCTTGCCTTCACCACTGATACCCAGGAAGAAAAATACGCCAGGCACTTGCTCTTGGTAAAACGAAAAGTCTTCTGAAGCGGTGATAGGCTTAATCGGCACTACACCCGCATCACGACCAGCCCAGCGCAAGCTTGGCATAGCCCACTCAGTTAAACCAACGTGGTTCCAGGTGACTGCTGCAGCATTATGATGGTGAAAATCCGCAGTGGCGCCGCTGGCCGCACTAATATGTTCAACCGTACGAGCCATATTTGCGAGCAGTTGTTCACGCATTTTTGGATCAAAAGTACGTGCGGTGCCACCCAGTGTCACTTCATCTGGAATGATATTCCAGCGAACGCCGCCATTAATTTGCCCGATCGAAATAACCGCAGGAGCTTGAGTAATATCCAGTTGTCGTGACGGGATTTGCTGAATAGCCGATAACAATTGGCCGGTCACGGCAATTGGATCTACACCGCGCCAAGGGCTAGAACCGTGGGTTTGTACCCCTTTGACTTTTATTTCAAAGCTATCGGCAGCTGCCATAATACCTTCGGTTTTCACTAACAACTGA
>JAFLDV010000051.1 GCA_017302255.1 Gammaproteobacteria bacterium | reverse complement strand
AACCTTAACGGTAAGCCTGCAGCATCAAAAGACACAGCTTGAACGTTGCAAGAACAAAAAACCAGCAAACAAATGGGTGCTGGCAGGCTTGGTTTACTTGACAGGTATGGGAGCGTCCATATATGTCCAGGTTTGGTTTTGTTTCTGCAACCACAGTAAAAGCGCATGGATAAATTGCCAGGATGACCGCATGCCAATGCCATTTAGTGGCATAGTCTTAAACTTCTTCAGTTACTAACCACGGCCACCCACTTTTTTAAATTGCGGCAGGCCTTGATTGACATAGTTCGGCCCAGTTTAGTTCCAATACTCCACTGTGATGCCTTTCGATTCTAAATAGTCAATTACTTTCTGTTTATCAGCTTTGCCATCTTCAGATACTTTTATTGAGGCTACGCTTTTAGCCAAGTCAATTAAATCACCCTTGTATCCTTTTTTCAAAAAATCCAATGCCCAATCAAATCGACCCATGATAATCGCGGCTTTCGGAGCATTATTTATTCCCATTGAACCATCAGCGTTCCAATTAATATCTGCGCCATGCTCCAGCAATATTCTAATGTTCTCTTCTTTAAAGTTTGAAATGGCAACCATTAGCATTGATTCACGAAGAGCATCGCCGGGCTCGCCTATACCTTCAAGGTTTACATCACCTCCATATTTAAGAAATAATTTTAAAATATCTTCACGGTTTCCGCCGGAAGCAGCATACATGGGAGAGAAACCGCCCATATACCCCCTATAATTTGGATTAGCATTGTTTTGCAGCAAGTATTCCAAAGGTGCTATATCTTGAGTGACAGCCAAAACCCATAGTAGAGGCGTTATTCCATGATCCCCAATTTCGTTAATATCAGCACCTTGTTGAAGTAATATATTAGCGTCATCAAAGTCTTCATTAATCACCGATTTAATTAATGCTGCCGTCCTTTCCGTAAAAGTATCCTGCAATTTTAATCTACCAACTTCATCACCGGCATCACACCCTGATATAACACTCATAAGAATTATTCCTACTAGGTAGTGCCAACACTTAATATGACTTAACATTTTTATATATTCTCCAGACATCAACTGCCCGACTAATCCTGGACATCCACTTTTTAAACTTGACTCTAACATTTCTGCAACCACAGTAAAAGCGCATGGATAAATTGCCAGGATGACCGCATGCCAATGCCATTTAGTGGCATAGTCTTGAACTTCTTCAGTTATTAACCACGGCCACCCACTTTTTTAAATTGCGGCAGGCCTTGATTGACAGCGCTATGGATCAAAAGCAAGAGAAACAAGCTTTTGCTTTTCTATCTATCTTGCTTTTCACGGCCCCGTAAAGCGAGCCGGAGCAAAACAAGGCTTTAAGGTTTTAAACGGGCGACTGTTTGAGCGGGGCGACGGTAGCGACCCGCGAGTTTCGCCCGTGCCTTAAAGGCTTGAATTTGCTTCGGGCTTTCGAGCGATCCGGGGTGCCTTTCTTTGAATACTTTCTTTGGCATCAAAGAAAGTATTGGCTTCAATATGAGTTCTTTGGCATCAAAGAAAGTATTGGCTTCCATGTGAGTTCTTTGGCATCAAAGAAAGTAACGGCATAACTGGCGCGCTGACTGCAAGTCATAAAGCCAACTGCAAGTCAAAACAGCCAACTGCAAGTCAAAAAAAACGCCAGAAGACTCTTCTGGCGTTTCTATTCATCAACTACGCACGAGGACTTCGTGCACTTTTTTAGTTGGTCGGCGGAACTTGCTTCGTTACATTCAGCACTGGTGCTGCTGTGTCAGTCGCGTTTACTGAGAATTTATAGCTACCGGTGTCGGTGATATTAATTTTCAGGTTGTCGTTACTGGTTACGATGGTTTTATCCGTCGCAAGGGCTACGTTCGGACCGTCAGAGCCGGCACCGAAGTTCACTGTTGACCAGTCACTAGAAGCGACTTTGAAATCATAGCTACCAGCGTTTAACGGAATGGTGATGCTGTAGATGCTTGAACCATCGTAAGCAAACTGATCCGCTTCACCCCAGCCATTCATGCCACCGCGTAAGAATACTTTGGTTGCGCCGTATGGCACGTATTCCGAAACAGTCAGCACTGGCGCTGTTTTCACTTTCGCGTCTAAGGTAAAGACGTAGCTTGAAGTCTTAGCGAAAGTAATTTTCAGGTTGTCGTTGCTGGTTGCCAGTGTTTTTGCAGTATCCAGTGCAACATCAGCGCCTTGTGCGCCCGCACCCATGTTCACTGTAGCCCAGTCGCCTGACGCCACTTTGAAATCATAGCTGCCTGCATTGATGTTTAATTTCACTTTGTAGATACCATCGCCGGCATAAGCGAACGCATCTGACTCACCCCAACCGTTCATGCCACCACGCACGAATACTGTGGTTAAGCCGTACGGAGCGATATCTGGCGCGCCCATAGTGGCATCAGCTTTTAAGCCTACGCCTTGTGCTTCACCTTGTGGTTTGACGAAAACCGCAGCGGTATAAGCTGGAACGACAAACTCACCATCCGCACCAACGGTATTGAAGCGGCTTGAGCTCACTACAGTGTCAGTCGAACTTTGCAGCACTTGGTGTAATTCAAAGCCCTGGGCTGTTGGCACTTTATGGGTTTTCTCGCTGTTAGTGCCGTTGATCACAACCACTACCGCGTCGTTTGCTGTGTCTAAATCAGTTAAACCCACGCCATCGTCAATGCTCATTACGATCAAGCCTTGAGTCATCGCTTTACCAATGTTGTGGAAACCAACACGAGCAATAACATCAGTACCGCTGGTTAAGCGGAACAATGGGCTGCTCTTACGAATTTGTAAGAACTCTTGGAACACATCACCGGCGAAAGCAATGTTATTCGGTGCCGCATCAGTATTTGGGTTATTCGCGATAGGTTTGATAGTTTCCCAAGCACTTTGGTTATCTTGTGCTAACGGTAAACCAACGTTCCAGTTGTTGCTTTGTTTAGTGAAATCAACAAAGTTGAACCAATCACCTGAGTCATAGCTGTTGCGGTCCATTGATTTTGAACGCAGCAGGTCATCACCCATTTGCAGGAATGGCACACCTTGGCTTAACAATGGAATTGCTAAAGCGATATTGTGGATCCGCACACGGTCATTGGTTGAAACGCTTGCATCTAGGTTAAATTGCAGTTTATCCCAAATAGCTTCGTTATCATGTTTACTGACGTAGTTGATAATATCAGCAGGGTCTGCTGCATAACCTGCAGGTTGACCATTCCACATAACACCACTGGCTTTACCGGTATTGCCTTTGTAATCCTTCAATACGAAGTCTTTTAAGCTACCTGCTAAACCGATCTCAATGTAGTTTTGTTGCTGTAAATTGCCAGTATCTGGGTCATTGGCAAATAAAGCTGCGCTTCTTACTGAATCACGGATACGGTCGTTGAATGAACCAACTTCTGTACCAGCTAAGTTCGCTTGTGTTGCTTGTTCGAAGCGTGCGTTATTGGCAACTTCACCGAAGTTCCAACCTTCGCCGTAGAAGTAGGTATCTTCGTCAACAGCACGAACTGCATCACGCGCCGCTAAGATGCTGGCTTTTGGATGGTGACCCATGATGTCAAAACGGAAGCCGTCAAATTTATATTCTTTAGCTAAAGTCACTAACGAATCTTGCATAAATTTGTCGAACATGACGTTTTCAGTTGCAGTGTTTTCACAACAAGTTGAACGCTCGATGCCGCCAGACGTTGGGTTATAACGGTGGTAGTAACCAGGAACAATTTTATCAAACACTGAGTTGTCATTTAGGCCTGATGAGCTGGTGTGGTTATAAACCACATCCAACACAACGCGTAAGCCCATGCTGTGCAACGCTTGGTTCATCGCACGCATTTCTTTAATCCGCGCAATCCCTTCTGGGTTTGAAGCGTAAGAGCCTTCTGGTGTTAAGAAATGTTGTGGATCATAACCCCAGTTGAAGCTGTCAGTGCCGCGCATTGCTTGCGCTAACGCCTGAGCATTTTCACCAGAATTTTGGTAACCCATCATCACGTCTTCTAACTTGGCAGTGCCGCCATTCAAGCACACAGGCGCTTTGGCATTTACTTTACATAAATCAGCGACAGTGTTGTTTAAATCAACACGTTTGCTCGCATCTTCGTTGACAGTCGCCATATCCATTGCTGGCAGCATATGGAAGTGTGTGATGCCTGAAGCTGCAAGTTGTTTCAAGTGATTGACTGGTGCAGAGTCTGCTTCAGTGAATGCTAAATATTTACCACGGTTTGCTTCTGAAGTTGACACGTCACGCACTGAGAAATCACGGATATGACCTTCATAAATCACGGTATCTTCGGCATTACCTTGGGCGGCAACTTCTTGAGTATCCCAACCTGCTGGTTTGGTCTCTTCATCTGCCAAGTTCACGAACTGGCTGTAACGGCCGTTCATTGACGTGTTGTATGAATACGGGTCTGTCGCTTCGATCGTTTCAATTTGCTTAGTCAGCGGATGATAAACATTCACTTCAAAGCGGTAGAACTGACGATCCAATGCTGCTTTGGTGCCGCTGTAGCTCCAAATACCTGTTGCTGCGTCAAAAGCCATTGCATGCGTTGCGGTTAACGCTTTAGCTGCACTGTAAACTTTCAATTTTACGCTACGGGCAGTTGGTGCCCATACTGAAGCTTTAACGTTAGCGCCATCATAAACCACGCCTAACGTTGCTTCGTTCGCATCGTTTTCGCCGCTGGTATATAAGTCATCTAACACTTTGGCTGCTTGTACATATGAAGCGCCGATGATTTTGTTAGCAGAATCATAAGAGCCGATCGCCAATTGGTTTTTCACAATGGCTTTGGCTTGATCCGCAGTTAACGTCGCTTTGTACGCTGGCCATGCCGCTAAGTGAGGGACTTTCGCCTTTTGCTCATCGGTCAGTTCAGTTGGCACCACTTCCACGCTTTCGCCGTTCAGACTTAGCGTATCACCGTTGATTTTTAAGTCAGCAGCTGCGGCATGATGCAGTTTCACTTTACTAACGCCTGCAGTATCGCCATTCCATAAGAAGGTATTGCGATCTAGCCAATGCGCTGCATTATCAGCAATTTGCACACCCAATGAATCGATTGGGAAGCTATACACTGATGGCTTGCCGTTGAAAGTCCAGCTCATAGCAATAAATTGCGTTGGCGTTTTTGGACCTAAGTCGATTTTGAAATCGCCAGCACCTAAAGCTTTACCGGCATCATCAGTACCGACGTGCACAATAAAGTTACCACAAGCTTCGGCTTTACCTTTGACGCCATCTTTCAGGTTCAATATCCAGTAAGCACCATAGACTGGGTCAACGCCGGAAATTTCTAAACCGTTATCCCAAGCTTTAGCCAATGAATCTGTGGTGTAAGCATCACAAGTATCATTGTTCCAAGTGTGTAAGCGGTAGCCGTCGTAGCTGCCTTTTTTGTTGAAGTAAATGACTGCTTGGTTCGGACCGGCCATCACAGTTGGTGCTGGTAAGTTCGGGTTGTAACCAACAATACAGCTTTCGTTTTTCGCATCAGGGAACTCTGGTGCGGTACATTTCAGTGGCGTTGGCGCCACACAAGCTGTACCTGCCGCATTAGGAACTTGCGGTACTGGACAGCTCAATAAAGCCTGCGCTGGGGCGGTGTCATCACCACCACCACAGCCAACGACCAACAGAGCTATAGCTCCGAAGGTCGCCAGCTTGAGCGTTAACATGGTATTTTTCATAACTTTCTTACTCCGTAAATTCGGGTTCAACTCGCACTAGTATTGCTAATGCCAGCCTTAGAACGTGTAATTTGCACCCAAGTAATATTGGCGACCAAAGAACTGAATCGTGCCGGTATAAGCGGTATCACCCCAGTAGCTCTTGGTTGGCTCATCCAGTAAGTTATTGACTTGGAACAATAAGCCCAAATTGTCATTCACTTGGTATGAAGCCTGATAATCCATAACCGTTTCAGCGTCATAACGGATTTCCTGATCAGCTAATGCTGATTGATCCGAAACGAAGTCATCACGGAAACGGGTGCTTAAACGCGTTTCAAAGCCTTCGTATTCCCAAAATGCTGTCACGGTATATACGTTTGGTGATAAGCCTTTCAGCTCTGCTTTAAAGCTTTGACGGCCGTTGACCACTTCTGTTTCGATTTCGCTTTCAGTGTACGAGTAGCTCGCACTGATACCTAAACCTGACCAGAACGATGGTAAGTCTTTAAACACTTGGGTATAGGCCAATTCCACACCACGGATATAACCACCTTGGTCGTTATTCACTGCGGTTGAGTAATCACCGATTGGGTTTACTGCTTTTGGTGGTAAGCCGTCTGGGTTGCCCGGTTCTGTACCTGGCACATAATCTGGCAGTGGGAAACCAGCTTCGGCGAAGTCAAAATCGGTAATAGTGTCTTGTTGAATAAACGATTTAATATCTTTGTAGAACAGCGCGGCGACGAAAGCACCGTTTGAATCTTCAAAATAGCGTTCATACGACAAGTCGAACTGATCAGCATAAAACGGTTTTAAGAATGGGCTGCGGGTTGATGACCCTGACACATCGCCGTTTGATGCAATATTAAAAGTTGTCACTGATGACAATTGGTTAATTGGCGGACGAGACATCACTTTTGCATAAGCAAAACGCAATTGATCATTATCTGTCATCGCTAAGTTCAAGTTTAAGCTAGGCAGATAATCGGTATAAGTTAAACCGACCACTGATGGCGCATAGTCATCAGTAACTAAACCTGCTTCATCAGTAATGTATTGCGCGCCTTTTGCTGGATCACCGTCAACGTAAGTCATGTTGCTGGCTTTCTGCGTGGTCTCAACCATGCGCACACCGAAGTTACCGGTCAGTGGCAGGTTAAACACTTGCATATCTAGGTTAGCCATCACATAAGCAGAGACTACTTTCTCAGCAACATCACCACTTTCAGTAACGCTCCAAGGAGTAGATTTGCCGCCAGCGACAGGATTAGCTAAACCAGAATAGCCATTACCCCATGTTTGTTTCGGTTGAGGGATGCCGTTCGGGAACCAAGCATTTAACGCTTTATCTAAATCAACAGCTAAATAGCTTGGGAACGCAGCAAATTCACCTTTGAAATCAACACGCTTCACCATATCCTGCGTTAAACGCAGTGGTGGTTCGCTCGATAAAAACAGTGCGTCTGAACCATATTCAAATACTTGACGGTCGTTGGTGTAATCGCGTTCTGAGTAACGCATACCGGCTTCAACTGAAGAGATATAGTCGTTTTCCAGTTTATAGGTGCTATCAAAACGGTAAGCATCGACTTCGTCGGTATTTAAGGTTGGATAAATGCCGTACTTACTAACCATCATTTTATTGATGTCAGTGAAAGACGCTGCATTGCTGATACCGATACCCGGTAAATTTAAACCATTTAACTGATAAGTAATTGAAACGTTTGGATCAACTACTGGCCGAGCAGCCGTTGCATCAGTCGAAGCTAACGACCATAACAGGCCATTACGGAAGTTACTTGAGGATGATGAATGGGCAACGTCGACCGCAACTGTCCAATTGTCTGTCACATCATACTGCGTGTTAAAACCGTAGCTGCGAACTTCATCGTAGTCGGTGTTATCGTCGTTGACCATTTCTACACGAGTCATGCCATCGCTACGACGTTTTACTGTACCGCCAACCATGATGTTATCAACGATTACTGGGTTATCGATGATTGCAGTACCGCTTTCGAACTTGGCACGGAAACCACGTGCAAAAGCTTCAGTATCAAATTTAGAGATAAAAGCGTCTGCTTTTACTCGTAATTTATCATTTGGCTGCCATTCAAGTGCTGCAACATAACCATTACGGGTCTCTTCACCGCCGCGGTGTTGCATTTCAAAACCTTCGCTGACCAATTCTTGGGCTGTGTCACCAGCAGCGCCGTCTAGGTCGCGTTCTTGGTTGTAGTTAAAACCAACAAACTGCGTGGCTACGCTTGGTTGGAATAAACGCGCATAACCTAATGAAACCCCTAAAGTCTCATCTAAGAATTTACCTTGGTAGGAAAAGCTTAAACGGTTGCCGGTTTCAGTGGCATCAGAAACTTCGTTGGCACGGTCGTTAAAGCTGCCCCGAGCATTCATTACAAAGTTATGCTCTTTTGTTGCTTTTAACGGGCTGGCTGTTTGTAGCTCAACGGTACCAGCCACACCGCCTTCAATCAGCGAGGCTTTTGGTGATTTGTATACGGCAGCAGAGTTAATCAGCTCTGATGGGTATTGGTCGAATTCGATATTACGTTTGCCGTTGGTAGAAACTTGTTCGCGGCCATTTAGAGTTGAGAATACGAAACCGCCTTCCATACCACGAATGTTGATTTCTGAGGCTTGACCACCAGTACGAACTGCAGAAACACCAGGTAAACGGGTCAAAGCATCAGCCATTGACACGTCTGGTAATGCACCTAAATCATCGGCGGAAATGGTTTCAGAAACCGTGTCATTAAAACGTTTAACGTTCAGTGATTGGATCAAGCTGCCAGCGAAGCTACGCACTTCAATGACTTCAATTTCCTCTTCTTTTTTAGTCTTTTTGCTGTCTGTGGTGTTTGTCGCTGCTGTCGCAGCGGGCGCCGCTTGCTCTTGTGCAGCTGCAGCCCATGCGCTTTGCGCACAAAGCCCCATGCCTGCACTCGCGAGCGCGAGCGTTAAAACACTGAGTTTGAACTTTAACATGCCATCATCCCCGGTTTGGTTATCGACCCTATAACAAAACCACCAGCGAGCTAGATGTTCGCCAGTGGTAAAGTCTGGGTCTTGTTATCATCGCTACCCAAAAGCAGCGATGCGGTGGTCGTTTCCCGTATTACGAGTTTTGTCTACTCCGAGCCATCGGCGAGCAAATCACCTCACACTGTAAAATCGTGACTTGTGCAGGCTGCCCAAGTGGGCAAACAACTGAGCGCAGGTGGTTTTATTCGCTGATGACTATTAATTAATCAGCTTCTATGTATAGCTCAAGATGAATACGTATTCATGAGAGGAACTTTGCACCGTCAGCAAGCAAAGTGAAATATTCGCCTCCTTTTGGTGCAATAACGCAGATTAATCGCTTGTAAACACTAGTACTTACGGGGATTCAGAGGCGGAGTGAAAACTGTACAAATTACCCAAAAAAGTGCAACGCAACCCAAAAAGTCTTGAGCAATGTGGGGTTGAGTCATTGAACAGCTTTCAATGACTCTGACCCCATAGATTCTATTGTCTTGCGGCGCGTTGCCAATACCACCAGGCAAGTTCTGGGTGGCTGCTCTTTTCCAACAATTTGGCGGCGTAGGCATTCCAGCTTGGTTGATCGGGCGCAGCATCGGCCAATATCAACGCAATTTTTAGCTGCATCTCGACATCACCTTGCTGCTGATGGACTTGCATTGAGATCTGCATCAATTGCAGCCAATCGATTTTCTTTGCATAGAAATCGAGGCCGGCTTGTTGTAATGGGTTTTCAGCCGCAGGCAAGGCAATTGGCTGCGGCGTGCGCTGGAATGGATAGTCGGACGTCAGCTGCGCCACTCGGGCAAAAGCAGCAAATTCTTCAGCTGGCACCACCGGACGTAACACCCAAGCTCTCGCCTTTTCAACCGTTACCGCATAAGCGGGAAGTTGCTGACTTTTCGCAAGCGCCTGATAAAAAGCATCGGCAATCACAAAATAACCCGGTAAATTTGGATGCAGATGCTCCAGCATCAGCTGCCTGCCAATCAAGCCATCTGGACTGTGATCTCGCAGTGCTTGTTCGGCATCGACTAACCACACGGTTTTGTTATCAACAAAGCCTTTGATTTGGCGATTAATTTCTTGTGGCGCACGAAAACGTAAGGTATCAAAGTCTCGGGCTAAACTCAGCCACTCTTGTGCCTCTGCACCTCGTTGTTGCTGGCGTAACCACTGTCCGAGTTGATAACTGAGCATCGCTTGTTGCTGAGTTTTTGCCTCTGCTGCTAACAATGCAAATTGCGACGGATCGCCACGCTGGAGTGCGCTTAAAGACTTGAGTTGCTCTGGCGTTAAATCAGCACTTTGAAACGGCGGTTGGTCGGCGATATTGCTGCCAACAGTCGCCAAATACACCGGAATGCCAGCCTCGCGGTATTTGCTAAGCAGCGAACTCATATTACGCTGAAACTGTGCCATACCCGCTTGATATACCGGTGAATCCAGCGCTATCGGTTGCGCCGCGGCCATCTTCGACATCAGGGTGCGCTTTTCTTGCGTGTTGGCCGCAACTGCCGGTTTACTCACCAGCATTTGCTCCAGTAATTTATAAAGATGTAATTGCTTTAACTGCAAATAAACCGCAGTTGCTGCCGGTGATTCCGCCAGCCGATAATTAGAACCGACACCCATGATGCCGACAAACTCGTTGTGACCAGCATAAATCAGTACGGCATCTGGTTGCTGCGCGATGATGTCATCGGCAACATCGAGTAGTGTGTAACTGTTGACGGCCGAAAGCGCAGTATTCACCACTTCCACTGGCTTAGCTGGCCAGCTATGGCGCAGACGGTTTTCTAACATACTAGCAATCGATGCACCCAAACCATAAGGGTATCCAGCTGCTGTTGAGCCACCTTGCACAAAGATCCGAATGCCATTTTTCGGCTTTTCTTTTAAGAAATAATGCGGCTCTACCGTGACATTGGGAATTTCTGCGCCAGCAGGAAAATAGCGGCGAATGACATCTGGGCGCATCGTCAAATAATTTGGCGCAGCCGGATGGGGCACAAAAACCGGATAAGTTGGCACCAAACCAAGTAAACGCACTGCCCCTTCCAACGCGGCAATCAGTAGTAACGGCAGACTGATTAGAATGAGCCAAAAACCAAACTTACGCATAAAATCCTCGTGGGGTTAATTTGCCAGTTGTTGGCGAATACGTTCCGCCTGTTGTTGTGCTGGCTGATAATCAGGCGAGCGCTGCAGCACTTGCTCGAGCTGTTGCAAAGATGCAGGTAAACGGCCTCTTAAGTATTCTGAGCGCGCTAACAACATGCGATAGCCACGATGCTCTGCATTTAATACCAGCGCTCGGCGCAGATACCCAACCGCTAAACTATGCAAATTGGCCTGCGAATACAGCTGCCCCGACAATGCTGCGAGTTGCTCGTCAAAAGGCAACGCATCACTAAGCAGCGCTGCCACTGCCGCCGCTTCAGCAAACCGCTGCTGTTGCTGATATCGATTTAATAATTCTTGATGCAGTGCTAACCAATCTGCCCCCTGCAGGCGCTTAAGCACTAACTGCTGTTCCGGCGTGCTAGCAACTGGCAACGGCACTGGTTGTGGTGATGTGGTAAAAGGATAATCCGCCAGCAGTTGCTTAATTTTATAGTCAGCGACGCCCTGATCGATTGGGCTTAACAAACTTGCGGGCTGATTGGCGATTGCGTTAATTTCCGCTGTGCTCACCTTCCCAACAATCACTTCAGCTCGCTCTAAAGTCCGCAACCATTCTGCAGCAAGCAACTGATACCCTTGATGATTCGGGTGAACATGTTCAAGCAGCCATTCGTTGCCGACGCCATTCACTGGGCTTTGTTTGCTAAATGCTGTGGCGACATCAGCCAGCCACAACAACCCGGCGCTGGCTTCTTGTGCCTGCCACTCTCGTAAAAATCGGTTGAAGTCGCTCGGGGCGCGAAAGCGCAGCTCATCACAATCTCGGGCTTTAATAAAGACTGGCGCGGCAGGATAACCCTGCAAGGCTAACCACCGCGCTTGCCAATACTGCACTTGCGCATGGCACTCGGTTTGTTTTAAGCCTTGCTGTAAAGCATCCTGCAACTTGGCAAATTGCTGAGTTTGCCAATATTGTTCCAGTTCCGGCATCGCGGGTGTGGCCAAAAAGGGCGCGAGGCCTGTGTCGTTGCTGACTAAACTACTCACCACTAACTTCACACCGGCAGCTTTGCTTTGTCGATAAATCTCCTGCATGTTCTGCTGGAATTGTTCGACGCCTAATTGGTAATCCGCTGAGCCGTACGCAACACCTTGCGATTTCGCCACTTGCGACATCGCGGTTTTATTGGCGCTTACTGGCGCTTCTGGCGTCAACAGTTGTTCCATCACTTGATAAAGCGCCAAGCGACGCAACCAAAGCCATGCCATGGTTTGGCTGCGGCTTTCGCTAAAGGCAAACTTCGAACCGACGCCCAAAAGCCCAACATATTCGTTATGCCCGAGGTAAAGCACTACCGCGTCGGGTGAAATTGCCAAAATCTCCGGCATCAAATCTTGCACGGTATAACTGTTAATCGCCGCCATTGCGACTGAAATTACTTCAATCGACTGGTCGGGATACTGACGTTTGAACTGTTCTTGCAACAGCGCCGCTGGGGATCCAAAACGACCATAAGGAAAGCCTGCGGCAGTGGATTCTCCCGCCACGACAATTCGCACAGTGTCGTTGTTTTTATTCGCCAAGAAATATTGGGTATCTGGCGCGACTTTTGGGGCTGCGGCTGCATACGTATTCACATAGCGCCTGACAATTTGTGGGTTCGGTTGCAGGTAACCAGCAACAGGCCCATCGATGAATAAGGGTAATGGATCGTATTGCGGCAACAAACGGCAAGCGAACTCAAGCAACGCCAATAACAACAGGGGTAAAACCAGCATAAAGCCATAGGCGACAAGCTTTACGCGAGGGTTGGCCGCAGGCAATTGCGCTGATTTCTGGCGAACTTTGTTCATGGAGATTCGTTTCGTCGACGCTCGACGCCAAATGCTTTTCGTAATATAACAACAGTATCGACAACTAGTGAGTTTGCCAAGCACACGATTGTGCGCTCGACCTGACATCAGGTTTTTATCCGACAGCATTGCAGATCCGGGTAGGCGGCAACTGTACGGACCTGGTGAGCCAGTCCGAACTGAGCATAGTGAACTATGTGATTTTAGTGAGAGAAGGTAGCAACCCCGCCGGATCTTCAAGGAATAAGGGTAAATGCGAAAAATTCTTGGAATATCCTGCTACTACCACGACAGTGCCGCCGCCCTATTGCTTGATGGCGTCATTGTTGCGGCTGCGCAGCAGGAACGCTTCAGTCGAATTAAACACGATGCGGGTTTTCCAAGCGACGCCATTCAATATTGCTTAGCCGAAGCCGGTTTACGTCTAGAAGATATTGATGCCATTGTCTATTACGACAAACCACTACTGAAATTTGAACGGCTGCTGGAAACCTACTTAGCCTATGCGCCGCGCGGTTTATGGTCTTTTATCAAAGCGATGCCAGTGTGGCTCAAAGAAAAACTGTTGTTGAAGTCGGTACTTCGCGGTGAATTTAGCAAGTTGAGCGGCACCACCAAGCAGCAAGTCCCCCAATTATTGTTTAGTCAGCACCACCAAGCACACGCCGCTTCGGCGTTTTATCCATCCCCCTTTAACAAAGCCGCGGTGATTTGTTTGGATGGTGTTGGTGAATGGGTAGCTAGTTCCATTTGGCTTGGTGATGGCCATCAACTGACGCCACTAACCGAACAGCATTTTCCGCATTCGTTAGGGCTGCTGTACTCGGCGTTTACTAGTTATTGTGGTTTTAAGGTCAATTCTGGCGAATACAAGTTAATGGGGTTAGCGCCTTATGGTGAACCCAGTTATGTAAAGCAAATCTATCAGTTGCTAAAGGTGCATGCCGACGGCAGTTTTGTGCTTGATCTGACCTATTTTGACTTCGAAGTCGGCAATCGCATGACAAGCGCAAAGTTTCATCAGCTATTTGGCGGACCACCTCGTGATGCCAAAGCGCCAATGCAACAAAAACACATGGATTTAGCCCGCTCTATTCAGCAAGTCATCGAAGAATTAGTGCTTAAAATCGCCGAACATGCGCACAAAATTACGCAAAGTGAGGCAGTTTGCCTTGCCGGCGGTGTTGCACTGAATTGTGTGGCTAATGGTCGGTTATTGCGTGAAGGCCCGTTTAAACAGGTTTGGATCCAACCTGCCGCAGGAGATGCCGGCGGCGCGTTAGGTGCGGCCTTATTAGCATGGCATCAATCACAAACCGCTCCAGCTGTATCGCCAACAGCCGAAATGCCAACCGCAACTTCAGCAGATCAGATACAAGGCAGTTTATTGGGGCCAGCATTTAGTGATGAACAAATTTTTCAACGTATCCAGCACTTTAACCTGCCGCATCAACAGTTAACTGAGCAGACATTGTATGACACTGTTGCTGATTTATTAGCCTCGGGTAATGTCGTCGGTTGGTTTCAAGGACGGATGGAATTTGGCCCGCGCGCGCTTGGCAATCGTTCTATTCTTGGCGATCCACGTAGCCCGCAAATGCAGCGCCAGCTCAATCTGAAAATCAAACAACGCGAATCCTTTCGACCCTTTGCTCCTGCAGTTTTAGCAGAAGCCTGTAGCGACTATTTTGAGCTCGCAAGCGACAGTCCTTATATGCTGCTGGTAGCCAAAGTAAAATCGGCTTGGCACCTTGCACCTGACAGCGAACTGGCGAACGGCAATCAACAAACGTTATTTGGCTTAGATCGGCTGAACTCGCCACGTTCTTCATTGCCCGCTATTACCCATGTAGATTACAGTGCGCGGGTGCAAACGGTAGACGCCAAAACCAACCCACGCTTTTATCAGCTAATTCAATCATTTGCTGCAAAAACTTCAGTACCGATGCTCATCAACACCTCGTTTAATGTACGTGGCGAGCCTCCGGTGTGTAGCCCTGACGATGCGATTGCTGGCTTTCTTGCCACCGATATGGATTATTTAGTCATGGGCAACTATCTGCTGAATAAAGCTCAGCAAGACCCTGCTCTTATTGCCCACTTTAAAGCGCGAGAATTTGCCGATGACTAACTTATTGTGTCTATTCACCGCATCTAAGCGCAGGCAAGGAGCAACGTATGGAGCCTAAGTTATTAGTGAGCACTGACAGCGCCGGCCTGCGCCAATTTGCGGTGAGTTTGAGCTGGGCGCTGCCGCTGATATTAATGGGATTACTGCCTTGGT
Source organism: Gammaproteobacteria bacterium (assembly GCA_017302255.1). Classification (GTDB taxonomy): domain Bacteria; phylum Pseudomonadota; class Gammaproteobacteria; order Enterobacterales; family Alteromonadaceae; genus Pararheinheimera. The sequence continues at coordinate 4,943 of JAFLDV010000051.1, read as the reverse complement.
GGTTTGACTATGCATGGTCCTACTACCCACTCTTGATCCCTGCAACATTGCTGCCATTGGCATGGTTAAAACCACATTGGTTGCATCCGTTTTACCGTTTGTGGATGCTGGTGTTTGGCTTTCTTGGCAAAATAAATACCGTCATTCTGCTAACGCTAGTGTTTGTTTTACTCATTACACCGATTGGGATCGCCGCGAGAAACTTAGGGAAATTGCATTATCGACGCAATAAATTCCGTCCTCGCAGCACTGACAGCGATACGACCGAGCAAAGCTCGGAAACCGCGGAGCTCAAGACAAGCAATTGGCAAGCTCCAACGCAGCTGCCGCAAGTTCATAATCTAAAGGAACCATTTTGATGTTGGAATTTATCAGCGATCTTTGGGCTTTTCTGAAAGTCCGCAAAAAAATGTGGCTGTTGCCAGTAGTAATTTTTCTCGCGCTACTGGGTTCTTTAATTGTCGTGAGCCAGCAATCTGCGTTGGCGGGACTGATTTACACTCTGTTCTAGGCATGAGTTGTTATTACGCACAGGACTGAGCTCTGGCTGTTTTGCACTGTCAGCAAGAACGAAAATACTTTCAGTCAGAAACTCTGAGACTAGAGTGCAAAAACTTGGTTAATTTGTGACTAAAAAGTCATATAATATCGCGCTTTTTTTATTAAATAGAGCGATGTTTGCGAGTAACACGCGCATGGAGATTCGCTAAAAGATGGGGATTGATTACCCCAATTGCCAATATGAACTTAAGGAACAATATGTTACCGCTAAGAATAATCACAATGTCGATCTTGTGCTCTTTGCTTATTGCTTGCAATAGCACTCCAAAGGGCGATAGCACTGCTATGAGCAAAAACGCCAAACCTGAACAATCAGCAACAAAGGCCAAACAGGAACGAAAATCAGCCAGTAAAGCTGCCAACAAAAAAACAGCAATATTGCCTGCGGACGCCGTGCGTTTTGAAATGCATGAGTCGATTCACGATGCTCAATTTTCACGAAAAACTGGGCTGACTTACGTCGAAACAGATCTTATTAAAGGATCTGATGGGATGTATTTATTGCCTGGTGAATACCGCTTACGTTTTTCATCTAAAATCATTGACGGATCGTCAGTTGAAGAGTTCACTATTGCTCCGGGTACCAAAACTGCGTTTTTTCACATAGATGTAAGCCCTGACCAAAAAAGCGTTGTTGATTGGTATTCGTTAAATAATCAAACCTCGCTTGAGTACAACAACGAGAAATTGACTCGGTTGTGTAGCGTTGAGAGATTCGGCAGCACGCTTAAAAATCCCAAAATTCCTGAATATGCAGAAGCAGCATGTCTTGCCGTTGAGGGAAAAAGACCGCTCGAGGTCGATCTCGCATTGGCCCGTATTTATCAAAACGATATGACTGGGCGTCATCCTGTAAGCGAAATCGAACAGCTTTTGAAAGCTAATCTGCAGGCCGATAGCTTTGAGGCGCTCTATATACTCATGAATCTTTACAAAAGTAATTATGAAGAGCAGAAATTCGCAGCGTTAATGAAGCAACATGAAAACTCTAAAGAGCCTGCGACACTATTATTGGTCGGGTCACATTACCTAGAGAGTGATGAGAATAGAAAACACGGCGAGAAACTGATAAGAAAATCTTACGAACTCGGCAACACCTTCGCCGCAATATTACTTGCCGATCTTGAACTCGCGAAATTAAAACCAGATTACGTAGCCGCAGAGGCTTGGCTTAATGTTTTTAAATACCTGAATTTAAACTCTTCAAAGACCATAGGAAATACAGAATCTTTGATAAATGGGAAAAATTTGCCGAATAAGGCTGCAGCCATTGCTGCTAAAACCGAAGAATTTCTCAAAGCAGTTGAACCTGAATCCCAAGCTTCGCTCTGTCTAATGGGTATGGATAACTCAGCTGATTTTAAAGGCAAACAATTAACTTATAAAGTCAACGATTCTGCACCAAAGCAGCTCGAATCAACGTCAAAACCTCTGCATATTACCAATTTAAGTGGACGACTGGACACATCCAAGATTTTTGTTTATGCCGCCGCTAACGAAGTTGTTTGGATGGAAACCGTAGAACCAAAGAATTCGACTAGCCCGCATATGTGCGTTGTCTGGAAGGATCCGCAAGATATAGCCCCATTGCGTTACAGCAACAAAAATCCTGCTGACTGCACCTGCAGTCAGTAACTATGAATAAGCTTTGCTCAAAGCAAAGCCTCCCATCGTTTGATCGGTCAGATACTTTCTTTGCGAGTTTTAACTCCAGAGAGAGTATCTGCCTGCACGTTCAAAACAACTGTCGATACCAGTCTTAGCTCATTCAATAATTAATGAAATGTAATGAATACGTATTCATTAAACTACAACACATCACTTTCCCGTATACAAAATAACCATTTATTCACTACTTTTAACCTGCCCTCAATAATCATAAAAATTATTCGCCAGCACGAGGGCCATCGCTGGTAAAAACGACAGGATAAACACATATGACCATCAAGACTCAACACGGGCTGTTGGCGGCTACGCTATTGCTCAGCGCCAGCGTACAGGCTGACGTAATTTTGCATGCGTTTAATTGGAAATACAGTGAAGTGACCGCCAACGCGACGGCCATTCAGCAAGCCGGTTATAAAAAGGTAATGATTTCGCCAGCGCTGAAATCGAGCGGCAATGAATGGTGGGCGCGTTATCAGCCGCAAGATTATCGGGTGATTGATAGTCCACTTGGCAACAAACAACAACTTGCGACCATGATTAGCACCTTGTCCGCTAAGGGCATCCAAGTCTATGCCGATGTAGTGCTTAACCACATGGCGAACGAATCTTACGCCCGCAGTGATTTAAACTACCCAGGCACTGCAGTCCTAAACCAATACGCCAGCAATAGCAGCTACTTTGAAAATCAAAAGTTGTTTGGCAACCTGACGCAGAATTTCTTGTCGGCTCCGGACTTCCATCCAGCCGGTTGTATCGATGATTACAACGATATGTGGAAAGTGCAGTATTACCGGTTATGCGGCGGCGCTGGTGATAAAGGCTTACCAGATTTAGACGGCACCAGCTGGGTGATTAGCCAACAACAAGCTTATCTCTCGGCATTAAAAGCCATGGGTATCAAAGGCTTTCGCATTGATGCGGTGAAACATATGACGATGAACCACGTCAATGCCGTATTCACCCCAACCATTAAATCTGGCATGCACGTGTTTGGTGAAGTCATTACCTCAGGTGGTGCTGGCAACCTAGAATATGACCGCTTCTTAAAACCTTACTTAGATGGCTCAGGCCACGGCGCCTATGACTTCCCGCTGTTTGCGCAAATTCGCAATGCCTTTAGTTTTAACGGCTCGATGTCAGCCCTTGCCAACCCTAACGGCAACGGCCAAGCATTGCCATGGGATCGCGCGGTCACATTTAGCATTACTCACGATATTCCTTCCAACGATGGTTTCCGCTACCAAATTATGGACCCAACCGACGAAGTACTGGCAAATGCCTACATCTTAGGTCGTGATGGTGGAACCCCAATGATTTACTCCGATCATGGCGAAACCTCGGCCAAAGATGGGCTGCGCTGGAAAGATTACTATAAGCGCACCGATATTAAGAACATGATTAGTTTCCACAACACAGTGAAAGGCAACGCTCAGCAACTAATCGGTTCGACACAATGTTTATTGTTGTTTAAACGCGGCAAAGTCGGCGTAGTTGCTATCAATAAATGCGGCAGCACGCAAAATTACAGTGTGAACACCTACCAATACGAGCTGAACTGGAACCGCAACTACGTCGATGTATTGAGCGGCAACACCTTTAATGTCACCAGCCAATGGCTGAACCTCTCAGTACCAGCTCGTAGCGCCAGAATGTGGGTATTGCGCTAATCCTAAGCCGCAACTAGCAACTAGCAACTAGCAACTAGCAACTAGCAACTAGCAACTAGCAACTAGCAACTAGCAACTAGCAACTAGCAACTAGGGATGGTTGCTTGTTGCTTTTATCCGCGAGTTTACTGAAGATTACTGGGATTGACGCTCGTTCGACACTCAACCGTCAGCCAGAGTGCCTCAGCGCAAATTTAGCTGACTAAACACTACTCAGTCTTTAATTAGCTAATTTGCTGTCTCTAGATGCTTTGACTTGCTGAGTCGCTAATTCCTGAAAGAATTGATGTGCATCAACATCATCATTTTTTACAAAAGCAGCTAATTTTAAAAAGCTATTTTCAGATAATAAGGGTTTACTGACCTCAACGAAGGTCGTTGCGGTTGCAGGTTTTCCCTTGGCCACAGCATCATTAAAGACTTGCCATAATTTGAAAATATCGCTGCCCTGCTGTTTTAGTTCTTGGTTGATTGCATCAACAATAAGTAGACCACAACTGTAATGCACGCGACTGTTGGCTAACGCTAGTTTTTGGTAGTTGGATTCAGTTGCCACACTCCGAAGGCAATCCGCTTTGGCATTTTCAACTTTGTTTTGCAACAGCCGGTCACTGCCGTTTATCTCCGTATAGGCAATACCTGCAAATAACTCCGCGGTGCCTTCGTGCACCCATGCGTCCGTCAAGGCATCAATACTTCCGGCTGGACCTTGATATAAATGGGCAATTTCATGAGCAAAAAACCAAAAAGTTTCATGCTCGTTTAGCTTCTCAATGGCAGTTTGACCATACCAGTGCATAAATATTTGGCCTGGCAAAGTGCCGCCTTGATGGCCATAACTGCCATCATCGGTTGCACTGTAGGACGCGAATAAACTCGGACGATAAGTTAATGCTGGCAATTTCCCAGCAAAATAGGCCACTATTTTTGGCAGCTTTTGCGCCATCAACGCTTTGAGTGCGGAAGGCAGCTTGTTATCAATCAAACTGACAAAATTACCGTCTGCAATGGGTGCACCATTACCAACATAGACATTTTGGCCACTAT
>JAFLDV010000050.1 GCA_017302255.1 Gammaproteobacteria bacterium | reverse complement strand
CGCTGGGCAGGGCGGTTATTGTTTGGCACAAGATGAGCAAAGTTCAGTTATCTTTGGGATGCCCAAAGAAGCCATCAAAACCGGAGTGGTGCATCAAGTGCTGCCCTTGGACCAATTTGGTGATGCGTTGATACAAGTCTTTAAACAGATTGGCAAAAACTACCGGACTTAACCGGCCAGAGTTTGCCTTAGCTAGGGTCTAACTTCCGCCAAAAATTAGAGGGGTAGGTAACTAAGACACTAGACTGATGCAAGTGGCGAAGTTACATGCCACTATCAGCTAGTAAAACTATCAACCACTGGCAATGTGGCAATTTCCACCCGATTTCGACCGGCTTTTTTTGCTTGATATAATGCCTGATCTGCACGTTCTAAGCAGACTTGCACCGAGTTCCAATCAGTCGCACAACTAATCCCGGCACTAAAGCTGGCATGAAACTCGATATTTCGTTCAAAGAATTTCAGCTGTGAAAATTGGTGTAACAGTTTCGAAATTAGACTATGAGCCGTGTTTAAATCAGTGTCAGGCATCAACACTAAAAACTCTTCACCGCCATATCGACCAATACCGTCACTTTGCCGTAAACGTTGCTGCAACATTTGGGTCAACGCCACGATAACTCGATCGCCGCAACTATGACCAAATCGATCGTTGACCATCTTAAAGTTATCTAAATCGATCATGACAAAACTACAGGGGGTTTTGACCCGTTTCGCATGCGAGAACATCTGCCGGGCCAAACTTTGGATATAACCATGATTCAGTAACTGAGTCAGACTGTCCTGCTGCATCAGCATCCGGAGTTTTTTACCCCGTTTGATCCGACTAGTAATTTGTGAGACAAATTTATCTGCCCCCAAATCTTTGCCAATCACATCATCAGAGCCAATTTCGACTAGATCAGATTTGAGGCTATCGGCAGTTTCTCCGGTCAAAAAGACAATGGGGGTCGCTTCATACGCCGGAATTTGCCGTAACATTGATGCCAATTCAGCACCGTTAAAATGTGGCAAATGATAGTCGAGGATAAACAAATCGGGTTCGAAGTCTCGAAGCACTTCCAACATCAATTCTGGGTGCTGGGTAGTCCGACACTCAATACCATGGGCACTAAATAAATGTTGGTGATAATTAAGAATCGATTCTTGATCGTCGATCATCAATACCTTAAACGGTTTCCGTGGCTCGAAATCCAATAAGTGCCGTAACTTGGCAACCAGCTCATTCATTTTCACCGGTTTGGTAAAATAGGCCTGAGCTTTGGCTCTTACTGCTTTAATTCGTTGTTGGAATTGCCCAGAGGCAGACAAGACAATGACCGGAATTTGGTGCTGGGTAAACGCAACCACACGAGAAAATATTTCATCTTCCGAGCAATTGGGTAGGTGCAAATCAATCAGGCAAATATCTGGTTGTTGGAACTCCAGCCCCTCTGCAAGCGACGCCAAGTCACTAAAATAGTGAACAAAAAAACCAAATGCAGTGAGATTTGCCCGTAGGATCTCCCCTTGGGTAACGTCGTTATCGACTAAAAACAATACCGGGTTGTGCGCCGACTTTTTCGCCGGGTTATGAGCATTGACCGGATGCGATTTTTGTTCCACTGACGTGGGCACTGGCGAATGTTCAATTGCCGGCGTATGTGAAATAGCATTTGCTTGTTGGCTCGCCCAATCTTGCTGGGCTTGTTGCATCGCATGGAGCAGCGCTTGTAACAGCGGGCGAAACTGCGCCATTGGATTTTCCGATGGCCCAAGCTGCGCGTCAGTGTTCTGATAAGCTTTTAATTTAACTTCGAATTCGGAAACAGCGTTACAAAAACTTTTAAAGCCAAAAGTACCGCTTGAGCCTTTGAGCGTATGGAGTTTTAACAATAAAGCGGTAACAAGACGCGGGTCCCAATGCACACCGAGCAAATTGTAGTCTTCAATTACCGCATTAACTTGTTGAGGTAATCGCTGCAAATAAGCCAAACGAAGTTCATTTAACTTATCAGCAAATTGTTCATTCATACCAAAACCTACAGGTACTTCGGATAAGAGCCGCAACAATAACGGCGAACTACCCAAATGTTGAACTCAACTAAGCCAACATTGATGTGACTACATCGCAGCAATGTCCTGTTGCTGCTCATTTCGATTGCTAATTTAGATGAAATTTCCAACTAACTCCAGCATTGGATCTAATTTTTGCCGTTCACCCTGTAAAGTTGACGGTTCATCTTTTATCTTTCGATTTTTTAGAAATTAAACAGCAATTTAATCTGTTTTAAAATCGAATAACTTCAAGTTAAAGTAAAACGATAAGGAGTTCAAGATGACACAAACTAAGAGTTATGCAAAAAGCCAAATTCTGCTGCACTGGTTAATGGCTGTTGTCGTGTTCGGACTATTCGGGGTTGGATTCTGGATGGTCGACTTAACCTATTATAGTGAATGGTATCGGATCGCACCGCATTGGCATCAAAGCGTTGGTTTTATGCTTGCATTAGCCTGGGTTGCACGAATTGTGTTACTTCGGATCCATGGCAAGCCTTCGCCGCTGGAAAGTCATAAACCTGCTGAAATAAGAGCAGCACATTTTACTCACGCACTTTTGTATTTGTTGATGCTTTGCTTATTTATCAGTGGCTATCTCATTTCAACTGCAGACGGTCGGGCAATAGCTATATTCAATTGGTTTGAATTACCAGGTCTTGGCGAGTTGTTCGCAGAGCAAGCGGATATCGCAGGAACGGTTCACCAATATGCAGCATACGGTTTAATTGCACTTGTCGTCATTCACGCGGCGGGCGCATTAAAACATCATCTAATAGATAAAGACGACACTTTGAACCGAATCTTGGGGCGCACAAAGCCTCAACCATCCAACTACGATCAGGAGCAATAAATGAAAAAGTTCGCACTCGCAACCGCTTTCGCAGCTATGGCTATCAGCCCGCTAACTCAGGCTGCAGACTACGTAATTGATACTGAAGGCGCGCATGCTTTTATTCAATTCCGCGTTAGCCATTTAGGTTATAGCTATGTTGAAGGCCGTTTCAACACGTTCGCCGGCACCTTTAGCTTTGACGACAAGAATGTCGCCGCAGCCAAAATTGAACTGACAATCGACACTAAAAGTGTCGACAGTAACCATGCTGCACGTGATAAACACTTACGAAGCGGCGACTTCTTAAATGTGGATAAACATGGCAAGGCTACTTTTGTCAGCACAAAAATCGTGCCTAAGACAGCAGGGCAGTTTGATGTCGTCGGTAATTTCACATTTAACGGCGTAACCAAAGAAATTACCATCAATGCACAAAAAGTTGGCGAAGGCCAAGATCCTTGGGGTGGTTACCGTGCAGGTTTTACCGGGACTAGTGCAATCAACCTTAGCGACTTCGCAATCAAAAACATCTTAGGACCAAAAGCTGAAACAGTAGCACTTAGCTTTGTTGTTGAAGGTGTAAGAAAATAAATTTAAGGCGATACGTAGTTCTTTGAGAAGAGAACTACAGTTCGATCTTCTAGAACTCTGCCAAGAGTTAGATTTTGGCAGAGTTTTTTTATTGACGGTTTACTCTGGAATTTCAATCACTAAATCGGTTTGTGGGATGCTACAGCAGGGTAGAAATTCACCTTTGCGAACAAAAGCTAAAGGCTCTTCAAGGTATTGAACCGAACCGGAGATTAACTTACAGCGACAAGCACCGCAAAAGCCTGCACGGCAATGAAAATTTACTTGGCGTTTTTGCTGTTCTAAAGCGGTCAGCAAATTAACTTGCTGACCGTCAAATTCGAAACTAGTCCCATCTTGCAGTGTAATTTGCGACATCGATCTATAAATCGAAGTCGCCGAAATCGCCACCATCAACTTCGTTGTCAATTTGACCAACTAAGTAGGAGCTGATCTCCGACTCTTGTGGTGCAACTTGAACGTTGTCAGAGACCAACCAAGCGTTGATCCATGGGATAGGGTTCTGAGTTGTGCTGAAAATTGGTTTTAAGCCAATAGCCTGCATGCGGTTATTGGTAATATACTCAACGTATTGGCAGAGAATGTCTTTATTCAAACCAATCATCGAGCCGTCTTTAAACAAAAACTCAGCCCATTCTTTTTCTTGCTCAGCGGCCCGTTGGAATATCTCATATGCCATCGGCTCACATTCTTTCGCAATCACGCCCATCTCAGCATCATCATCACCAGCAGCCATGATATTGAGCATATGCTGAGTGCCAGTAAGGTGCAGCGCTTCGTCGCGAGCGATTAGCTTAATAATCTTGGCATTACCTTCCATAAGCTCGCGCTCAGCGAAGGCGAAACTACAAGCGAAGGATACGTAGAAGCGAATAGCTTCTAAAACGTTAACCGACATAATGCACAGATACAGCTTTTTCTTTAATTCGCGCAGCGTAACTTGCTTGGTTTCACCGTTAATTTGATGAGTACCTTCGCCGCATAAATGATAAAGCGTAATGTCATTAATCAAATCGTCGTAGTAACGAGTGACTTCGTCGGCACGTTCAATGATCTTCTCGTTGACAAGAATGTCATCGAATATCTTATGCGGCTCATTGGTGATGTTACGGACAATGTGGGTATAACTACGGCTGTGAATGGTTTCACTAAAGGCCCAAGTTTCAATCCAAGTTTCTAATTCAGGTAAGGACACAATCGGCAGCAGCGCCACGTTAGGCGAGCGACCTTGCACTGAATCTAATAATGTTTGATATTTCAGATTACTAATAAAGATATGTTTTTCGTGATCTGGTAACTGTTGAAAATCGATCCGATCTTTACTTACGTCCACTTCCTCTGGTCGCCAGAAAAAACTCAGCTGCTTTTCGATAAGCTTTTCGAAAATGCCGTATTTCTGCTGATCGTAACGCGACACGTTAACCGGATTACCAAAGAACATCGGCTCCTTTAGCTGATCATTGTTGGTACGATTAAAAGTGGTATAGGCCATTCAGGTATCTCTTATTCTAAGTTAATCCAGCAAACGAAAAAGCGGGGCAATTCCATGCCCCGCCGACAAATTAGATCTTACAAGCGCCGCCAGCACAACCATCGTCTTCAACAGTTGGCTTGATATCCTCTTGTACATCCGATGCACCATCACGTGTGTTGTGGTAGTACAAGGTTTTTACGCCAAGTTTATATGCTGTCAGTAGGTCTTTCAGCAGAGTTTTCATCGGCACCTTGCCACCTTCAAACTTGGCCGGATCATAGTTGGTGTTAGCGGAAATTGTTTGGTCGACAAATTTCTGCATAATCGCCACTAGGCTAATGTAACCATCGTTACCCGGCATATCCCACAGCAGCTCGTATTTGTCTTTCAAGCGCTCGTATTCCGGCACAACTTGTTTAAGAATGCCGTCTTTACTTGCTTTAATACTGACATGGCCACGTGGTGGTTCAATACCATTGGTCGCATTACTGATTTGCGATGACGTCTCAGATGGCATTAAAGCCGATAACGTTGAGTTTCGAAGACCAAACTCTTTGATATCGCTACGTAATTGATCCCAGTCAAGTTGCAGTGGCTCGTTGCAAACTTTATCTAAATCTTTTTTGTAGGTATCAATTGGCATAATGCCTTCAGCGTAGGTTGTTTCATGGAACAACGGACAAGCACCGAATTCTTTGGCCAAATTATTAGAAGCTTTCATCAGATAGAACTGAATTGCTTCAAATGTACGATGGGTCAAACCATTGGCAGAGCCATCAGAATACTTAACACCGTGTTTAGCAAGGTAATATGCGTAGTTGATCACACCAACACCTAAAGTACGGCGATTCATAGACGCTTGGAATGCCGCTGGAATTGGATAATCCTGATAGTCCAATAAACTATCTAAAGCACGAACTGCTAAATCTGCTAGTTCTTCAAGTTCTGACAGATTATCAATTGCACCGAGGTTAAATGCCGATAGGGTACATAACGCAATTTCACCATTAGGGTCGTTGACATCATTTAATGGCTTAGTCGGCAGCGCAATCTCTAAACACAAGTTACTTTGACGAACTGGTGCAACCTTACTATTAAACGGACTGTGTGTATTACAGTGGTCAACGTTTTGCAGGTAGATCCGGCCAGTTGAAGCGCGTTCTTGCATAAATAACGTGAACAGTTCTAACGCTTTCATCCGTTTTTTGCGGATAGCAGGATCGTTTTCGTACTTCACATAAAGTTGTTCAAATAAATCTTGGTCTTCAAAAAACGCGTCATATAACCCTGGAACATCAGATGGACTGAACAGGGTAATCATTTCGTCTTTTATCAAGCGCGAGTACATCACGCGGTTGAATTGCACGCCATAATCCAAATGCCGTACACGGTTTTCTTCAACACCACGGTTATTCTTCAGTACTAACAGCGATTCTACTTCTAAATGCCACAATGGATAGAACAACGTGGCTGCACCGCCTCGCACGCCGCCTTGAGAGCAGCTTTTAACCGCAGTTTGGAAATGCTTGTAAAACGGGATACAACCAGTGTGGAATGCTTCACCATTGCGGATAGGGCTACCTAAAGCACGGATCCGACCGGCGTTAATACCAATACCTGCGCGTTGGCTAACGTATTTTACGATAGCACTTGAAGTCGCATTAATTGAGTCAAGGCTATCACCACATTCAATCAATACGCATGAGCTAAATTGACGTGTTGGTGTACGTACACCAGACATAATCGGCGTTGGTAACGAAATTTTGAATAAAGATACCGCATCATAAAAGCGTTTGATGTAACTCAAACGGGTTGCGGCTGGGTATTTAGAAAACAGGCAAGCAGCCACTAAAATGTAAAGAAATTGCGCGCTTTCATAAATCTCGCCAGTAACCCGGTTTTGCACCAGATACTTACCTTCAAGCTGCTTCACAGCTGCGTAAGAAAAATGCATATCGCGATTATGGTCGATAAAAGAATCGATAGTGTCTAATTCTGCTTTGGTGTAGTCCGCGAGGATGTGCGCATCATAACGATGGCTTTCAACCATGCGCACCACATGATCATAAAGTTTTGGCGGTTCAAACTGACCGTAAGCTTTTTTCCGTAAGTGGAAAACAGCAAGGCGAGCAGCCATGTACTGATAATCCGGAGTCTCTTTAGAAATAAGATCCGCGGCAGCCTTGATAATCGTTTCATGAATATCTTCGGTCTTAATACCGTCGTAAAATTGGATGTGCGAGCGTAATTCAACCTGAGACACAGAGACGTTCTGTAACCCCTCGGCGGCCCAATCAATCACGCGGTGGATTTTATCCAGGTCGAGTGGTTCGCGATTGCCGTCTCTTTTGGTTACGTGTAATGGCTGATTCATTGCTGAAGAGTTCCGTTTCAATTTTAGTTGTTAGTATTTTTTGCTTTAGCGCCCGAGTAACGCAAACCGTCACCCCAGAAACCCTGATGCTTTATGCCCTAGCGCTTAGGATTGACCATTTTCGCCGTTGGCACTAGATATAGGGTTTTATATAGAACGAATCACAAGATAAGGTGGATCAATTTCATTTGCAAGCGTTTCGCACTCGCAAAAAAACACTGAAATTTTAAGAGTTAGTGCTCACTAACTTGTCAGGCTAAGTACATAAAACGGCTGCACAGATGCAAGCCCTAACTTGGGATTTTCTGAAAAAATTTAATCGCTTATTTTTTGAAAAACCCGTTCAAAAAATAAGCGCTTAGCAATTATACAATGTAAATTTGATGAGAATTTTTTCAGATCAGAGTGGTAACAACTGCTGACAACTCGGCAAAAGAATCGAGCATATAATCGGCCTGCCAAGTTTCCGGACAATCAGTTGCGTCAATAAAACCAAAGCCCGCAATAAAGGTAAGCATACCTGCGCGATTGCCAGCTTCGATATCACGTTCTGCGTCACCGATATACCAACATCGATTACGCGTTACCGATAGTTGATGACTAGCTATTAATAAAGGCGTGGGGTCTGGCTTACGTTGCAACAAGCTATCGCCGCCGAGCAATATTTTGCAGTCTTGCAATTCAGGCATTTCCCGTAGCATTTGCGCAGCAAGCTTGTAAGGCTTATTGGTAACAATACCCCATGGAATATTCGCTTGCGCAAGCTGTTGCAACAACTGCTCACCGCCAGCAAATACATGGCTATGCACTGTTAAATGCTGTTGGTAATAGTCCAGTAACTGTTGACGTAACTTACCAAAATCAAATTTTGCTAATTCATCAGCGAAGCCGAGCTGCAATAATCCTTTTGCCCCATGGGACGCCATAGGCCGATATTGCGCTGCTTGCTTTTCCGGAAAACCGTGCAGCCGCAAAACATGATTAAGCGCTGCACCAAGGTCATCTGCGGTATCAACTAAGGTACCATCTAAGTCAAATAAAACTGCCGACGGTCGTTGCTGAATACTGGCTAGTGGTCGCCAAGGAAAAACTCGACTCATGGTTTTTTTGCGACCACTAAGTAATTCACATCAACACCCGCACCGATCCGGAAGCTTTCGGTAAGCGGGTTATAATGCAGACCTGTAGCGTCGGTAACAATTAAACCAGCTTCTTCAATCCAGCGCATTAACTGCGAAGGACGAATAAACTTGGCAAAATCGTGAGTGCCTTTAGGGACCAGGCGTAATACGTGTTCAGCCCCTAAAATCGCCATAACATAACTTTTTGCGGTTTTATTGAGGGTTGAGAATACCAAGGTTGCGCCAGGCGCCGCTAAGTCCGCGCAAGCTTGCACGACAGACGCTGGCGTTGGTACGTGTTCCAGCATCTCCATACAAGTTACCAACTCAAAACTACCGGCATATTGCTCAGCAAATTCCTCGGCGGTGCTTTGAATGTAATTAACTTTTGCACCTGTCTCTAGCGCATGCAGACGAGCCACCATTAGTGCTTCATCTGCCATGTCGATACCCGTGACATCAGCTCCAGCATGCGCCATTGATTCTGCCAAAATTCCGCCGCCGCATCCCACATCGAGGGTCTTTTTTGCGAAAAGGCCACCGACAACGTCGCTAACAAAACTTAAGCGAACAGGGTTTAACTGATGTAATGGCTTAAACTCACCAGTTAAGTCCCACCAACGGGAAGCGATTTCGTTAAACTTAGCGATTTCTGCGTTATCTATATTTGGCGTTGTCATGCTCAGATCCGTGCTTATATGCAAATTTTTCGCGTCATTATAGAGTGTTACGCTTAACAAGCAATCGACGCAAAAGCTGACATTTTGAAACTAGTTGCACAGAGACATGGCAAGCTGCGACTAATGTGTTAGAATCCGTGGTTCTCGCCGCGCGGACATAACAAATACACGCGAGTCATCTATCTGATTTTAAGGGAAAAAAAGCTTTTTATGACGAATCTGGCCAAAGAAATTGTTCCCATCAATATTGAAGAAGAATTAAAGAATTCTTACTTAGATTATGCAATGAGCGTCATCGTAGGTCGGGCATTGCCCGATGTTCGGGACGGTTTAAAGCCGGTTCACCGTCGCGTTTTGTTCGCGATGAAAGAATTAGGCAATGACTGGAACCGCGCCTACAAAAAATCAGCCCGTGTGGTTGGTGACGTCATCGGTAAATACCACCCGCATGGTGATAGTGCTGTTTATGACACTATAGTCCGGATGGCTCAGCCGTTTTCTCTGCGTTATATGCTGGTTGATGGCCAAGGTAACTTCGGTTCAGTCGACGGCGATTCTGCAGCAGCAATGCGTTACACCGAAGTGCGGATGGCCAAAATCACTCAAGAATTGTTGGCTGATTTGGATAAAGAAACTGTTGATTTCGTGCCAAACTACGACGGTACTGAACAAATTCCAGCAGTATTACCAACCAAAATTCCTAACTTACTGATTAACGGTTCTAGCGGTATCGCTGTTGGTATGGCGACTAACATTCCGCCACACAATATCACTGAAGTTATTGATGCATGTTTGGCAATTATCGCTAATCCAGACATCACTATTCCTGAATTAATGGAATACATTCCAGGTCCAGACTTCCCAACTGCAGCCATTATTAATGGTCGTCGTGGCATCGAAGAAGCCTATCGTACTGGCCGTGGCAAGGTGTATATCCGAGCTAAAACTCATATCGAAACCGACGATAAAACTGGTCGTGAGACGATTATCGTTGATGAAATTCCATACCAAGTAAACAAAGCGCGGCTGATTGAGAAAATCGCCGAACTGGTAAAAGAGAAACGCATTGAGGGCATCTCCGCGCTGCGTGATGAGTCTGATAAAGACGGCATGCGCATTGTGATTGAACTCAAACGCGGTGAGTCTTCAGACGTCATGCTGAACCATTTGTATACACAAACACAGATGCAAACTGTGTTTGGTATTAACATGGTTGCGCTTGACCAAGGTCAACCGAAGTTACTGGGATTAAAAGAAATCCTCGAGTGCTTCGTATTGCACCGTCGCGAAGTAGTCACACGTCGTACAGTTTACGATTTGAAGAAAGCTCGTGATCGCGCGCACATTTTAGAAGGTTTAGCTATTGCGCTGACCAACATCGATGAAATTATTGAACTCATCAAAAATTCGCAAAGCCCAAGCGATGCCAAGGCTGGTTTAGTTGCCCGCGGTTGGAAACTAGGCAACGTTCAAGAAATGTTAGAGCGTGCAGGCGAAAGCGCAGCACGCCCTGAGTGGCTAGAAGAACATTTTGGCATTCGTGAAGGTTACTACTACTTAACTGAGCAACAAGCCCAAGCCATCCTTGATTTACGTTTACATAAATTGACAGGCCTTGAGCACGAAAAAATCTTAGCTGAATACAAAGAGCTGTTAGATTTGATTGCTGAGTTACTGCACATTTTAAGCAGCTCTGCTCGATTGATGGAAGTTATCTGCGAAGAGTTGGAAGCGGCGAAAGCCCAATACGGCGATGCTCGCCGTACTGAAATTCAAACTGATGCGCTTGATATCAATATGGAAGATTTAATTGCTGAAGAAGACGTTGTCGTCACACTTTCGCATTTAGGTTATGCCAAATATCAACCGTTAACTGACTACGAAGCGCAGCGTCGTGGTGGTCGCGGTAAAGCCGCAACAACAGTTAAAGATGAAGACTTTGTTGACCAGCTTTTGGTTGCAAGTACTCACGACACCATCTTGTGCTTCTCGAACCGTGGTCGCTTGTACTGGATGAAAGTTTACCAGTTACCACTAGCTTCACGGCAAGCACGTGGTAAACCTATCGTGAACTTGTTGCCATTAGAAGATGGCGAACGCATTACCGCAATTTTGCCAGTTCGTGTTTATGAAGAAGGTAAGTACGTGTTTATGGCGACAGCCAACGGCACTGTGAAGAAAACTTCATTAACTGAATACTCACGGCCACGCGCTAACGGTATCATCGCGGTCAATCTGAATGAAGGCGACCAATTAATTGGTGTCGACATCACGGACGGCAGTAACAAAATCATGTTGTTCTCTGACGACGGTAAAGTTGTCCGTTTCCATGAAGAACAGGTGCGTGGTATGGGTCGTACCGCCACTGGTGTTCGCGGTATCAAACTACGCGAAAATGGTTCAGTAGTGTCATTAATTGTTCCTAAATCAGATGGCGCGATCCTGACGGTTACTGAAAACGGTTATGGCAAACGTACGGCATTAGCTGAATACCCAGAAAAGAGCCGTGCCACACAAGGCGTAGTCTCAATCAAAGTTTCAGAGCGTAACGGTTTAGTAGTCGGCGCGGTGCAGGTGAATGCACTTGATGAAATCATGTTGATTTCTAACAAGGGCACCTTAGTGCGGACTCGCGTGAAAGAAGTTTCACAAGTAGGCCGTAACACTTCTGGTGTTATTCTGATCCGTACTCAAGAACAAGAGAAAGTGGTCGGCGTACAACGGATTGATGAGATCCAGGATCAAGAAGAGTTGGCGGCAGCTGAAGCTGAAGTGCAACAACTTGATGCGCAACAGCCAGTGCTTGTTGAAGGCGAAGTCGACGATTCAGAAGAATAATCGAACGACGCATTAGCTAGATAATAGCTATACCAAAAAAACGAGCGCTATTGCGCTCGTTTTTTGTTTCTAGCGAATCGAAAATGCGGTAAAGTGTTTTTTAACAAATATGAGCCATCCAGATGGCGACAAACATAATAAAAATAAGCGGAAAAACCGCACTCTGTCCGTCCACGCCCAATTCAAATTGTTGATGAAGAGAAAGAGGTAAAAATGACCACCTATAATTTTTGTGCCGGCCCAGCGATGTTACCAACTGAAGTTATGTTGCAGGCACAGGAAGAATTGATCAATTGGCACGGACGCGGTTGTTCCATTATGGAAATGAGCCATCGCGGCAAGGAGTTTATTAAAGTCGCTGCTGATGCAGAACAGGACTTACGTGATCTGTTAAAAGTTCCGGCAAATTATAAAGTGCTTTTTATGCATGGTGGCGGTCGCGGTCAGTTTGCTGCGGTGCCATTAAACTTATTAAAAGCCGGGCAGAGTGCCGACTACATCGTATCTGGTGCTTGGTCAAAAGCGGCAGCTGAAGAAGCGCATAAATTTGGCACAATTGCTGTGCAAGGGATCAACCAAAAGATCAATGGTGTTCGCAGCCTGCTCGCGGCCAAAGATTGGCAAATTAATCCAAATTCTGCGTTTGTCCACTTTTGCCCAAATGAAACTGTTGATGGTCTGGAATTCACTGATTTACCACAAACCAACGTACCTTTAGTTTCAGATCTGTCATCGACAATTTTGTCACGGCCAATTGAGGTCGCTAAGCATGGTGTTATTTACGCTGGCGCACAAAAGAACATCGGTCCGTCCGGCCTGACTTTAGCCATAGTACGAGAAGATTTGTTACCAGCGGCAGGTGCGAATATCCCAGCAGTTCTGGATTATCGTTTAGCTGCTGAAAACGACAGCATGTTCAACACGCCACCGACTTATGCTTGGTATCTCGCGGGTTTAGTCTTTAAATGGTTAAAACAACAAGGCGGCGTAGAGGCAATGGCCGTGCGTAACCTTGAGAAAGCCAACACCTTGTATCAATTCATCGACCAAAGCGCTTTCTACAGCAATGACGTGGATCCAATTTACCGCTCTTGGATGAATGTGCCATTCTTCTTAGCTGACGAGCGTTTAAACGATTTATTCGTTAGCAATGCTGAAGCTGAAGGTTTATTGGCTCTGAAAGGGCATCGGATGGTAGGCGGCATGCGCGCGAGCATTTACAACGCAATGCCACTTGAAGGTGTGCAAACCCTAGTGAGTTTTATGCGTGAATTCGAACGGGTGCATGGCTGATGAAGACACTGACGTTAAATCATGTGAATAAAATTGACGGGACAGTGCATTTACCTGGTTCTAAAAGTATTTCTAATCGAGTGTTGCTCTTGGCTGCACTGGCTGAGGGTGAGACGAAAATCCACAACTTGCTGCATAGTGACGATGTCGAGCATATGTTAAATGCGCTAACGCAGTTGGGCGTGAGTTATCAACTGTCAGCTGATAAAACTCAATGTGCTGTGCAAGGGCTTGGCGGCTTGTTCAACGTTGCGCAGCCTTTGGAACTTTTTCTAGGTAACGCTGGCACGGCAATGCGGCCGCTTACCGCAGCCTTGGCCGCGTCTAATGTCGATGTCACCTTAACTGGCGAGCCAAGAATGTATGAGCGTCCAATCGGCCATTTGGTCGATGCGTTAGCGCAATGGCATGCCGATATCGAATACTTAGGGGCGGCAGATTTTCCGCCGTTACGGATCCGAGGTCACGAATTAACTGCTGGCGTGCTGAAAATTGACGGTAGCGTCTCCAGTCAGTTTTTAACTGCGGTATTAATGATAGCGCCGTTATTGTCTGGTGATTCAACAATAGAAATCATTGGCGACTTGGTATCAAAACCTTATATCGATATCACCTTGGCCTTGATGTCGCGTTTTGGTGTTGAAGTCGAAAATCAGCAATATCAACGATTTGTTGTTAAAGGTCAGCAGCAATATGTTTCGCCTGGTTATTGGCTAGTTGAAGGTGATGCGTCCTCGGCAAGTTATTTCCTTGCAGCGGCTGCAATAGCCGGAGGCACTATTAAAGTCACTGGTATCGGCAAAGATGCCGTGCAAGGTGACATTCGTTTTGCCGACGCATTAGAAGCAATGGGTGCCAAAGTTACTTGGGGTCAGGATTTTATTTCGGTAACGCGTAACGAATTAAATGGTATTGACCGTGACTACAACGCAATCCCAGATGCCGCCATGACCATAGCGACTGCAGCATTGTTTGCTAAAGGTCCAACGATCATTCGTAACGTCTACAACTGGCGGGTGAAGGAGACTGACCGTCTCAACGCGATGGCTACAGAGCTTCGAAAAGTAGGTGCTGAAGTTGAAGAAGGATATGACTATTTAAAAGTAGTTCCACCAGCTGAAATTCAACACGCAAGTATCGCGACCTATAACGACCATCGGATGGCGATGTGCTTCTCGATGCTGGCATTTGCCAAGTGTGGGGTAACCATCGAAGATCCTGATTGCACCAGAAAAACATTTCCTCAATACTTTGAAGTGTTTAACTCGCTGGTAAGCAGTCACGCATAACTTTTATTAGCATTCTGTTAAGTCGCGGTTTTTCAAAGGAAAGCCGCGCATTTTGCAACAATTGTCTGTATAATGCCGCCACTTTGGTTTTATAAGTAATTTGGAGGCAGAATGCAGCAGTCCCCAGTCATGACGATTGATGGCCCAGGTGGTTCCGGTAAAGGAACTATTTGTCGTTTAGTCGCACAAAAACTTGGTTGGCATCTTCTCGATAGCGGTGCGATTTACCGCGTATTGGCGCTGGCCGCTCTGCATCACGATATTGCCGCTGAAGATGAAGAAGCGCTGCAACCTCTAGCTGCGCACCTTGATGTACAATTTAACGCAGACGATCAAGGTAACGTTCGTATCACTTTGGAAGGCGAAAATGTTACTCATACTATTCGCACAGAAGAAGTTGGTTCAGCTGCATCGAAAATCGCCTCATTACCACGGGTACGCGAAGCACTTCTGCGTAGACAACGTGCATTTCGCGAGACGCCAGGCTTAGTTGCAGATGGTCGCGATATGGGGACTGTGGTTTTCCCTACAGCCGAAGTCAAGATTTTCCTAACTGCGGACGCTGAAGAGCGGGCGCGCCGCCGTTATTTAGAGTTGAAACAAAAGGGACATGATGTTAACATCGGCGACCTTTTGCACGAAATTCAGGCACGTGACGAGCGCGATATGAATCGCGCAGTTGCACCGCTGAAACCAGCGGACGATGCTTATATTCTGGATTCGACAAATAAATCAATTGAACAAGTGCTGGATGAAGTTTTAAGTGTTTACAAAAAACGCTTAGAAACCAAATAACAACACTTTGGGCAGCTGCAGACAAGGATAGCCTGCGGTAAATTAAGCAACCCCACTTTATTTGGATTGAGAGTGGCGCAACTAACTGAAACAGTGAAAAATGACTGAAAATTTTGCACAATTATTTGAGGAAAGCCTCAAGACTATCGAAACACGCCCAGGCGCCATCGTTAAAGGCCGTGTTGTTGCTATTCAGAAAGACGTCGTCTTAGTTGACGCTGGTCTGAAATCTGAAGCTGCCATTCCGGTAGAGCAATTCAAAAACTTAGCTGGTGAAATTGAAGTTGAAGTAGGTGACTTCATCGACGTAGCATTAGACGCAGTAGAAGATGGTTTCGGTGAAACCTTATTATCTCGCGAAAAAGCTAAACGTCACGAAAGCTGGGTACGCCTGGAAAAAGCTTGTGAAGATAAAGTCACCGTTATCGGTGTTATCACTGGCAAAGTTAAAGGCGGTTTCACCGTTGAAGTTGACGGTATCCGTGCCTTCCTGCCAGGTTCACTGGTTGACGTACGTCCAGTACGCGACACTCTGCACTTAGAACACAAAGAACTTGAGTTCAAAGTCATCAAATTAGATCAGAAGCGTAACAACGTTGTGGTTTCACGTCGTGCTGTTATCGAATCTGAAAGCTCAGCTGAGCGCGATACTCTGTTACAAAACCTTGAAGAAGGCATGGAAGTTAAAGGTATCGTTAAGAACCTGACTGACTACGGTGCATTCGTTGATTTAGGTGGCGTTGACGGTTTACTGCACATCACTGACATGGCTTGGAAACGCGTTAAGCACCCAAGCGAAATCGTCAATGTTGGCGACGAAATCCCAGTTAAAGTTCTGAAGTTTGACCGTGAGAAGCAACGTGTTTCTCTGGGTCTGAAACAGATGGGCGAAGATCCATGGGCAGCTATCGCTTCACGTTACCCAGAAGGTGCTCGCATCACTGGTCGCGTGACTAACCTGACTGATTACGGCTGCTTCGTAGAAATCGAAGAAGGCGTTGAAGGTCTGGTTCACGTTTCAGAAATGGACTGGACTAACAAAAACATCCACCCATCTAAAGTTGTTAACTTAGGTGATTCAGTGGAAGTTATGGTCCTGGAAATCGACGAAGAACGTCGTCGTATTTCTTTAGGTCTGAAACAATGCAAAGCTAACCCATGGGAAGAGTTTGCAAAAGGCTTCAACAAAGGTGACCGCGTTTCTGGTAAGATCAAGTCAATCACTGACTTCGGTATCTTCATCGGTTTAGACGGTGGCATCGATGGTCTGGTTCACTTATCTGACATCAGCTGGAACTCAACTGGCGAAGATGCAGTACGTGAATTCAAGAAAGGCGACGAAGTTTCAGCTGTTGTGTTACAAGTTGACCCAGAGCGCGAGCGTATCTCTTTAGGCATCAAGCAATTAGACGAAGATCCGTTCAACGGCTACCTTGCTGATAACAAAAAAGGTGCTATCGTTAAAGGGAAAGTAACTACAGTTGATGCTAAAGGCGCTACTGTTGAGCTTGAAGGCGGCGTAGAAGGTTATGTTCGCGTTTCTGATATCGCTCGTGAGCGTATCGAAGATGCAACTACTGCGCTGAAAGTTGGCGAAGAAGTTGAAGCTCGTTTGATGGGTGTTGATCGCAAAAACCGCGTAATCAGCCTGTCAATCAAAGCCAAGTTCGAAGCTGAAGAAAAAGAAGCGTTAGAATCTATCAAAAAACAAGATGATGTTGATTTTGGTGGTAACGCAATGGCTGAAGCATTCAAAGCAGCTCAAAAAGCTGACTAATTGATGCCAAGTCAGTCGGTTGGGGCGGTCGCCTCAACCGACATCTCTTAGCCCAGTAAAGCGGAGTTTCTATGACCAAATCTGAATTGATCGAAAAGTTGGCAAGTGATTATCCACATATCCAAATTAAAGACGTTGAATCAGCTGTAAAAGAAATCCTTGAGCAAATGGCAGGATCTCTCGCCGGCAACGAACGGATTGAGATTCGTGGTTTCGGTAGTTTTTCCTTACACTATCGTGCTCCACGTGTTGGTCGTAATCCAAAGACTGGTGACAAAGTCGAATTAGACGGTAAATATGTCCCGCATTTTAAACCAGGTAAAGAATTACGTGACCGCGTAAAAGAAAATACCTGATTGGATTGAGTTACCCTAGTTGCAGTTTCAACGGAGCTGAGTTTGAGAAAACTGATTTTTTTCCTGAGTTTTTCTGTGCTCATTTTGATTGGCTTATTTTTTGGCTCAATCAACCAGCAAGTTGCTGAACTGAACTATTTTATTGCCAAAGCGCAACTTCGAGTTGTCGATATTGCGCTCTTGTTCCTCGTTATTGGCTTTGCTATCGGCTTAAGCCTCTCGCTGACCTTGTTGTTTAAAGCAAGAACCAAACGCTGGCTGGCTCGAACCAACAGCAAGACCTAACCTATGGAACTGCTATTTCTGTTATTGCCTATCGCAGCCGCTTATGGTTGGTTCTATGGGCGAAACAGTCTTCGTCAGGAAGAACTTAAAGGCAAAGCGAACGTCGCTAAAAACCTATCTTCCGGTCTTAATTTTCTGCTGACCGATCAAGAAGACAAAGCAATTGAACAGCTGTTGCAGTTACTTGATATCGAAGCTGCCTCTATTGATACCTATTTAGCATTAGCAAATTTATTCCGCCGCAAAGGTGACTGGGATAAAGCTATTCATATCCATGAAAAACTTCATCAATTGAAGTTGCCAAAACCGCAAGCTCAAACCATTCAACTTGAACTTGCTAGAGACTACTTTTCAGCAGGCCTTTTTGATCGGGCGGAAAAACTGCTGCGCGGCCTCGTTGATGCAGAGCTACTTCGAGAAGCTGTGCTCAAGCAATTGTTCAGTATTTTTATCGCCACTCATGATTGGCACAAAGCTGCGGACTTTATCCAGCATGTTGATAAAACCGAATCGCGTTCGTTAAGGATTGGTCTTGCCAACCTTCGTTGTGAAGACACCAAGAATCCGTTGGATGTTTTGTCTCTCAGAATGCTTAGCCAACAGTATCCGCAGGCAATTCGGCCAAAAATTGAATTAGCTCGTAAACTTCACCAAGAGCAACATGATGAAGACGCTGCAGTTGCGTTTAAAGCGGTACTTTCGCAAAAACCGCAGTGGGCAGCAGATATACTGCCACAGCTACGCACATGCCAACTACCAGAGCAAGAGTGGTATCAATTACTAAGTAATCTGGTGCATAAGCAGAAAAACATAACAGCAACGATCTATTTAGCGGATTGGCTGACCGATACCGGCTCGTCACAAGCTGCAGAACAGCTGCTGCTGGAAAAATTACAGCAACAACCGAATATCCGTCTTTTCCAGCGATTATTGCAGATCAGACAAATAAATCAGCCTAGTCAACGCGAAGCATTGCAGGGCGTTGAACAACTTATTCAAGCTTATTTGGATACGAAGATTTTATATAGCTGTCGTAACTGTGGCTTTAAAACACGACAAGCTTATTGGTTATGTCCGTCATGCAAGCAGTGGGAAACTGTTGAACCCATTAGTGGCATTGACGGTCGTTAAATTTTTACGGAACTTATCATGCAAAACAGTCCAATTATCGTTGCCTTAGATTTTGAACAACAACAAGCCGCTTTAGATTTGGTGGGGCAGTTAGACCCTCGGCTCTGTCGCTTGAAAGTCGGCAAAGAGATGTTCACGCATTTTGGGCCTGAATTTGTCAAACAGCTACATAATCGCGGCTTTGACGTGTTCTTAGATCTAAAATTTCATGATATTCCTAACACAGTAGCTAAAGCTGTCAAAGCCGCCGCAGATTTGGGTGTGTGGATGGTAAACGTTCACGCCTCAGGTGGATCACGAATGATGATTGCAGCCAAAGAGGCGCTTTCGAGCTATGGTGCAGACAAACCCGCTTTAATCGCAGTGACTGTATTAACTTCGATGGAGCAAAGTGACTTAACTGAGCTCGGGATCACTTTAAGTCCTGCCGAGCAAGTGCTGAAATTAGCAACTTTGACCAAACAGGCAGGCCTTGACGGTGTCGTTTGTTCTGCACATGAAGCTTCGTTATTAAAAACGCAATTTGGCAAAGATTTTCAATTGGTTACCCCAGGGATCCGTCCAAGTTTTGCTGCTGCCGACGATCAAAAACGGGTAATGACACCAAGTGAAGCAGTGAATGCAGGCGTCGATTTCATGGTAATAGGACGGCCAATTACCAAGGCAAAAGATCCTTTGGTAGCTTTACATGCAATTTATCAAGAATTAAATTTATCGATTGACTCGGAGTAAGTCTATTTGGATGCAGTTAACTTTATCGTTCTGCTGGTCGGTGCGTTATTCTCAGTTAGTATAATTGCTACGCTAATCTCTGCGCGCTTTGGCGCGCCTTTACTTCTAATTTTTCTCGTTGTTGGCATGCTTGCCGGAGAAGATGGTCCGCTTGGGATCGGCTTCTCAAATCCTGATGTCGCCTTACTTATCGGTTCAATCGCTTTGGTCATTATCCTATTTGATGGTGGTATGAGGACACATCCAGATCGAGTCCGAGTAGTTTTAGCACCGTCGGCGATGCTCGCAACGGTAGGTGTTGTGGTGACCTGCTTATTACTTGGTCTTGCTGCAATGTGGCTTTTCGATTTGTCGTTGCTCGAAGGATTATTGTTAGGCGCGATCTTAAGTTCTACTGACGCAGCTGCGGTATTCTCAATTTTTCAGTCAGCTGGTTTGAACATTAAAGAGCGCGTTGCTTCTACATTGGAAATAGAGTCGGGTAGTAATGACCCTATGGCGGTCATGCTAACCTTTGCTTTGGTAAGTGTGGTCGCAGGGCAAGCAGAACCAAACTGGCAATTGGCCTTAGTATTTTTGCAACAAGCAGTTGTTGGAGTTGGCTGCGGTTATTTAGGTGGGCGAAGTTTCATTTGGTTATGCCGTAAACTACCACTTGGGGCGGCTTTTTTCCCACTATTCGCAGTATCTTATGCGCTTTTCATCTTCGGCCTCACCAACCAATTTGGTGGCAGTGGTTTCTTAGCGGTTTACCTTGCAGGATTTTTGATTGGCAACGCACGTTTGCCGCAAATCCAATATATTTTGCGCATGCACGACGGCCTTGCATGGATTAGCCAGATCGTAATGTTCTTAATGTTAGGCTTGTTAGTCACTCCAACAAAGTTACTTGATTACGCTTTTCCGGCACTTTGCCTTGCGATGGTGATGATATTTATCGCCCGTCCAATTGCCGTGATGTTAAGTTTGCTGCCATTTCACTTCCCGAAACGCGACCAAATTTTTATCAGTTGGGTAGGGTTAAGGGGGGCAGTTCCAATCATTCTCGCACTGATCCCATGGCTTGCTGGCGTTGAAAATAAAGATTTATATTTTAACGTGGCGTTTTTCGTGGTGATCATTTCTCTTCTGATCCAAGGATGGTCAATTGCGCCAGTTGCGCGTTGGCTCAAACTTGAGGTGCCCAAAGAGCCTGGACCTGATCAGACAATGTCGTTGGAAGCTATTGAATCAAATGATGTATTGCAAGTTTTAGCATTTAAGGTGAATAGCGATTCCGCAGTTGTGGATAGCGAATGGTCACAATTACCAATCAAGGCAGCAGTTCAGTTCCTTGGAATAATGCGTAAAGGCGAATGGATACAAACTGTTGACTGCAGTCGTTTTAGGGCAGACGACACCTTGATGGTGCTGGCAAAGGCCCAAGATAGCCGGCATTTGAGTGAAGTATTGTCCAGTTTTGCAGCCGAATCGAACCAAAGCAAACAAGACTTTTTCGGAGAGTTTGTGCTCAACGGTCAAATTCAATTGGCCGATTTAGGCGCATTCTATACTATTGATTTATCAGTGATAAATCCTGAACAAACCTTGTCAGATTACATAACTGCGCGTTTCCATCGTCGGGTTGTCGTCGGTGACAGTGACCAATTAGATCAATTGATTTTGACAGTTCGGCAAATCAATGAAGCCGGCGAAATCGTTCAAGTGGGTATAAAATCTGCCATTCCATAAGGCGAAGCTACCGTGATGAATTTATTTAGAAGCCTTTACATTCAAGTGCTTATAGCCATTTTGATTGGTGTGCTATTGGGTCATTTTATGCCAGATTTAGGCACTGCAATGCAGCCGCTTGCCACTGGCTTTATCAAACTGATTAAGATGATTATTGCGCCAATCATATTCTGTACTGTGGTTGTTGGTATTGCCGGTATGGAAAATATGAAGAAAGTAGGGCGCACAGGTGGTTATGCACTGCTTTATTTTGAGGTTGTATCTACTGTTGCTTTAATCATCGGTCTAGTTGTCGTCAACTGGATTAAACCTGGTGAAGGTATGCATATAGATGCCGCAAGCCTTGACCAACAATCTATTGCCAAGTACACCACGCCGGGCCAAATGCAGTCCACGGTTGATTTTCTACTAAATATCATTCCGACCAGTGTTTTCGACGCCTTTGCCCGCGGTGATATGCTACAAGTGCTATTTTTCTCTATCTTGTTTGGCTTTGCTTTACAAAGACTTGGCGGACGGGAAAACATTCTCTTTCAATATGTCGAGAAGAGCTCTGAAGTTCTATTCGCAATTGTCGGCATGCTGATGAAACTTGCACCTATAGGCGCTTTTGGTGCCATGGCATTTACCATCGGCAAATATGGTGTGAGCACCTTATGGTCGCTAGCTGGGCTTATGGCGACATTTTATCTGACTTGTTTGTTGTTTATCCTAGTTGTATTGGGCGGAATTAGTCGCTTTCACGGTTTTTCTATAACTAAATTCATTTATTACATTCGTGAAGAATT
>JAFLDV010000005.1 GCA_017302255.1 Gammaproteobacteria bacterium | reverse complement strand
CAAACGTTGTGTTAAAGCTGATAAAAGATGGTGCACACAACCTCTCAAGACCTTCAGATCTAGATATCATTTGTCACTCAATTGATGAGATTGTTAAATCTACGGTTTGGCCTCATTCTAATCTGACCTAGTGTTCTTTAAGGTTATCCCTAGTGTTTTTAGAGTCTTTTTAGGCACTCTTTGATAGTCTTCCCTGGTTATTTCTATAGTCATCCCAAGTACTCTCAGTCATCCCGGGCTTGACCCGGGATCTAAGTAACCTTGAGGTTGTGATAGTTTTAAGAGGTAGATCCCAAATCAAGTTTGGGATGACTTACTGGGTTGTTTGAGATGACTTTATTCCTTTACAAAACATAGTTGATGACCGTATTTTGTGCAGCATGATAAAGAAAATTAATCTCCGGTTCTAGAGAATTTTATCTCTGGTACCAGATGGACAAAGGGCGCTAGATCATTGCCTTGATCGCAGTATTGCGATAGTTCTGGTTCTATTGGTACTTTTGCAAGAAGGGGTATATTGTTCTCGGCAGCAATTTTGTTGCCGCTATTGCCTTGGAATAGTAATATGCTATTTCCGTTTAGTTTATCTTGGTAGTAGCTCATATTTTCTATTATACCAAGCAAAGGAACATTAAATTTTTTATAAAGATTTATGGCCCTCTGCACATCAAGTTTAGAAATAAGTTGTGGGGTGGTCACCATCACTACGCCATTAATATCGTAATTTTGTAGTAAACTTAAGTGAATATCTCCTGTTCCAGGAGGTGTATCAATGATTAAGTAATCCAATTGTCCCCAGCAAACATCTTCCACAAATTGTTTGATCATCGCTGCAGCTTAGAAGGAGCAACATAACAATACCTGTTTTCTTTGGTCCTCTCCAAATAACAGCAGCATCTGTGTCAGGAAGAAGAAAACCAATGGACATAACAGCCAATTGCTGAGTATGATCTGGAAACACAGGAACCCATCTGATGGAGTGAGCCAAATTTGAATTTGTAACAAACACTTCAGAACACTTTTTGACATCTCTTCCTTGTAAACCAACCAGACGAGGTATGCTTGGTCCACAAAGATCAATATCTAATAGTCCAACTTTTTTTCCTGCTTTCACCAAAGCAAGAGCAATATTTGTTGCAACCGTACTTTTTCCAACACCACCTTTTCCAGAAGCCACTAAGACAATTTGCCGGATCGATTTAAACGAGAAGTCTATTTGATTGACCGAAGATAGCGTTAGTGTTCCTTTAAATCCGGCATCAGCAAAAGCTTGACTCAACAGCACATGCACACTTTTTGCAGCAAACGGTAGTACCAACTCAATCGCTGATTCTGAATACTGCGTGCTGACCAATAATTCCGGTAACGGTAATGGCAAGGCATCATGCGAAAACTGCTGTAACACCCTCTGCAAATGCTCGGGCAATTGCTCTGCCGTTTTTGCAGATTTCCACCAACCAAATCCCATAAAAAAATCCCCATGCCATTAAAAGACGGAAAATCTATAAGCTAAATGACAAAATTGCACGAATGCTGAGCATAACAACGGCAAATTTCGGTAAAAACGCGGCAACTACGGTGCGCTTAAGCTCGGTATATTGTATCATGTCAGTATTATTTTCAGTGATTTATCAAACCAGAGCTTGCTCATGACGACACGTAAAATTCTCATTACCAGCGCATTGCCCTACGCCAATGGTCCAATTCATTTAGGCCATTTACTTGAATATATTCAGACTGATATTTGGTCACGATTCCAAAAAGCTCGTGGTCATGAGTGTTATTACGTCTGTGCTGACGATGCGCATGGCACGCCAATCATGCTGAAAGCCCAACAATTAGGCTTAACGCCAGAACAGATGATCGCCCAAACTGCAATTGAGCATCAAGCTGATTTCAAAGATTTCTTGATTGGTTTTGATAATTACCACAGTACTCACAGTGAAGAAAATCGTGAGTTTGCCAGCGAGATTTATCAAAAATTAGATGCTGGTGGTTATATCAAACGCCGCAGCATTAGCCAGTTGTTTGACCCTGAAAAGCAGATGTTTTTGCCAGACCGTTTTGTTAAAGGTGATTGTCCTAAGTGTGGCGCATTAGATCAAAACGGCGACAGTTGTGACGTTTGCGGCGCAACTTACAGCCCAACCGAGCTGAAGAATCCAAAGTCGGTAGTTTCTGGCGCAACTCCTGTGCTTAAAGACTCAGAGCATTACTTCTTTGACTTACCGGCATTTGAAGAGATGCTACAGCAGTGGACTCGCGGCGGTGCCTTGCAAAGCGAAATGTCTAACAAACTGCAAGAATGGTTTAAAGACGGCTTACAGCAGTGGGATATTAGCCGGGATGCACCATATTTTGGTTTTGAAATTCCAGGAGCTCCAGGCAAGTACTTTTACGTATGGTTAGATGCGCCAATTGGCTATCTAGCAAGTTTCAAAAACTACTGCGATAAGGCAGGTGTTGATTTCTCGGCATTCTGGCAAAAAGATTCGACTGCTGAGGTTTACCATTTCATTGGTAAAGACATTATTTATTTCCACAGCTTATTCTGGCCAGCGATGTTAGATGGTGCAGGTTACCGTAAACCGACCAGCGTTTTCGCGCATGGGTTTGTAACCGTCAATGGTGCGAAGATGTCAAAGTCGAAAGGCACTTTCATCAAAGCTCGCACTTATTTAGAACAGTTAAATCCAGAGTATCTGCGTTATTACTTCGCTTCCAAACTAACTTCTGGCATCGTCGATTTAGATTTGAACCTGGAAGACTTTTCGCAAAAAGTAAACGCAGATTTAGTCGGCAAAGTAGTAAATATCGCGAGCCGCTGTGCCAGCTTTATTGCTAAGAAATTCGACGGCAAATTGTCTGCCGAATTAGTCGAGCCTGAACTTTACGCTGAATTTATCAATCAAGGTGAAGTTATAGCCACTGCGTTTGAAGAACGTGAATATGCGCGAGCTATTCGCGACATCATGGCACTCGCTGATAAAGCAAACCAATACATCGATGCCAAAGCACCTTGGGTCTTGGCAAAAGATGAAACGAAACAACAAGAAACCCACGATGTTTGTTCGATGGGTATCAACTTGTTCCGAGTATTAATGCACTATTTAAAACCGGTGTTGCCAGCAATGGCTGCCGAAGTCGAAGCATTTTTACAAGTCGAGCTGCGCTGGGATAGTTACAGTGCACCATTAGTCAATCACCACATCAATAGCTTTAAGCCATTGATGCAACGAGTTGACCCAGTAAAAGTCGCAGCGATGGTCGCCGCATCAACAGAAAACTTAAAACCAACAACAGCAGTCGTAGAAAAAGTTGAAGCGGCAAAACCTGCTGCTTCAGCTATTGAACCAGTTGCTGAGACCATCAATATTGATGACTTTGCGAAGTTAGATTTGCGGATTGCGCGGATCGTTTCTGCAGAACACGTTGAAGGCGCGGACAAGTTATTGCGGTTACAACTCGATTTGGGCAATGAAACTCGGCAAGTTTTTGCTGGGATCAAAGCAGCGTATCAGCCAGAGCAATTAGTCGGTCGTTTGACAGTAATGGTCGCCAATTTAGCACCTCGGAAGATGAAATTCGGCATGTCGGAAGGCATGGTGATGGCAGCTGGACCTGGTGGCAGTGAAATTTTCCTATTGAGTCCAGATGATGGCGCTACCCCTGGGATGCGCGTTAAGTAAGTCGATAAACCGCAGCTTTGGCTGCGGTTTTGTTTTGATGCTCGGTCAGCTTTATTAAACGAGCTTGAGGAATTGTGCATGGCAGCAACTATTCGCTCCTTTTCTTCGTTATACAGCGCAACACTATTGATGGTGTTAGCCGCAGGTTTACTGACTACCTATCTTGGACTTCGGTTAACCGCCTTGGATGTCGCCAAAGTTTGGATCGGCGGCATGATGTCCGCATACTATCTTGGCTTGGTACTAGGATCGAAAATCGGTCACCGACTGATTAGCCGAGTTGGCCATATTCGAGCTTTTGTTGCCAGCGCAGGTGTAGTCACGGCTTCAGCGCTTGGCCATGCTTTGGTCGATAACCTTTGGGTATGGCTGGCCCTGCGCTTAATTGTCGGGATCTGCATGATGTGTCAGTACATGGTGCTAGAAAGTTGGCTCAATGAACAAGCCGATGCCAAAAACCGTGGCACTATTTTCGCAAGTTATATGATAGTTTCATACTTAGGTTTAGTCCTTGGCCAAGGCGCTATGAGTTTGAATCCTGAGTTGACCATCAAACCACTGCTGCTGGTAGCAATGTGTTTTTCCTTGTGTATTGTCCCCCTAGCATTAACACGACGTATCCACCCTACACCGCTTCGCCCAGCCCCGCTGCAAATCAAAGCATTCTGGCAAAAGGTGCCACAGTCTTTAACGACTATTGCGATGGCAGGAATGATTGTTGGCTCATTTTATGGCTTAGCTCCAGCTTTTGCCGCCAGCCAAGGCATGAATACCGAGCAAGTTGCTGCGTACATGGCAACCACAGTAATGGCCGGACTGTTGGCACAATGGCCGATGGGTAAGTTCTCAGACCGAGTGCGCCGCAGTCGTTTGATCCGCACTAACTCGGCAATCTTAGGCTTTTTGGTACTAGCAATCGCGTTACTGCCATTAAGCGGCTATTTACAGTTGGCAGCAACTTTTTGTTTTGGGGTATTAGCCTTTACGTTATATCCTTTGGGTACGGCAATGGCCAACCAAAATATTGAACAAAATGAGAGAGTTGCACTGTCTGCAACCATCTTATTGACCTTCGGGATTGGCGCAAGTATAGGTCCTTTGCTCGCCTCACTTTGCATGCAGCTTGGTGGCAGTCGAATGCTGTACGGCTTTATGGCAGCAGTTGCTGCAATCTTATTTGTGCGACTACAACAAGTAAATTACCAACAGAAACAACAAGAGCGCGCGGCATCCCAAGATTACGTCATGGCCAGTGGTGACTTAGTATCCTCGCCATTAGCTGCGGCACTTGATCCGCGGGTCGACCAGCAAACAGCACAAGCCCAGTTAAGCTCAACTGCGACTAACAATGCTGGTTACGCACCAACTAATGAAGAAAAGGTAGCTGAACGAAATACCGCAGAACAGCCTGAAGAAGATGATCATTCGATAGCGTCACCACTCGCTGAAACAGAAAGTAATGAAGATAAGCATCATGATGAACACTTCTCAGAAAGCGAGTTGACCAACCAAGCAAGTGATGCGGTTTTGGCATTGTCAGAACTGTCACAACAAAGTGCTGCGCCAAAGCATATACAAGAGGATATCGACTCAGTAACAACTACTAGCACCACTGAGTCGGATGTTGAACATAAAGCCGCAAATGATACGGGTGGACGTGTTAGTTAAAATCAGCCGATAATTTGCAGTACGGCCTTGCCTACCAATTGATTTGTTGCGATCTGTTGGTGGGCAACTTCAACTTGTTGCCAAGGGAGTGCTAGCCCAATCACAGGTTTAATTGCACCTGAGACAAAGGCTTGATAGAAATCCTTAGTAAGTTTTGCAACTAGTTCCGCTTTGTAACTGTTAGTGCGATTTCTTAACGTAGAACAAATCAATTGCCCACGTTTCTTGAACATCGGCGCCAAATCGAACTCTGCGACTTTACGGCCCCCCATCATCGCCAAAACAACAATTTTGCCATCTAGGGCAAGTACTTGTAGATCCTTTGCTAAATAATCAGCGGCGATAGGGTCAATAATGACATCAAAGCCCTTCTTAAAGCTTTGGCTCAGTTCAGTGGTAAAATCCGTCGTTTTGTATTCAATCGCCACCGAAGCGCCAAGCTCTTTGCATGCTTTGGCCTTTTCAGTCGAACCGACGGTAACTGCTACCTTAGCGCCGATGGAATGAGCTAGCTGAATTGCCGCTGTGCCAACGCCGCTTGCACCTGCATGCACTAAAGCTGCTCCGCCAGCAGTAAGACCGCCGATGGCAAACAACGCTTGATAGGCCGTAAGAAACACCTCTGCAGTTGCGGCTGCTTGTACAAAACTCCAATCCGCGGGTTTGTGGAACAGTTGATCGGCCTCAATCACCGCGTACTCAGCGTAACCACCACCCGGAACTAAACCAAACACCGCTTGGTCAAGCCAATGGCGGTTGCTATCATCACCGACGGCAACCACTATACCGGCAACTTCAAGTCCAAGCACTTCGCTCTCGCCAGGGTGTGGTGGATATATCCCTGCGCGCTGGGCTAAATCAGCGCGATTCACTCCTGCCGCATAAACTTTCACTAGCACCTGAGTATTTGTTGGTGTCGGTACCGAAAGCGGTGCAATACGAAGCTCGCTATGCGGTCCGGGCGCATCGACAAATACAGCGGACATTTCAGTAGCTTTCGACCAATCTTTAGAAAAAATCATGCAAACCTCATTACTCGGGATGACCTACTTAAGAAACAAAAACATTGTTGAGAACTTTTGCTTTAGCTTTTAGTGCGCTATGACTAAAATACGCCACTTTTCTTCAATTGCAGAACATCATTATGACCGCCACTGTTATTTTACAAGCTGATCGCGAAAAATCTTTAAAACGTCGTCACCCATGGGTGTTTTCTAAAGCGGTGAAGCAAGTTAAGGGCACACCAAACTCCGGCGATACAGTGGATGTCGTAACTGCTGATGGCAATTGGTTAGGCCGCGGGGCTTACTCTCCTGATTCACAAATTCGTGTTCGTATTTGGACCTTTGACCAAGCCGAAGTGATTGATAGCGAATTCTTCAGTAGCCGCATTGGTCAAGCTTGGCAACTGCGTCAGCAACTGTTTGATTTAAGCCAAACCAATGGCATTCGAGTTGTTGCTGCAGAATCTGACGGTCTGCCGGGTTTAACTATCGATTTATACGCAGATGTGTTGGTTTGCCAACTGCTAAGTGCTGGCGTAGAACGTCATCGTAAGCACATTGTGGCGGCCTTAGTGCAACTGTTCCCGGGTTATAGCATTTATGAACGTTCAGATGTCGATGTTCGCAAAAAGGAAGGATTACAAGCTGTAACTGGTTGGCTGCATCTGCCACGTGAGCATGGCGAAGTCACCATTCTAGAAAACGGCATGAAAATACTTGTCGACGTAGTCAACGGCCATAAAACTGGTTTTTACCTAGATCAGCGTGATAGCCGCTCGGCAGCAGCCCGTTACGCTAAAGGAAAAACTGTACTGAACTGCTTTAGCTACACAGGCACCTTTGCTGTCTCGGCTTTACGCGGCGGCGCAGAACACGTAACCAACGTTGATATGTCTGAACTTGCCCTTGAAACCGCCAAACGCAACGCGCAAGCAAACGACCTCGACCTGAGTAAACTTGATTTCAGCAAAGCTGATGTCTTCAAATTGCTGCGCTCATATAAAGAGCAAGGGAAACAATTTGATATGGTCATTTTGGACCCACCGAAATTTGCCGAGAATAAAGCGCAGTTAATGTCTGCTTGTCGTGGCTATAAAGATATCAACCGTGTTGCCATGCAAATCGTTAAACCTGGCGGTTTGTTATTAACATTTTCATGCTCTGGTCTGATGGAAGAAGCCTTATTTCAAAAAGTTGTCGCTGACGCTGCGTTAGATGCCAATCGTGATTGTTTGTTTATTGAACGCTTATCGCAAGCGTCCGACCATCCAATTGCGAGTTTCTACCCTGAAGGTCATTACCTGAAAGGCTTGGTCTGTTTGATCAGATAATCCTGTTGTCATTGGCGACTGGCGCAATAGCGGAAATTTTGTGGCTACAGCGCTGGTCTCCTAATCAGCACTTCTATATGCTTTCGCTTGTTGTCACATCTTCGATTTTCGACTCAAATTACCAATAAGGGATTTTATTATGCGAACAATGATTAGTATGTTGGCTCTCGGCATGGCTTTTAGCACTCAAGCTGCTTGGACCTTAGATAACAGCGCCTCAGCACTTCGATTCGCTACAGTTAAAAACGACACAGTGGCAGAAACCCACAAATTCACCAAGATCACCGGCAATTGGCAAGACGATGGTCAGGCAAAAATTTCGATTGATGTCGCTAGTTTAGATACCTTAGTACCTATTCGTAATGAGCGTATGTTGGCCCATTTATTTGAAAGTGCGAAGTACGCAGAAATAACTGCGACAGCGCAAATTAAGCCACAACTAGTCCAAGACATGGCTGTTGGCAGTAACCAACAATTAAAAACAGATCTGACAGTGACAATCCGCGAGCAAAGCCAAACCTTTGCTACAGAGCTTTCAGTAAGTAAATTAACTGACGGCCGAATTGTAATAAGCACTGTTGCGCCAATATTGGTTAATGCAGTGAACTATCAGTTGGATGCGGGCGTCACAAAATTGAAAGATATCGCCAAGTTGCAACGTATTGAGATGATTGTGCCAGTAACTTTCCAAGTCACCCTAAACAAAAATTAAGGCGGATCAGTGCTGTCGGGTATTATTAGCCCCGACAGCACGCTATAACGCCTAACTTTTTAAGTCCTAGAACAGCAAGTGCGCCATCAATGCAATCACCGGTAAGGTGATTAAAGTACGCAGGACAAAAAGCACAAATAGATCCAGCAATGTGACTGGGATTTTGCTGCCCAGCAACAAAGCCCCTACTTCAGACATATAAATCAGTTGAGTTACTGATAGTGCCGCAATCACAAATCGAGTCATTTCGTTTGGTACAGCGGCAATCAAAATGCTTGGCACGAACATATCAGCAAAACCGACCATCACAGATTTGGCGGCATCTTCGGCAAATGGGATCTGTAACAGTTCGAACAGCGGCACGAATGGCGCGCCTAACCAAGTAAACACCGGCGTATACTCTGCCACCAACAATGCACAGGTACCTACAGCCATTATCACCGGTAGAACCCCGAACAACATATCCAATGTATTATGCACACCGTCTTTAAGTGTCTGTTTTGCTGAAGGGGCAACACTTGCGCGATGCAGCCCATGCGCAATCGCACGTTTAAACAAGCCGTACCCCTGAAAATCGCCACCCTCGGCTCGCATATGGTCATACCCATCGATATAGGTATCAGGCTTGTTACGCAGCGGTGGCAGATATGGCAGCACTATGGCAGCGACTACGCCAGCTGCACAGATTGTTAAATAAAACGGCACAAACATATGCTCGAGTTTTACTTGCCCAAGCACAACTAAACAAAAGGTTATAGATACTGCAGAGAACGTTGTGCCAATCACAGCAGCTTCACGCGCGGTATAAAAACCGCCTTCATACTGTTTGCTGGTTAACAATATCCCGACACTGCCATCGCCTATCCAAGAAGCTAAACAGTCAACCGCAGAGCGGCCTGGTAAGCGGAAAATTGGCCGCATAATCTTCGTCATTAAGGTGCCGACGAATTCTAGCAAGCCGAAATTAAGTAATAATGGCAATAACATACCGGCGAAAATAAACACACATAACAATACTGGCAGCAAGTCCGCATATACTAGCTTTCCAGTTGCAGCATTATTAATTTGTTCAGGCCCAATACCAAAATAAACAATAGCAGCACATAGTGCGCCAATGAGACGCACTATGACCCAGCTCCAACTCGGCGCAAAAAGCTTTTGCATAAAACTACCCTCTGCGAAAAATTTTGCGCAGAGTGTCTTCGTAAGCAGCGACATTAAAGCCGACGTGCCGATAATCAACATCAGCAGCAGGCTCATCCAATCGACCAAGCCAACTTTTAACTGATTGGCCATCAGCGCAACCGGGATCGTAAGTCCTTTCTCTGTGGCTACTGGGACCATAAATAGATAGACACCAATCAACGATGGGCAAAGCAAAATGCACCAATTGCGTAAGGTGAAGTAGTTTTGATGGGAAGTTGGGCTCATGTGAGTTTTACATTGAAGCTAACGAGACGCTTAGGGTAATAAAAAACCAGCGCAAAGTCACTGCGAGAAACCTGATGTTGGCGTAAATGCTGGCATTTCGAACAATAACCACACCCATTGCGGGGACGGATGTCGAATCTAGCCGCTTGCTCTCAATTTAATTCAATAAACAACACACCGATTTGGTATAGATCTTCGCCTTCTTGGCTACAACGAATAACCTTCGCATGCGCGTCTAACGAATCAATGCTGCTATTGGTCGATTCTAAACGCAAATGCAACATGCTGCCCATTTCTAGCGGCTCGTCGATTTCAACAGCCATGCCTGTAGCGCTTAAATCACGACAAATGCCCGTAATTTCTCGGCCTGACTCTGGGTCGTTGATTAAGATCTGGACATTGGCGTTAACCATCATTCGAAAAAAATGTCGTTTATCGTTACGGCTTAACATGGGGCTTCCTGCGTTTGCTAATGGTGTATTTGTTATAATTCTTTCCATCATCACTGTAAAGTGAACATTTACCGAGATTTGACTGTTTTAGGCACATTGCAAATGACTTTCAATTTGCCACTGCAGATCGGGAATAGCGATAGGCTTACAAATATAACCACAGGCGCCTGCCCGGCTTGCTTCAGCGACATCTGATTTACTATCCAAACCTGACAGCATAATGACCGGAATATGTGAAGTCTCTGGCGTGTTTTTTAATAACCGACAGACATCTAACCCACTCATC
Source organism: Gammaproteobacteria bacterium (assembly GCA_017302255.1). Lineage (GTDB taxonomy): Bacteria > Pseudomonadota > Gammaproteobacteria > Enterobacterales > Alteromonadaceae > Pararheinheimera. The sequence goes on along the minus strand of JAFLDV010000005.1, from coordinate 120,642 downwards.
CCAGGCATTACCACATCAAGTAGCACTAAATCGGGCTGTGCATCGTAAACCGCAGCTAAAGCGGCCGCCGCACTGTTAACGTAACTCAGCTGGTAGTGCGTGGTTGGCAGCGCGAGTCTTAACAGATCAAGCGTAAAAGCTTCATCATCGACTAACAAAATCCGTTTGAATTCAGGCTGCGTCATTCAAGACTCCAAAGTTACGACCTTTAACAGTTTTAGCTTAAATTACCACCATGCACAAGCGCTTATTATTTGAGCTCCTGCACTGCTTGCACAATTCGTTTGCTAGATATCGGGTACGGCGTACCTAATTGCTGAGCAAACAACGACACTTTTAACTCCTCTAGCATCCAACGAATTGCCACAACTTCCGTTGGAAGTGGTTTGCCACTGAACTTTCCGAGCAGTTGCTGATAAGCATCGAAGGCTTTTTGATACTCTAACATCTGCAATCGGTCGCGCTGAGGATCTGCTGGCAGTTTCTCCAAGCGCTTTTGCAGTGCACTTAAATACCGTTTTAGATCATCAAGTTTTGCAGCACCGTGCCCAGTGACAAATCCCTTAAATAACAATGAGTCCAACTGTGCTTTGATATCGGCATTGGCATAGGCGAGCGCAAAATCTAAGCGACCACGTAATTTTTTAGATATTTCATGGCCAATAGTCAGAATCTGCTCAACTTTTAGCGCAATAGTAACCACAGTGTCGCCAAGCTCGGCACGGACATGCTCACGCAGCGATTTATAATCATCCGGCATTTCCGGCCATGGTTGGCTTGCAATCAGACTATCGATTGCGGCACTAATACAATCGTCGATTAATTCCAGCACTTTGCCAAAGGGATTAAAGTACAAGCCAAGTTTCGCCTTATTTGGCAATGAATCCTGCAAATACTTAATTGGCGACGGTAAATTCAATAACAGCAATCGCCGCAACCCAGCTTGAGATGTTGCCCGAGCTTGCTCTGGGCTATCTAGCAATCGAATCGCGACGCTGTCTTTTTGATCGATTAAAGCTGGAAACGCTTTGATTTCGTAACCGCTTTGCACTTTGATATAAGCTTTTGGCAAATCACCAAAGGTCCAGTCGGTTATCCGCTCTTGCTCTATCCCTTGCTCTGCCACTTGGCTTAACGTCTCTTGGACTTTCCCTTGCATCTGCTGCTTTAACAAGGCTAAAGAACGCCCTTGCTTCAACACATTTTGTTTATCATCAACGACTTTAAAGTTGAATTTCAAATGCGCATCAATACTAGTTAAATCCCACGATTCTTCAGGGATGGACATGCCACTCATTCGTTTCAAACGATTAGAGATTGTTGAGATAAGCCCACCGTCCTCAGGTTTTATCGCCTGCAATAGTGCATCTGCATAATTCGGCGCTGGCACAAAGTTGCGGCGAATCGCCTTGGGCAGTGATTTGATTAACGCAACTAATAACTCATGGCGTAAACCAGGAATTAACCAATCAAACCCTTCATCAACCACTTGGTTCAATAAGGCAACTGGCACAATTAAGCTGACTCCATCATCCGGCGCACCAGGTGAAAAATGGTATTCCAGCGGCAAGGTTAAATTGCCTTGTCGCCAGAATTCTGGGTACATATCGTCGGTAATATGTGCCGCGCCATGGCGTTTAAGTTTGTCCGGATCAAAATTCAGAAATTGAGGGTCTAATTTTTGTTGCGCTCGCCACCACTTGGTGAAATCAATTCTATTATTTGCATACGCAGGAATTTTCTCCGCGTAGAAACTCGCTAAGGTTTCTTCATCAACCAGAATATCGCGACGCCTTGATTTATCCTCAAGCTCGCTGACATGTTCAATTAAGCGCGCATTGTGCTGCAAGAACGACTCATTGAGACCAAGTTCGCCGCCGACCAAAGCTTCACGAATAAACAACTGATGGCAAAGCGCTTCATCAATTTTACTGTACAGTACTGGTCTTTTTCCGACTAAAATCAGGCCATATAAACTAACCTGTTCATAGGCAATCACCGCGCCACGCTTCTTTTCCCAATGCGGTTCGGCATAACTGCGATTGACCAAATGCTGGGCAACCGGCTCAACCCATTCAGGCTCTATCCTTGCTAAGGTTCGAGCATATAACCTTGAGGTTTCAACCAACTCTGCAGCCATCACCCACTTAGGCTTTTTCTTGAAAAGGCCACTACCGGGAAATACATAAAACCGACTTTGTCTTGGTCCTAAATAGTCAGCATCAACATCTTTGGTACCAATTTGACCTAACAACCCGGTTAAAATTGCGCTATGGATCCTTTGATAATCAGCTGTTTGCGTGTTGAGTGGCAACTGCATTTCATCAGCGACTTGTGAAAGCTGACCGAACAAATCTTGCCATTCACGAACGCGCAGGTAATTCAACATTTCTTGTTTGCACAGGCGGCGGAACTGATTATTGCTGAGCTGTTCTTGTTGAGCTTGCAAGTAATCCCACAGCTTTAACCAACTGGCAAAATCTGAATCCGGATCAGCAAAGCGGCTGTGTAGCTCGTCAGCTTTTTGCTGTTTTTCTAAAGGCCGTTCACGTGGATCTTGGATCGACAATGCTGCAGTGATGACCAGAAGTTCTGACACACAATTTTGGCTGGACGCAGCAAGTACCATCCGCGCCAAACGTGGGTCAATCGGCAAACGACTTAACTGTTTGCCAAGCGAAGTCAATTGCAATGCATCTTTGCGCTCTGCTTGCAATGCACCAAGCTCATCCAACAATTTGATCCCGTCGTTGATAAAGCGTGGATCAGGCTTTTGCAAGAATGGAAACTTTTGAATATCACCAAGACCAAGCGCAAGCATTTGCAAAATGACCGAAGCTAAGTTGGTCCGTAAAATCTCTGGATCAGTAAACTCTGGACGACCCAAGAAGTCCTCTTCAGAATATAAACGAATACAAATACCGGCAGCGACCCGGCCACAACGCCCTTTGCGCTGATTGGCGCTCGCTTGGCTAATTGCTTCAATCGGCAACTGTTGCACTTTCGAACGGTAACTATACCGCGACAAACGCGCCGTACCAGGGTCTATTACATAACGAATTCCAGGAACTGTTAGAGAAGTCTCAGCAACGTTTGTCGAGAGGATAATGCGACGACCGGCATGACTTTGGAAAATCCGATTCTGCTCTGCAGCGCTTAACCGCGCAAACAGCGGCAACACTTCGGTATGCGGTAATTTTAGTTTTTCTAGCGAATCTGCAGTGTCACGAATTTCGCGTTCGCCGTTTAAAAAAATTAAAATATCGCCCGGCGGCTCACGGTATAACTCATCCACGGCATCAAAAATAGCCTGCAATTGGTCTCGGTCTTTATCGTCATTATCCAATGGCGAACGATAGCGAACTTCGACCGGATAAGTACGACCAGATACTTCAATCACTGGCGCTTGATTAAAATGCGCAGAAAAACGCTGCGGATCTATGGTCGCAGAAGTAATAATCACCTTTAAATCAGGACGGCGCGGCAGTAACTGTTTCAAATAACCTAATAGAAAATCGATATTTAGACTGCGTTCGTGAGCCTCATCGATAATCAAGGTGTCGTACTGATTTAGAAAACGGTCTTGCTGAATTTCAGCAAGTAAAATACCGTCCGTCATCAGCTTCACATGGGTATGCGGCTGAGTATGATCACCAAAACGGACTTTATAGCCAACTTGCTGACCCAGTTCAGTTTGTAACTCATCGGCTAGACGTTGCGCGACACTTCGCGCAGCCAGTCTTCTTGGTTGTGTATGGCCAATAAAGCCACTGACACCGCGCCCAAGCTCTAAACAAATTTTGGGGATCTGCGTAGTTTTTCCTGAGCCTGTTTCACCTGCGATAATTACCACTTGGTTCGCTGCAATCGCGGCTTTGATATCTTCACGTTTAGCAACGACCGGCAAGTCTAGCGGGTACGTCAATTTAGGAACTTTGTTGTGGCGAAGGGTCCGTAATTCCTGAGACTGTTGCAAATCTCGCTGAATTTTCAGCTGCATTGCTTCACGCTTAGCGTCGGGTAGTTTTTTAAGACTATGCAGGCGATTTCTAAGAACGTGCAAATCTTTGCTCATGCAAAATTGCAAAGCATCAAATAACACTGAGACTGGTAACAAAGGTTCTACAGATGATGACAAAACAAAGCCCTCGTAAAATGAGGGCTGTATGCTACCAAGTTTGCGCTGCTGAATGAAGGACAGCAGCAGAAAAGCCTGCAAATATGCTGCTTCTAGCAAAGAAAGTTACTGCTGCATCCAACTTAGCTAACTTTTCGATAGTGGGAATGCAATTCTTGGTCGATAGCTTTCAATACATTGGTGCGACTGATCACGCCAATTAAACGCTGATTATCATCAACTACCGGATATAACTTCGGCTTTTGCTGAACCATCATTTGTGCCAGTTCAATGATGCCAGTATCAGGTTTTACCGTGATTACTTCTTTATGCATGACATCGCTCACATAAGCACTCATCTGATCATGATACGACGCCACTAACATTCTCGATAAACAATCCTGTTCGGATAAAAAACCGACAACCTTGTGTTGCGCATCGATCACTGGTCCACCAATTTGGCCGGATGCTGATAACTTATCAACTGCAGCTTCTAACGTCATATCTTCGGTAAAGGTAACTGGGTGGCGATTTAAGTGATCGATAACTTTTAAAAAGTCCATGCTAGTCTCCTGAGTCTGCTCAAGTATCGAGCTTTTACCAAGCCTAGTGCATGACACCGCCATCGCCCAGTGTCTAAAGCGCCAATTTCTGAGTTATTAATCCGCTTTTTGATCTTCCGCAAAGATTGCGACTTCTACCGGTTGGCCTTCGACTTTTTTCGCTCGATACATGCCTTCAGTGTTAAAACTCCAGCTGGCATTGCCTTGAGGATCTAAGACGATAACACCGCCTGTTCCACCAACCTTTTTCAATTCGGCGATGACCTGCTCAGCAGCGGTTTTTGCTGACAATTTTTGATATTTCACTCTTGCACAAATATCGGCAGCAACATGATATCGAATAAAAAACTCACCATGTCCAGTTGCGGAAACACCACAACTTTGGTTGTTTGCGTAATTACCTGCACCAATGACTGGCGCATCACCAATTCGGCCATATTTTTTGGCTGTCATGCCACCAGTTGAAGTCCCTGCAACTAAATTGCCAGCGCGGTCAATGGCAACTGCGCCAACTGTGCCCATATTAAATTCCACAGGCCAATCAGCTTGCAGACGAACACTTAAATTGCTGGGTTGGGCGGATAAAAGGGAAGGCAACTGTTCGTTTGGAGATTGCATCGCGATCTGTTTTTGCTTTTCTTTTTGCAAAGACTTGGCTTTTTTCAACTGCTCCAAACGAAAATCGGTATCAAAATAACTGTTTTCGACTAATGCAACACCCTGTTCCTTGGCAAATTGTTCAGCGCCGGAGCCGGCTAGAAACACGTGCTCAGATTTCTCCATGACTGCAACAGCGAGCTGAATTGGATTTTTAACAATGGTCACCCCCGCTACTGCACCTGCGGCCAGAGTATCCCCTCGCATGATGGATGCATCTAACTCATGCGTGCCATTGTCGGTATAGACAGCGCCTTTCCCGGCATTAAAAAATGGCGAATTTTCTAAGATTTCAATGGCTGTTGTCACAGCCAACAAGCTAGTACCACCATTCTCCAAAACTTGATAGCCAGCCGTCACTGCCTGATTTAAGGTCGCCTCATACGCCGCTTGTTGTTCGGGCGTCATTTGCGCTTTATTGATAGTACCTGCGCCACCATGAATGACGATGGCAATTGGCGGCGCTTTGCTAAAAGCAGGAGCGCATAGCATTAGTGATAGACCGATAACCAAAGTACTGATGCTTAATTTTTGCATGTTCATATCACCTTTCTGTTTTTTCCAGTATGCCGATAAATTGCACATAATCCGTCGCTTTGCGGTCAATTAGCATCGGCTTGAGGCAGATCAAAGAATCTAGCGAAGCATAGCTTAAGCTGTAAGTAACAAATGGCCACAAAAAAGGAAACACCCATGAGTTTGGAAAAGCACGATTTAGTCCATGAATTTCCAGAATATCGCGAGAGAATTCATGAGTTAAAAATAAATGATGCTCATTTCAGAGGTTTGTTTGATCAGTATCATCAGGTTGACCACGAAATTCACCGTTTAGAACAAGGTGTAGAAGTAAGTTCTGATGAATACTTAGAAGAAAAGAAAAAGAGTCGACTAAACTTAAAAGATAAACTTTTTCATTATTTATCAGCATGATAATTAAGCGATTGGTGTATCCAATATCAATCGCTTAGTACCGGCTACTAAAAAAACTGATGGCGATTATACTGATATAATCGCCATTTTTATTTAGGGAGTAACTGTTTTCACTAACTGATAAATCAGCAACAACCGAATAGTGGTAACCCAATGTCTCTATCGGCAAATATCACAACGTTATTTGCAATTTCCGGCGCGACTATACCCAGCTGCTTGCGCTTGTTGCTCATTGGCAAAGCGTTGTTGGTTTTCCGCTTTAATCTGCGTATAACCGGCACAATGGCTTAGATGATACTTTTTGCTGTTTTTATTGCCAATAACGTCGCTATGATCGCGACTCGTTGGCGCAACGCTTTCAGGGCTGCTGTTCTTGCTTTGCCCCAATTGATAACCGACAAACCACTCTTTAACCCCGGTAACAAATGGATTTGGGTGCCCCATCTGCTGTGCGATGCGTTGATGCAAACTGAGCTCGCGCTTATCAACCGGATCTTGTTGATGCCAATCCATAAATAGCTGTTGCTCACGGGGCGTTAGCTCAATGCCATATCGGTCCGCCATATAAAAATTTATACGCGCGATATCTCCCCGGATCTGAACCCGTGGTTCAACTAGTTTACGTTTAAAATCAATTCGGATCGGGCAAGCTCCATGTTGGCCCTCGGCTTTTGGTAACAAACTAAAACGAAAGTTTGCTCTATCACCATTAACCTCGCCAATCGCCGGCTTTAAGTTGAACAAATCGGCTTCCATCGCCTTAAATCTTTGGTCATCGTCACCACATTGCTCACGTCCACCTTGCTGCCAACACGTAAGTGCACTGCCAAATTGTTCGGCTGGCATAACGTGTTCCCATTCAATCCGGTTGGCTCTTGGTCCATTTTTTCGCACTTCATAGCCGCATGCGGCTAAGTCAGCTTGACCTTTACCGCCAACCCAACGAAGCGGACAACCACAGTAAAAGGTTTGACTTTCATCGGCATAAATTTTCTGTGCAACTTTCTTCGCTGCATTAAAATCTTGTGGCGCTGCCAAAGCAACTGGGGCAAGCAACCAGAACAACACTAACAATCTTTTCATCGACGCGACAACCAACTTCCAACGCGAAACCAATTTATCTCACTAAGACAAACACCACAGCGAGTCTAGAACCCGACTGTCAGTAATTTTGCCATAAAGCATGGAAATTCCCTAATTTGGCGAATACTGACAGCCAAAATTCGAGATGGTTATTTAACGGATGAAATGTCCGGAGATAACACATGGCGCTGTTACCAAATAACTGTTTGCCTTATACTTTGCGTTTTAGCACTTTTGAGATTTAGTTTTGGCAGCCACATTTTACTTCCACGATTATGAAACCTGGGGCGCGGATCCGAAGAAGGATCGACCTGCACAGTTTGCTGGCATTCGTACCGACGATAATTTTTCGCCAGTGCAAAATGTCGATATGTGGTATTGCCAACTTGCACCAGACTATCTGCCAAATCCAGAAGCTGCGTTGATAACCGGTATCACACCGCAATTGTGCCAACAAAAAGGCTTGCCTGAAGTTGAATTCATGCGCCGTATTTTGGCTCAATTTAGCGCACCAGAAACCTGCGTCATCGGCTATAACAATATTCGTTTTGACGATGAAATCACCCGCTATGCGCTATACCGAAATTTCTTTGACCCATACGCACGTGAGTGGCAACACGGCAACAGCCGCTGGGATCTGATTGATGTCGTCCGCGCTTGTTATGCACTGCGCCCCGAAGGTATTGAATGGCCAGCTAAGGATGATGGTTCGCCATCTTTTCGCTTAGAAGATTTAACCAAAGCCAACGGTATTGCCCACGAAAATGCGCATGACGCTAGTGCTGATGTCTATGCAACCATTGCGATGGCCAAACTTCTTAAAGATAAACAACCAAGATTATTTCAATATCTTTATGATTTAAGGAAAAAAAATAAGGTTAGCGAGCTAATTGATGTTGCGGGTCTTACACCACTGGTGCATGTTTCTTCCAAGTTCCCGGCATTACAAGGTTGCTGTTCTTGGATTGTCCCTCTGGCATTTCATCCGACAAATAAAAATGCGGTGATTTGCTATAACTTGGCTGAAGATCCGGCACTGCTGCTCGATGCAACAGCTGAAACCATTCAAGAGTTGCTGTATAAAAAGACGGCAGATTTAGCACCACACGAACGTCGCCCTGGACTGAAACTTGTCCATCTCAATAAGTGTCCTGTGCTGGCTCCGGCAAAAACGCTATCGCAAGAGCGAGCAGCCGAGCTTGGTATTGACCGCGCACAATGTCTGCGCAATTTGGAAGTCATTAAGCAAAATCGGGGAATTCAGGCAAAGGTGCTGGCGGTCTATCAGTCAGAGTCAGTTCCTAATAAAGAAAAGAACCCGGATTATGCGCTTTATCAGGGATTTTTTAGTGACCATGACCGCAATTTAATGACTCAAATTCATCAAATTGCCCCTGAACACCTAGCGGCTTCCGCCCCTATTTTTCAGGACGAACGCCTTAATCAACTTGTGTTTAGATTTAGAGCCCGCAACTTCCCACATACCCTAACATTCGACGAACAACAAAAATGGCGTCGTTATTGTCATGATAAATTAACGATGGGAGAGGATTCTCCTGCTCTACGTATCGATGAATTTATGTTAGCATTGGAAAATATGCTCGAGTTGCAGCAGTCTGACCCGAAAAAAGTCGCGATACTGCAAGCACTTTATAAATTTGTAGCAAACGTTTAAAATTTCACATCAATTTAACTCACTTTTGAGAAGAGTTTGCTGTGGGAAATAGGCACTAATTGAGTTAAACTTGGTTTGTGTCGAACTTTTTTACAAATTCGAATTTTTTTGAAATAGCAGTTAACGTAAGTCACTAATATTTAAGTGGTAATTTTTAGTGGCACGTGTTTTGCATTCAAAGAGAAGTTAAGCGTTAAATTAGATTTAAACCCTGCATTGATGCAACCTATTGAGAACGACGTAATTATGAACTCAGAAAAGCAAATGGAAAGTAAACCAACTTTATCTCGCCGGAAGTTTTTAGTCCGCGCAGGGGCAGGCTCACTGCCAGTTGTTATGTCTTTGCAAAGCGGTTCGGCGTGGGGTTGTATTGAACTTAACTGCACACCTGGTCAAACTAGTTTAAGCGCTTCAGGTTCGCAAGTAGCGTCAGTTACTGCGAATAAAACTGTTGCTCCATATAAACGTCCGCAATGGTCCAGTCTCAACGAAATCATCTCTGCATTTAATGTAGATTTCGATGGTTGGTTGTTAGAGACTTATAAGAAAACCTTGTGTAGAAGACAAGCCACAAAAACTAAAGACGCTAGCGGTCGTACCCTTTATTCTTTTACCGCAATCAGTAAAACCAGTTTCCCAACTTGGTGGACCAATGTAAGAGCTGGTGGCAATAATGTCCCACTGTATACAAACGCTCCGGGTACAAAATGTATTGCGAGCAGCAGCGTAACATATAGTAAGTCAAATTCTCGTCAACCTGCTAACTACAATGGATTCATTGTAGTTTCTAATACCAACTGCGCAGATATTTGCCCAGGTATGTCAGGCAAAGTAGGCGCGGTACTGAAAGGTACAGATTGTGCTGACCGCTCAGTTATCGCAGCAATCGTAGGTTCGATTTGGGAACGTCACCCAGAATACGTATTACGCTACGGTGAGAAGAAATGTTTCCCAGAAACTTCAGTGCTGGTGAGTGCGTACGCGAAAGCTAAAGCACAAGGTAAACTAGCAGACCTACACAGTTTAATTAAATTGTATATGTCGCCATTGAAGTAATGCTAAAGAAACCTAGCTACTTTTATGAAATGCTCGGAAGCGATATCGCTTCCGAGCTTTTTTTATGCTTAGAATGTACTGATGAGCCAGTAATCGTCTGTTTTGATCAACTAACTCATGAAACTTGGGTACAATCAGCCACCGACGAAAGTAGTGATGGAAATTCGGATGCCAGTTAAAGTTTTTGATCTTCGGCTCTCGCCTTTTACGTTTCGTGTTTCAACCAGCCATCCGCCGCTTTTCCAGCAACTTCAACAACTGTATCCGCCGTCAACATTGACGGAAATTAATCTAGACAATTTTATTGATTTTGAAGTCGCGTACGACAAACCGACACTGGCGCTAAGCTCTGCTTTGGCGTTTCATTTGGGTGATAAACACTTTCGTTTTGCCGAAAAGCACTCGTTACTCCCTACCTTTGAATGGGGTCTTAATTGGTGCGTAGGTAATTATCAAAGCCAGTATTTATGCATCCATGCTGCAGTATTAGAAAAAAATGGTTTTAGCGTAGTGCTGCCTGCGCCACCAGGCTCGGGGAAAAGTACCTTATGCGCCATGTTAATGTTTGCAGGATGGCGATTATTATCTGATGAGCATTGTTTAATCGATTTGGAAGATGGCATGATCGTGCCATGTGTTCGTCCAATAAGCTTAAAAAATAAGTCAATTCAGGTGGTTAACCACCTTTATCCGCATATTGATGTTTGTCACATCACGCCAGATACGCATAAAGGAACTATAGGTTACGTCACACCATCAAAGCTATCCTGGCAACAAAGCACGATTAAGGTTAAACCGCACCTTGTGGTATTTCCTCGGTATGACAAAGACCAAACATTATTAGCAAGAGAACAATTAACTCAGCACGAAATGTTTATGCAACTGGCAGAAAACAGTTTTAATTACAGTGTACTAGGAGCGTTAGGATTTGAAACCATGGCAAAATTTGTCATGGCAAACACCGGCTATAGAATCAGTTACAACAATGGCGCCGATGCTATTGCAATGCTTGAGGAGCTCTGTCGATGAATTCTCAATGCATTTTACTCTTCAGTTCACCAGCAAAGTATGTCAGTGAAGCTACGGCGGCGCAGTGGACAGCCTTAGTATCTGAAGCTCGACAACAAGCCTTGTTAGGCTCAATTTACTTTCTACTTAAAGATCTTGAGCTACTTACGACAGTACCTCAAGCGGTGCAAGCGCATTTGCAAACCGGATTTCATTATGCAGAAAAACAGAAAAATACTCTGCTGCAAGAAATGCTGGAACTAGAGCAAGTTTTCCAAGGTACTGAATATCCATGCATTTTAGTTAAAGGTGTAGGCTATCGGTTAAGTAATTTGGCGTTCGCCCGTGGCAGAATTTTCTCCGATATAGATTTGCTAATCCCCCATTCCGCTTTCGCTGATGCGCTTTCACGATTGTTAGACTCAGGCTATTTAGAAACTGGAATGTCCGATTACGATCGCCGTTATTATATTCAGTGGTCACATCAACATCCGCCATTGACTCATTTCCTGCGCGGGGCAAACATCGATCTGCACCACCATATATTTCCAGTAGCTTCGAACTCTGGCCTTGCGATTGAACCAATGATTGTCAATTCGACAAAACTGGTCGATTCGGTGTTCTCTGTCCCGAGCCTACCTTACTTGCTAGTCCATGCTTCAGTGCATTTGTTCTACCAAGAAGAGACCCACAAACTGGTGAAAGATCTATGTGATCTTAAGCAGCTTTACCAAGAATGCATCGAAACTCACAGCCCAGAGCAAATTTTGGCAGCATGCAAAAGTATGCATGCAGAAGCAGCGGTTTATTACGCTCTGGACACGCTAAGGTGGTTGTTTTCACTCGATATTGATGCAGATCTATTGCAACGGCTCGCACAATTCTCGTCAGCCTACCGACGTTGGCAGATGCAGTTTTTGTTAAAACATTTACTAAGTGCTTCCCCACTCCATCAATTTGCTCATTTCGGCTGGTTTGTTCGCGGCCATTTGTTGAAAATGGGAATTGTCACCTTGATATATCATAGCGTCGCAAAATTTTGGGAAAGTCGTAAAATAAAACAACAGCAATCCGAAACGCAGCAGCAACTCGATGCAGCGACCAAACCCAAGGATGCAGAGTAGTTCAACAACTATTTCTTTTAATAATTTGGCACTTATTGCCACCAGCAAGATTTGGAGATCCCGTGCGCACTAAAGTCCTATTAATTTCTTTCTTTGCATTTTTCTTAGCGGGCTGTGTCGCTCCTGCACTGATGTTATCACCTCAGTCGCAATTGCTTTGGGCACTATTAAAACCTATGGTCGGACTAGATCCAAACGAAGCAAATTTCTTTCAACAACCGATGATTAAATCTCGTTTGCAACCGCTTTTAGGTGAGCATTACGATACCGCAGTAACCTTAATAAGCACTGCCACTGAATTACAGCAACAAGGTCCAATGTTCTTCTTGGTCTCAAAAAACTCGCCCTTGCCTGAAGTAGCAGAAAAAGCGGGGTTTGTTTGGAACTCTGATACCAACCAAATGGCCGTGCTACTTGTTTCAGGCGGTGCACCGACTGTATTTGCCGAGCAAGTTAAACAAGAAGGTGCGAAAGTCATACCTCAATGGCCTGATGAACTTGCTGAATATACCGATCCGGCAAAACTGCGAGCAAAAGCCTTAGAAAAAGCAGCTTCAACCATTACAGAACAGCTGCCTATAGAAGGTAAAACTAAAGAGTTAACCGAAACTGCCATTAAATCTGGTGACATCAAAGGTACGCTTAATAATGAAGTATCAGCAAAAAAACAAACTGTCATTGACGACATAAAGGCGCCGATCGTTGCGCCAATCGATGAGGCAAAGCAGCAAGTTAAAGATAAGGTTGAGCTTAAAAAGCAGACTCTTGAAGACAAAGCCAAACAAAATGCCAAAAATTTGGTAGGTAAAGATGAGCCAGTACTCAGTGATGAAGAAGAGTTAGCTGCTGAGCTAAATGCCGAAGCTGCCACATTAAATTCGACTAACACCAAGGCTACGCCTGCTCAACTTGAAGCCATTAAGCAAGCTGAAATTCGTTTAGAACAAGCCAAAGTACTGTTAGATGCCGCCAAACAAAAAGAACAAGCAGCTACGAATAAAACAGAAGCTAAGGTTTTAGTACTTGCAGCGAAAGATCAGGTACGCAAAGCTGAAAAGGATTTGGCTGAAGCCAAAGCAGCTGCTGGCAAAAAGTAATAGAAGTCTAAGCTTGCATCTCGCAGAGATAACCTATGCTGACTTGTTGGCCGCGGCAACTAGGAAAAAGCTAAATTGTTAGGATAAAAATGTCGGTAAACTAATTCGGCATAATATGCTAAATCAATAACTTCGGGTGGTTGATTTGCAATCTTCACGACGAGATGGGCTCTAGTTTAGATCATCTAAGCTAGAGCCAATTCCAGTATGCTAAATTGATTTAAGCTAAATTGCATTTACGCTAAATCAAAACTAACAGCAAAAGCTTATGCCGCTTGTTCATCCAAACTGCTTGCAGCAACCGACAATTCAGGCTTACCTACTCGAATCGCATCTGCTGTCGTGGTATTTACCACGTCCGTTTCAGTTTTATCCTTTTTTGCAGCTTTGGCCTTAGCGCCTAGTGCTTGTAGCAGTTCATCTTTGTGTTGCGCTAAGAAAAAAGCTAATTCATCTTGTTGCTGCTCATTTGGACATAACGAACTTGCTGCTAATAACTGCTGAATATCTTCTGCAATATCCAACATTTTATCGTAAGCATCGGCTTCGGCTTTGGCAGCAAATGTCATTTTTTCTACTCCATTGCGTTCAACTACATATTTTACAACGACGGCCATGATGGTTCCTCAACTTTGCAAGATTACTGGATATTTATACAGTAATAATTTTTTGCTGTCGAGTTTTTTTTCTATGTCGCTCAAGCCGTTGATTTGTCGTATGATTGGCAGCGAGGTTTTTCATAGGCAAGGAATGACGATGGACCACTGGACACAGCGCCGACAAGAACAGAGTAACGATCGGCCTTTAGATCATCGCAACCCTTTCCAACGCGACAAAGCACGAATTTTACATAGCGCCGCTTTTCGCCGACTACAAGCGAAAACCCAAATTATGGGGGTTGGTCAAAACGATTTCTATCGCACTCGCCTAACGCATTCTTTAGAAGCTGCGCAAATTGGCTCTGCATTAGTTGCACAACTACGATTAAAAACTGCAAATACTGCTATTGCTGCGCTGCTTCCTGATGACAGCCTGATGGAGTCTTTGTGTCTAGCCCATGACATTGGTCATCCACCTTTTGGACACGGTGGCGAAGCTGCGCTCAACTCGAGAATGCTTGCTCACGGCGGGTTCGAAGGCAATGGCCAAACTCTGCGGATTGTCGGCAAGCTAGAGCCGTACACAGCTGCTGGTGGTATGGACCTAACACGGCGGACTTTGCTCGGCTTGCTGAAATATCCGATTTTGATGCCAGAATTGTCGAATATCAACAGTACTGAATTGGCGAAAAAACCATGTAAGGCAATTTATCAACTCGATGCCGACTTGTTGTCTTGGATTTTAGCGCCATTATCCGAAACAGACCGAGCACTCTTTCAGTACTTTGAACCGCTTGAAAAAGCCCCGTTTAGAAAAGCAAAATACAAATCGTTAGATGCATCAATCATGGAACTCGCTGATGATATCGCTTACGGCGTCCACGACCTAGAAGATGCTATTGTCACTGGCACTGTGCGTAAAGATCAATGGTTCGCCGAAATTGAACGCTTTTTCGCGACGAGTGCTGAAGCAACCTTTTTGCATAACATCGGTGAAAAACTGTTTAATCCAGCACATTACATTAGAAAAGATGCCATCGGTGCTTTAGTAAATAGACTCATCACCCATATTGAAATTTACCAAGCATTGCCAGATGCGCAGGAACTATTGATCAGGTATAACGCGAAACTGCCGCCAGCAGAACTTGAGATCTTAAATCTACTGAAGAGTTTCATTTATCGTCATGTGATCTTGCACCCAAGTCTGCAGCAACTTGAGTTTCGCGGGCAAAAAATCGTCCAGGCCTTATTTGATGCCTTTGCTCAGTCCCCAGAGTTATTGCTCCCAGTAAACACCCAGCAACGCTGGCACATGTTATCTGAGCAAGGATATCCACTTCGCGCTATTAGTGACTATGTTGCCGGCATGACCGACGAGTATGCGGAACGTATGGCACAACGACTTTATGGAAATAGTCTGATTTCATGAAAAAATCTTCAAACATTCAAGTACTCGCTGGCAAGAGAGCTTATTCATACATTCAGCAACATGACATCCAAGCAGATGATATCTCGATGCTGGTTGGTGCAAGCGGTGGGCCTAAGTGGTTCTGTTTGTTTGGGCTAGACCAATACCTTACTTCAACATTTTTTAAAGGTAGGCAAGCACCATTAGAATTAATTGGTAGCTCCGCAGGTTCATGGCGTTTCGCCTGTTATGCGCAGCAAGATGCCGCAGCAGCTTCTCGGCGGTTTTGTGATGCCTATCGCACTATTAGCTATCCGAAAGGTTCGTCAATTGCCAAAGTTACCGAGATCTCGGCCACAGTGCTCGATGCAGTGTTCCCTACAACAGGTAATGTGCAAGAAGTTATTGAAAACCCAATATTTCGGCTCAATTTTGTGGTTGCTCGGCCAAAGCGCTGGTTGCACACTGAAAAGAATCTTGCCCAGCTTGCTGGACTAACATTAGCTGCCGGGGCAAATTTAGTACATCGTCGTTCTTTAGCCGCCTTTTATGAGCGCTTAATTTTTCAGCAACAGCCTGAACAATCAGTATTCAGTGCTATTCGTGATTTGCCTACCCGACATATCAAACTCTCGCCAGATAATCTAAAGCAGGCATTGTTAGCGTCAGGCTCAATTCCATTAGTTCTTGATCCTGTTAATTATATTGATGGCGCCGGTGATGGCCCATTTATCGATGGCGGCATTACCGACTATCATTTTGATTGGCCGTTCCCAACTAGCGGCCTGGTGCTCTATCCACATTTTTATCCGAAAGTTAGTCCCGGTTGGTTCGATAAAGGCTTAAAGTGGCGTCGACCAGGCGCGGGTAACTATGACAATGTCATTATGTTATGCCCAAGCGAGAGCTGGGTGAAAAGCCTTCCTTTTGGCAAAATCCCAGATCGTAAAGATTTCAGTCAACTGACTGATGAGAAACGTTTCCAATACTGGCAAGAGGTCACCGAACGTTCGTTTGAATTGGCGGAAGATTTTGCCAGCGGCAACTATAAAATTGAACGTTTGGCTTGGGATTAGCCACTCCATTCTTTGTGAGATCAAATTGTTTAATCAATAAAAAAAGGGCATCACTGCCCTTTATTGTTTAACTCTAGAGACTGCGGCAATATTTATTACGGCAAGCTCTGTTTTCGAATTCAGCAAGCTATTAAGCCAGCTTCTGCGTTAGGTGTAGTCATGTCACCTAACGCAAGTCTTGTTGATTTTAGTGAGCGTTCGCAACCGCGTTGCGATTGCGTTTAAACCGAGCTTTAATCCGACGTTTGCCCTTTTCAATCGACTCATAGAAAGTCGGAACTACTAATAGCGTTAATACAGTCGCTGTAATTGTACCACCGATAACGGAAATACCCAGTGGTCGATAGAAGCCAGAGCCTTCACCGATACCTATTGCGACTGGCAACATACCAGCAACTAAAGCAAAAGTAGTCATTAAAATTGGACGCAACCGCTCACGGCCTGCAGCAACTAACGAGTCTTCAAGGTTAAGCCCTTCCGTTTGCTCTTTCTTACGTGCACAGTCGATTAATAGGATGGCGTTCTTCGCCACAATACCCATTAACATGACAATCCCGATCAAGCTCATTAGGTTCAGTGTTGAATTGCCGATCAACAGCGCCAACACCACACCTATTAAACTAAGCGGCAGTGACAACATAATGGCCACTGGTGCAGCGAAACTATGGAATTGCACGACCAAAATTAAGTACATCAGCACCGCAGCCAACAGCAAGGCTTGTCCCATACGACCAAACACTTCTTGCATGTCACGAGCTTCACCACCAACCACCATGTCGTAGCCTGGTGGGAAATCAATGGCTTTTACCAGTTTCATCGCATCAGCGTTAACTTCACCTAAACTGCGACCTTGCACGTTGGCACTGACTGCCATCATGGTTTCACGATCTAAGTGTTCAATCAGCGCAGGGCCTTTACCTAGAGTCACGGTAGCGACTTGTTCAAGTGGTACCATTGCGCCAGTTTTCGTCGACATTAGTGGCAATTGTTCCAAGTTTTGTACTGTCGCCCGCTCTTCTGGACGAATACGGACGAACACGTTACGAGTCTCACCTGTCGGGTCGACCCAATCGCCAATTTCCGCACCGGCAAAAGCTAAACGCAACGCACTTGCCACATCATTCATCGACAAGCCTAAACTTGCTGATAAACCACGGTCGACTTCAACTTGTAGTTCTGGCTTTGGATCCTGTGCAGACAGACCAACATCGACCGCACCAGGGACCTGTTTTAACTTCTCGACATAATCCATCACGATGGCATCGAGCACTTTTGAATCTGGTCCACGGAATTGAATTTGCAATTTTTTACCATCGCCACCGCCGCCGCCACCATTAAGGTCAGCAAGCACAGTAAACTCAGCACCGACTAAACTCTTTATTTGTCCACGTACGTCTTCGGCAATTTCTTTTGCCGTACGATGACGATCCTTTTCCGGTTGCAGCCGCACAAACACTTGCGCGCGAGTAATGTTGCTTTGCACACCCACGGTAGTTTGGGTGTAGAGCTGCTCTGGCACTGCTCTGGTAATAGCTTCAACCTGAGCTGCTTTTAACCGCGTGTATTCAATACTGGCCTCTGAAGGAGCACGAATTTGCACGATAAATGCACCATTGTCAGTGTCTGGCATGAAGCCAAAGCCGCCCTTTGTACCTTGCAATACCAAGGCACCAACGAATGCGAAAATTGCTATTCCCCACATACTCCATGGGTGTTTAAGTGCCCAACGAATTAACTTGGAATAACTTACTGACAAGCCATCAAACCAGATATTAAACCGTTTTAGCACAGCGCCAACACCGGTACGTTTTTTGTTTCTTTCGTGGTCAGGATCATGCCAATACGCCGACAACATCGGGTCGATGGTGAAAGAAATAAATAGAGATACCAACACTGAGCAGGCAACAGTTAAACCAAATGGTTTAAACCACTGACCAGTCATTCCATCCATGAAAGCAATTGGAATGAATACAGCAACAATTGACATGGTAGTCGCAAATACTGCCATACCAATTTCACGCGTACCTTCGCGAGCGGCAGTCATATTGTCTTTGCCCATTTCCATATGGCGCACAATGTTTTCCCGAACCACGATGGCATCGTCAATTAATACCCCGATGGCAAGTGAAAGACCCAATAACGACATGAAGTTTAGGGTAAAACCACAGGCCCACACTGCGATAAATGACGCAAGAACTGAAGTTGGTAACGCCAGAGATGTAATTAATGTCGAGCGCCATGAATTTAAAAAGATAAAAACCACAACAATGGTCAACAAGGCACCAAGACCTAAAGCCTCAGTAACGTTACGCATACTTGCAGCGACGTCTTCGCCCTGATCTTGGACAACCGTTAACTCGACACCGGCTGGCAACAATGGCTTAATTTCTTCAATTCGTTCTTTAATCTCATCGGTAACACTGATGGTAGAAGCATCACGTGCCTTGACGATATCAATACCCAAGGCTTTTTTGCCATTGAAAAACGATAACCGCCGCTGCTCTGCACCGCCATCAACAATATGCGCAATTTGACCTAAACGGATGGCTTGGTCACCGTTTTGCTTGACCACCATTTGCTCAAATTCGGCGACATCGCGTAAACGACCTTGGATCCGGATACTTTGCTCGTGAAAGCCATCGACTACCCGGCCCACTGGAGCAGCTAAGTTTTGTGAACGTAATGCGTTGGTAACTTCCGAGGCAGAGACCTTTGCTTCGCGCATGGCGTTAGTGTTTAGAAACACCGTCATTTCACGTTCTAATTCACCTTCTAGTGAAACTAGCGAAACACCTGGCACGGACCGAAGTACGCGTGCAATTTCAATATCAGCGATCTTCGAAAGTTCTAGTGGCGTTTTGTTTTCACTTGAAAGCGCAAGCGACATCACCGGTTGCGCATTGGGATCTGCACGGTTGATAAATGGCTCTTTCATCTCCGTCGGCAATTTATCACGCACCGTGGAAATACTGTCGCGAAGTTCTTGTGCTGCAGCAGTTAAATCTTTATCAAATTCGAAAATAACGACTATTGTCGCACTGGAATCACGAGCATAAGAACGGATATCGCGGATGCCAGGGATAGTCGACATTGAATCCTCGACCCGATTCAAAATCTCCCGCTCTACGGTTTCAGGTGACGCGCCAGGATAAGGCACGTTAACCACCAATACCGGTGGTTGCACATCCGGGAATTGGTTAGTTTTTAGATTACTTAGGGCAAAGTAGCCAAATAGCATAAGCGTGATGGTGACTACCACCACTACTAGCGGGCGTTTGATACTAAAATCAGACAGAATCATTACTTAGTTCCCCGCAACTGGAGCTTGCTTTTCGGTTTCAGCAGCTAAAGTAATGGCAATACCGTCTTTTACCCCACCAACCGGGTGACGCAAAATATCATCACCAACCTTTACCCCAGCAATCACTTGATAGGTACCAAACCGTGGATCACGAGCGCCTAAAGTAACCGGAGTTTTAGTCAATCGATTATTAGCAACTGTCCAAACAAAGGTGTTGTCGCCTTCGCGAACAATTGATGAGGCATCAAGCATGACACTTTGTTGGCTTGCCACATCAATAAAGCCCTCGGCGTAAAGGCCTGCAACCAAGGAGTCTTGTTTTGAAAGTTCAACAAAAACTTGGACTTGACGAGTAAGTTCGTTGGCCTGTGGATTGATTCTGTTGATAGTGCCTGTGAACCGCTGATTTGGATAACCGTTCACTTTAAAGTTAACTGTCTGTCCAACTTTCACACTACCAACTTGATCTGCGGCGATAAAACCTTCAAATCGCATACTGCTTGGGTCAATGACCACCATCAGTGCCTTACCGATCTGCGCAGTATCACCAGCTGAAGTTTTGCGCGCTGAAATCACACCACTAAAAGGCGCACGCACCTCTGTTCTTTCAAGTTGTTGGCGAGCTTCAACCAAACGCGCTTTGGCCGATGCTAAATCTGAAGATGCTTGGTTTGCTTTGATTTCAGCAGCTTCCAGAATTTCGGCTGTGACTAAGTTTTGTTTGTTGAGCTGCTGCATGCGGCGTAATTGTTTTTGTGCTTGATCGGCAGTAACACTTGCTGAACGCTCGGACTCTTGTGCAGACATCAGTTTGTCGCGATAGGTTGTTTGATCAAGTTGTACTAACAATTCCCCAGCTTTTACTGAGTCGCCGTTGTCTTTCATGATCTTGGTAACGATGCCTGACACTTCCGCATTTAGTTCAGCTTTAGTGACTGGTTGTAACGAACCTGAAATCATTGGCCCTTGCGATAATTCGCTTTGGGCGACCTTAACTAAATCGGCAGACATTAAACTTAGAACTTTAACTTCAACATCCCCTTCTTCTGGCTTTGGACCAGAACAAGCAGAAAGCATGACAGCAAGCGCTACAGCGGCGAATGCAAAACTTTTATTAGTAACACCCATAAAGACCCCAAACTTATTTTAATCTTTTTCAATATGGCTAGTTTATCGAAATAGTTCATAAAGACATGCGTTAAACAGTAACAAGTTATGTCAAATGTCAGCGAAAAGCAGATACTTACCAATAATTTAGATGGAATTTACAGATAAGTCACAGGAATTGGAAAATTACTTAAAGACAGGGCCAACATAGTCGGCCCGGTCGAAAGCCGACGCACCTAAATAATGGTTTTTACCATATAGTGCGCTTTTTGATTTGTATAACTCGCTAAAGCCGCGACAGCAGACTCGGATAGTTCGGTGACCACAGAAAAACCGCGGTCTTGCCAAAATGGCAGTGAATTTTGCACTGAGACTAACGACAAATAGTCAAAATCCAATTCACGAGCATAGGCTATTGCCTGCTCTAGAAGTTTGGTTGCAACACCTTGACCACGCGCATCACTACTTACAGCTAAATCATGGACATATAAACAATTAGCATCAGAATACGCAGCAAAAGGTTGCCCGAGTGCGTTAATTTTGCCGAGCACAGCAGGATAACTAAACAGATAGGCCCACAATTTGTCTTGGTATAAAGCGACCCAATAACTTTGCGGCGTTAACAGCAGACGACTTTTAACTAAGTCGGCAGATTCAAACAGCTCTTGGCTGTAACACCGATCTTGCAGCTTTACTACTGCAGGTAGATCAGTTAACTGCATTTGACGAATAACTAACATGTAATAGTTGCCTAGGCCGAAACCTAGGCGTCCTCACTTAATCCAATGATTTTAATAACGTTTTATCTAATCCACCATCAGTCAGTAATTTGATGACCGCTTGGCAATGTTCAACAGTGAAATCGTTATCGTTAATTTGGCTATTAAGCGCATCACGACGTTTTTTCACTACATTACTAATGACACTGGCATCAATACTGCTTTTGGTTTTAGAGTCAAGTTTATCTAACCATGGGTAAAGCAGTTTTTCTGCTTCATACGCCGACTGACGAACTGCCGGATGGAAGTCCTCGCAGGCGTTTAAATTTAACAGGTAGAAGTTAAGGTAACCGGCAACAGTAACCAATTTATAATCTTGGTCTGCTGCTTGAGCTGGTAACAGACTGCTGGCAAGTAGCGCAGCTAAACACCATTTTTTCATTTTATGCATCCCGCTTCGTTTTCTACACTGATTATCAATCTAAACAGAATTCCCTGAATTTGCAATCAACCGGCGCAAAAAGCCGTGATATATTGCCGCCTTAGCAAATTTGGCAAAATCTGTTAAACAAAGCAACAAGAAAGACCCGAACCATTTCAGGTCTATTGCTCAGCTAACGCTTACAAGGACTAATGCAAATACAGTTAAATGGCTAAGGTTTCTGCAGGCACTCGAACAGTGCCGTCCATTAACACCCGCGCACTGCGGCTCATAATGGCTTTAGTCACAATCCAGTCGCCATCGATTTGCTCGGCTTTAGCGCCTACGCGTAAGGTGCCAGATGGATGACCAAAGCGCACAGCGTCTCGAGCTACACCACCTGCGGCCAGATTCACTAAAGTTCCAGGAATTGCAGCTGCAGTGCCAATAGCGACGGCAGCAGTCCCCATCATCGCGTGATGTAACTTGCCCATCGATAATGCACGCACCAGCAGATCAATGTCTGTTGCGGCAACTGATTTTCCACTTGATGCTTGATAATCAAGCGGTTTGGCAATAAATGCAATTTTTGGCGTGTGTTGACGTGTGCTTGCTTCGGCAATGTCGGCAATTAAACCCATTTTAACTGCGCCGTAAGCGCGGATTGTTTCAAACATCGCGAGGGCTTTGGCATCACCATTTATCGCATCTTGCAACTCGGTACCGGTATAACCAATATCCACAGCGTTGACAAAGATTGTTGGGATCCCGGCATTAATCATGGTTGCGGCAAAACTGCCAATCCCAGGAACCTCTAAAGTATCGACAACATTACCTGTTGGGAACATTGAGCCGCCACTGCCATCATCGTCTGCTGCAGGGTCTAAGAACTCCAACTGCACTTCTGCAGCAGGAAAAGTGACCCCATCAAGTTCGAAATCTCCAGATTCCTGCACTTGTCCGTTGGTCATAGGGACATGAGCAATAATTGTTTTACCGATATTAGCCTGCCAAATGCGCACTGTTGTCATGCCATTTGCATTAATCTTAGCTGTATCTACTAATCCACTGCTTATTGCAAATGCGCCGACAGCTGCCGATAAATTACCGCAGTTACCACTCCAATCAACAAACGCTTTGTCGATGGCTACTTGCCCGAATAAATAATCGACATCGTGCTCTTGCTTACTACTTTTGGCAAGGATCACCGTTTTGCTGGTGCTTGAGGTTGCACCGCCCATGCCGTCAATTTGTTTGGCATATGGATCAGGACTACCGATTACTCTCAGTAGAAGAGCGTCACGGGCAGGTCCAGGTTGCTGCGCAACTTCTGGCAAATCTAGCAAACGGAAAAATACACCTTTGCTGGTTCCACCGCGCATATAAGTCGCCGGGATCCGTAATTGTGGCAAATAAGCCATATTGTTCTCCTAAAGCCTATCTGTCATTACAACAAATAGCTGATTTAAAGCAAAAAAACGGGCCGAAGCCCGTTGGTTTTTGGTATCAGTTAGCTGGTCTTGGTCGCATCTAAAAAGTCTTGCGCAAAACGCTGCAAAACGCCACCAGCCGCATAAATCGATACTTCTTCAGCAGTATCTAAGCGACAAGTAACTGGGACCTGCAGTGTTTCACCATTGTTGCGATGAACCACCAAAGTCAAGGTGCTTCTTGGCGTTGGCGTACCAACGACATCATAGGTTTCACTACCATCAAGAGCCAAAGTCGTTCGATTAGTACCTGCCTTGAATTCGAGTGGCAGCACGCCCATACCAACCAAGTTGGTGCGGTGAATACGTTCAAAACCTTCAGCGACAATAGCCTCTACGCCAGCCAGACGTACACCCTTGGCTGCCCAATCGCGACTTGAACCTTGGCCGTAATCAGCGCCTGCAACAATAATGAGCGGCTGTTTGCGTTCCATATAAGTTTCAATCGCCTCCCACATGCGGGTGACTTTACCGTCAGGCTCCACACGTGTCAGCGAACCTTGTTTCACTTTGCCATCGATCACAGCCATTTCGTTAATGAGCTTCGGGTTGGCAAAAGTAGCACGCTGTGCAGTTAAGTGGTCGCCACGGTGAGTTGCATAAGAGTTAAAGTCTTCTTCCGGCAAACCCATCTTCGCCAAATATTCACCAGCAGCGCTATCAAGCATAATGGCATTTGATGGTGATAAATGGTCAGTGGTAATGTTGTCGCCAAGCACAGCTAACGGACGCATAGCCGTTAAAGTGCGAGGCGCGGCTAACGCACCTTCCCAATACGGTGGACGACGAATATAGGTGCTCATCTCACGCCAGTCATAAAGCGGGCTGATAGCATCGCCAAAATCGACAGCAACATCGAACATTGGTTCGTACACTTTCCGATATTGTTCTGGTTTAACGCTAGCACTAACTACTGCGTCGATTTCAGCATCAGTTGGCCAAATGTCTTTTAAGGTAATGGCTTTGCCATCGGCATAACCCAACACATCTTTTTCAATATCAAAACGGATAGTGCCCGCAATTGCATATGCGACAACGAGTGCTGGCGAGGCCAAAAATGCTTGTTTCGCATATGGGTGGATCCGGCCATCGAAGTTTCTGTTACCAGACAAGACTGCCGTGGTGTACAAGTCACGTGAAACAACTTCTTGCTGGATCACCGGGTCCAAAGCGCCGCTCATGCCGTTACAAGTGGTACAGGCAAAACCAACAATACCAAAACCAAGCTGTTCTAACTCACCGAGTAAATTGGCTTCTTTTAAATACAGCTCAACCGCTTTTGAACCAGGTGCCAGAGAACTTTTCACCCAATTTTTGCGAGTAAGCCCAAGTTTGTTGGCATTGCGTGCTAACAGACCTGCAGCAATGACGTTACGTGGATTGCTGGTATTGGTGCAACTGGTGATAGCAGCAATGATTACCGCACCATCAGGCATCAAACCTTCGTTGTTTTCAACAACACCACTAATCCCTTTCGCTGCCAAATCGGTAGTAGCAACTCGGGCATGTGGGTTTGATGGACCAGCGATATTACGAACTACTGTCGACAAATCAAAACTAAGCACTCGTGGATAAACTGCTGTCTTTAAACTCTCAGCCCAAAGGCCAGCTGTTTTTGCATAAATTTCAACAAGTTTTACTTGTTCAGCTTCACGTCCGGTGAGCGTTAAATAATCTAGTGTTTGCTGGTCGATTGCGAACATAGCCGCTGTAGCGCCATATTCAGGGGTCATGTTAGAAATAGTTGCTCGGTCGCCTAAACTCAGACTTTCAGCCCCTTCCCCGAAGAACTCCAAGTAACTAGATACCACCTTTTGCTTACGCAAAAATTCGGTCAGGGCCAACACAATGTCAGTCGCCTGAATGCCTGGCTGCGCTTTACCAGTTAGCTCGACGCCGATGATATCCGGCAGCCGCATCCATGATGCACGGCCCAACATCACACTTTCCGCTTCCAAGCCACCAACGCCGATGGCGATGACACCAAGCGCATCAACATGTGGAGTATGGCTATCAGTTCCAACTAGCGTATCTGGGTATGCCACGCCATCTTTGGCATGGATCACAGGTGACATACGCTCTAAGTTAATTTGATGCATGATGCCGTTACCTGGCGGGATCACATCAACATTTTTAAAGGCTTTTTTCGTCCAATTAATAAAATGAAAACGGTCGTCATTACGACGATCTTCAATTGCGCGGTTTTTGGCGAAGGCATCTTTGTCAAAACCACCAAACTCAACGGCTAAAGAGTGGTCAACAATCAGCTGTGTTGGCACCACCGGATTCACTTTTGCTGGGTCACCGCCCATCGCAGCGATGGCATCACGTAGACCTGCTAAATCAACAAGTGCCGTTTGCCCGAGGATATCATGGCAAACTACTCGCGCAGGAAACCATGGGAAATCAAGCTCTTGCTTACGTTCAATCAACTGCATTAAAAAATCATTGAGCTGCAGAGGATCAGCACGACGAACCAAGTTCTCGGCATGCACACGGCTGGTGTAAGGTAAGGTTGCCCAAGCGCCTGGAACTAAGGCATTGACTGCGGCTTCGGCATCAAAATAGTCTAATGCTGTTCCCGCTAAAGGCTTACGAAATTGGCTATTCATCAGAGTATGTCCATCGTTACTGGCTAAGACTAGGGCTGTGCCTTAGTCCTTGAATTCGACTAAATAGCATCGTTTCTTCACCCATTTAAACGCAAAGAAACGACGTTATTAGCGCTGATCAATTGGCGTGTTATTGACGCTCAGCAATAGGGCCGACAACACGTGGTTCTTCACCAATATATTCAGCACTTGGACGAATGATCCGATTATCTGCACGTTGCTCCATTACATGCGCCGCCCAACCTGTCAGTCGGCTGCAGACGAAAATCGGCGTGAACAATTTAGTCGGAATGCCCATGTAGTTGTAGGCAGAGGCATGGAAAAAATCTGCATTACAGAATAATTTCTTCTCGCGCCACATTACTGCCTCACAGCGCACAGAAATGTCATACAGCATAGTGTCGCCATTGGCTTGCGCTAATTTTTCTGACCAAGCTTTGATGACTGCGTTACGCGGATCTGATTCAGCGTAGATAGCATGACCAAAACCCATAATCTTGTCTTTACGTGCCAACATGCCCAACAATTCGGTTTCGGCATGCTCAGGGTTCTGCATTTTTTCAATCAGTTCCATTGCAGCTTCGTTGGCACCGCCGTGCAGAGGCCCACGTAAAGAACCAATGGCACCTGTGATACAAGAATGCATGTCACTCAAGGTTGAAGCACAAACGCGCGCAGTAAAGGTTGAAGCGTTAAATTCATGCTCGGCATAAAGGATTAGCGATGCTTGCATAACCTCAGTGTGCAATGCCGTTGGCTTTTCGCCATGTAAAGTCCATAAGAACTGTTCTGCAATTGATTCAGCAGGGGTATCTACATCAATCCGAATACCTTTATGGCTGAAGTTGTACCAGTAATTGATTAACCCTGGGAAAATCGCCAACAGACGATCTGTCGCATCTTGTTGTTCGGCAAAAGACTGCTCTGTTTCCAAGTTACCTAACATCGAGCAACCCGTGCGCATCACATCCATCGGGTGAGCTGTCGCTGGAATGAGTTCTAACACAGCCTTTAACGCGGCAGGCAGTGAACGCATTGCCGTCAGTTTAGTTTTATATGCTGCAAGTTCACTGCTGTTTGGTAACTTGCCTTTTAGAATTAAATAAGCAACTTCTTCAAATTCGCAATGCGCTGCTAAATCTTTAACATCGTAACCACGGTAGGTTAAACCAGAGCCAGTTTTACCAACGGTTGATAACGCTGTCTTGCCAGCGATTTGTCCGCGTAAACCAGCACCCGACAATTCTTTTGCATTCGCCATAGGATACTCCAGGTAAGAGATAATTTAGTTTTAACGCAGCACTGCATACTTGCTGCGGGTTTTATGTTTATTTGTTTTTATTCTGAGCAAACAATGAGTCAAGTTTTTGCTCATAGCTGTGATAATTCAAAAAGTCGTAAAGTTCTGCACGAGTTTGCATGCTATCAACCACTGCTTTTTGGTCGCCGTTCGCTAAGATTGACTGATAGACGTTTAACGCAGCTTTGTTCATTGCACGAAACGCTGACAACGGATACAGCACCATTTTCACGCCAACAGCGGCAAGCTCATCCTTGTTGTACAGTGGTGTTTGGCCGAACTCGGTAATATTTGCCAATACCGGAACTTTAATCACCGAGGTGAAGGCTTGGTATTGCTCTAAGGTGTGTACTGCTTCAGCAAAAATGGCATCAGCGCCGGCTTCAACACATGCTTGCGCTCTTTCGATGGCAGCTTGCAAACCTTGTTGCTGTAGGGCATCAGTGCGAGCCATGATAAAGAAGTTTTCATCGGTACGCGCATCGACAGACGCTTTTACCCGGTCGACCATTTCTTCTAAAGAAACAATTTCTTTGTTCGGACGATGCCCACAACGTTTTTGCATCACTTGATCTTCAATATGAAAACCAGCAGCGCCAGCACGAGTCATTTCTTTCACGGTGCGAGCAATATTAAATGCACCACCCCAACCCGTGTCAGCATCCACTAACAACGGTAATGAAGTTGCACCGGTAATACGGCGAATGTCTTCGCAAACATCATTTAATGAGGTTAAGCCCAGATCTGGTAGACCAAAAGATGCATTGGCAACACCTGCACCGGATAAATATAAAGCGTGGTGACCAACTCGTTCAGCCATTAAAGCAGTATAAGCGTTGACGGTGCCCACCAGTTGTAACGGCGAATGGTCGACAATTGCTTGACGCAACAATGCGCCAGCGCTATGTGGATGTGCCATGGTCTTTCCCCTTGATTGATAAATGTTTTTCAATATTTATGCGTGATGCGCCGATATGTCGACGCATAAGCAGTTCGGCAAGTTCACCATCGCGGTTGGCAATGGCATTAATAATAGCTTTATGTTCGTCAAAAGCGCGGGAAACGCGTGGACCGTTCATTCCCATTTGCACCCGATACATCCGCACTAAGTAATACAACTCGTCACACAAGATGTTTATTAAGTAAGGATTTTTACTGCCCTGAATGACACGATAATGAAAATCAACATCACCAGCTTCCTGATAGTAACTTTCACCTTCACGCACCCGTTGTGTCGACAAATGCTGATCGAGCAATTGTTGGACTTCAGCGATCTCTTCATCAGTCATTTGGGTTGCGGCCAGTCGACACGCCATCCCTTCGAGGGTTTCGCGCAGTTGATATAACGACACTAACCCAGCAACTGATAATTTCACCACACGAGCACCAGCATTGGGCGTGCGCTCGATGAGATGACAACGCTCTAGCCGCGCCAAGGCTTCACGTAAAGGCGCCCTACTCAGGTCGAATCGCTTCGCTAACTCAGGTTCAGAGATTTTGCTACCGGCAGCAATTTCACCTTCAACAATTGCGCGCTGAATTTCCAATAGCACGCGATCGGCAGCAGTCACTGGCTCTGGCAAATGTTGGTTTTTCATTGCATTGTCGACATAATTAAATAATAAAGGCAATTTTAACCAGATAATGGCGTTGGTCAAGTAGGACTTTAGTTGCATTGTCGACAATCAAGCGATTTAGCTAAGTGACTGGACATAGAACGTTACAACAACTGCTAACAATTAGCGGAAAACCGGTAGAAAATTTACTTAAATAAACTTTTTTTAGAATATTTTAAATTGAATAAATCTTAGTTTAAGAAACAATTGATATAAGAAAGCTTAAGTTCCTAATTCTGAAAATATCAGCGCTAAGCCACGTAGCCCAAAGATCCGCTGAATAACTTGGGGATAACTAAAGGATAAACTGGGGAAAACTTTTGCTAGTTTTACGAAAAATCTACAGATGTTACTGAATACTTTGAATTGGCTAAGCGCGCAAATTTAGAGCAATTGGCTACACTGAACACATGTCCTTGGTAACCTCCCTAAGTGACCTTAGTAGCGCACGGCTCATCAGATGAGCCATTCCCCTAGGCCCAGAACAATGCAGATTGGTTCTGGGCTACTTTTTTGTGTAAAGAAAATTTTATTCTGTAAATTAGCAGGTTAGCATCTTGCGAGTGGAAATAATTTCCGGAAGTTTTGACTGGTGATATTCGCGAGTTCAACCAAATCAATTTCTTTTACCGTGGCGACAGCTTGTGCCACAGCAGCAACATAGGCTGGTTGGTTGGTCTTACCCCGATACGGCACTGGGGCTAAGTATGGCGAGTCAGTTTCGATCAACAACCGATCTAATGGCACCTTCTTAAGCACATCACGAAGTGGATCTGCATTTCGAAATGTCATGATGCCTGAGAACGAAATATAAAAACCTAAATCAAGCGCAGCTTTTGCCGTATCCCAATCTTCCGTAAAACAATGCAATACCCCACCACAATCTGCGGCACCTTCATGAGTTAACAGTGAAATAGTATCGGCACGTGCTTCACGGGTATGCACAATTAATGGTTTATTGAGTTCGCGGGCAACTTGAATGTGGCTGACAAAGGCACGTTGTTGTGTTGTTTTATTGTCAGGACTATAAAAATAATCCAAACCAGTTTCGCCGACAGCAACTACATTCGGTGCTGCGGCTAAAGTCTTCAACAATACTTGGTCAAAGCTTTCTTGCTGATGAAGTGGATGCTCACCACAGGATACTGAAACTTGTGGATACTGTGCCACCATAGCGGCCATTTCTGGGAACTCTTGCAAACTAACCGAGACACACAACATATGTTGCACACTCGCATGTTCGGCGGCTTTTAATACTGCAGGTAAATCCATGCCGAGCTTTTCAAGCTCAAGCCTATCAAGATGACAATGGGAATCAATAAACAACGAAAACTCCGAACAGCAATTAAATGGTATGAGTCATTTCCAACGAATCTTGACTACCACTGAGTAATTTCTCGATTTTAGCGCGTAACTGCTGTTTATCATCGATAAACGCAATACCAATACCAGTAGGACCACTATTCTGCGCGCCTTGCGGCGTGATCCAGGCAACTTTACCAGAAACCGGAATACTTTCTAACGCATCAGGTAATGTCACTTGCAATGCTAATGACTGTCCCATTTTATAATGGCGACTGGTTCGGACAAAAAGACCGCCCTGCTTAAAAAAAGGCATATAGGCTAAATAGAGCTCTTTTGAATCTATAAAATCGAGAGTTATCTCTTCCATTGAATGTATGCTCAGTGCAGCAATTTATAAAAGTCTAACATCAAGGTTGTTAGCGCCAAATTTTTATTTTGCCCCAAAATCAACTGTTCGTCACGACACCATTGTGCAAATCGTTGCAATAGTGCGACTTGATTCGGATTATTATGCAAAAAACACTGTTGGCGAACAAACCAACTGAGTAAAGATACAACATCACTATGGGCTTCGAGCTTTTTCACCAGCGCTAATAACTCTCGCCCGTCGTTAAAATATAGCGTGAGCGCAGCGAGCAAGCTATCTATTTGCTGGACTTGACCACTGTGCAATAACTCAAGCGCTTTTAATGGCGCTCCACCACAAAAATCAAGCAAATAGGCTGGGACAGCTTGCGGACTCTGAGCTTGTAACCATTGTTGGGTTGGGGCATTCAATTGCGGAGATACCACCCACCGCTGACAACG
Source organism: Gammaproteobacteria bacterium (assembly GCA_017302255.1). GTDB lineage: Bacteria > Pseudomonadota > Gammaproteobacteria > Enterobacterales > Alteromonadaceae > Pararheinheimera. Next base: position 89,571 of record JAFLDV010000005.1, on the reverse strand, counting down.
ACTTCGGATTGTCGGCAGCAAAATGTCCTCATGCGCTGTTTGCAGCAACAGGAAACAACGCTCTCCTGGCTCTTCCAAAGTCTTTAATAAGGCATTCGCCGCTGCCTCAGTCATTTTTTCGGCGTGAGGGATCAACACTACCCTAGCGCCGCCCTGTTGAGCAGCACTTTGCATGAAATGGCTGATTTCTCGGATTTGATCAACACCAATTGAACTTTCTGCGACCACACGCTGCAAATCCGGATGATGCCCTGAGTTTACCAATAAACAGCTTTTACACACACCGCAATGACCGGTAGCTGTCGGTTGCTGACACATCAAATGATTTGCGAGTTGGTCCGCGAGTACATGCTTACCAACGCCGTCTGGCCCACTAATTAACAGCGCATGGTGTAAATGCTGTGCATTGACTAAATTCACCAACTGTTGATGGATGCTAGTTAACCAGGGAAAATTTACCATCTAATTAAACCATGCGCTAAGCGTATCAGTTAACGCTTGTTGCACTTGCTCAAGCGGTTTACTCGCGTCAATCACTACAATACTAGAGTCCGTCGCGGCGATTTCGAGATACTTCTGCCGAGTGCGCTTAAAAAAATCTAACTTTTCTTGCTCGATCCGATCGAGCTCGCCTCTGGCTAACGCGCGTTTTAAGCCAATTTCTGGGTCGATATCTAAATAGAGTGTCAGATCTGGCCGAGTGTCTTTCACCACAACCGCACGAATTTGATCGATGATTTCGCTGGCTATTTGTCGACCACCACCTTGGTAAGCACGCGATGATAAATCATGACGATCGGCAAGCACCCATTGCCCCCTCGCCAATGCCGGTCGGATGACATTAGCTAGCAGTTGCGAGCGGGCTGCATACATCAGTAACAACTCTGTTTCTGGTGCAATTTTTTCATCTTGCACAGCCTTCACCATGGTTCGGATCTGTTCAGCCAAAGGAGTACCGCCCGGCTCACGGGTTTGCACAACATCGGCACCATTCGCTTGCAACCAGCTTAATACTGTCGCAACAGCTGTCGATTTACCTGCGCCTTCTAAGCCTTCAATCACAACAAATTTTGCCGATTTCATGGTTTTTTCCCAAAAATATACTGCTGCACGGCCTGATTATGCTGTTGCAGATTGGCCGAGAATTGGTGACTGCCGTCACCCTTGGCTACGAAGAATAATTTATCACTGAATTCCGGTTGTGCAGCTGCTTGCAGAGAGGTTTTACTAACCAAAGCAATAGGACCCGGCGGCAAACCAGCGTGGACATAAGTATTATATAAATGAGGATCTCGAAGATGGGCTCTGGTGATATCCCCTTGATAACGATCACCTAAACCGTAAATCACTGTAGGGTCGGTCTGCAAACGCATCCCTTGACGAAGTCGGTTGATAAATACTGAACTAATTAATGGCTTTTCCGGCAAATGACCAGTTTCTTTTTCCACGATAGACGCCAAGATCAATAACTCATAAGGTGAGCGCAACGGCAAGTCTTTATTTCGTTGTTGCCATGCCCCGTCAACGGCGGTTAATAACGCCTGATGCGATCGCTTCAAAATAGTGCTTGCTTTAGTATTAGCGGTATAAAAGTACGTTTCTGGCAATATCAAACCTTCACCATTGACTGGCTGCTTACCCCAAGCCTGCGGCCATTGCCATAGAGCAGACACTTTAGCGTCGTCATTCAGATCATTTATTAGAAACGGAGCATTGGCTAAGGACTGCAAATTTTGTTTCAGTGTCCAACCCTCTCTTAAAATCAGGTTAAACTGTGCGACCTTGCCACTTCGAAACAAAGCTAACTGAGTTTGCAGTGACTGCGGTGCTACTGCATATACGCCGGCTTTAATATCACGAAGTTCTGGTTTAAAAATACTAAGTATTTTTAATAACTGACAGTCGCTATTTGACAATAGTTCTTGCTGCTGCCACTCAGCGCAAAGCTGACGTAAGGAGCTACCACTTTTAATTTCCAGGTAAGGTCCTTTTAATAACAGCGGTTGTTGCAAAAACTGTTGCACAGAGTTGCGCAAGCCAAAGCCACTGACTAACAACAAACTCAGCATCACAAACAGCGCTTTTTTCATTCCTGACTCACTTGGTTTCAATCGTGCTCAGTTCCGCCTGCAATTGCAGAACTGGCGCTAAGTCTAGTTTTTTTAATTCAAAGCTAAGCACGGGAACAATGCCCATGAGCGCGTTACTAATAAATATGGCATCGGCTTTTCGCACATCAGCTAAGGAGTAGTTGCCTTCAATCACGTCAATTTGACTGAGAATCCATTCCCGCATCACCCCTGCAACACCTGCTCGGCTGAGCTCAGGCGTATGCCAATTGCCATCAGTTTGAAAAAATATGTTTGCCGCACTGCATTCAGTGATAAAACCGGCAGTATCAGTGGCAAGTAAATCATCAAACTCACTCTGCTCTGCTTCCAGTTTTAGCAATACCGTTTCGAGCCGGCTACAGTGTTTGATCCCTGCGAGCAAAGGCTGAATACCCAACTGTAACTTGGCAACGCCGAGTTTAATGCCACTTTGAACAGTCGGAAAAATTGGCAATGGGCCGGTGGTGACATAAATATCGGCAGCTTCGATGCCTTTAGCGCTGTAACCCCGCCCACCATGGCCACGGCTAACGACAATTTTCAACACTTGTTCATCAGCCGACATGGCTGCAAGTGCATGCTGTAAAACTGTATCTTCGGCAGGGATATGAATGGACAGTCGCTGACAACTCAAGGCTAAGCGTTGCCAATGTAATGACCAATGCTGCAATTTACCTTGAGTGACTTTAATGGTCGTAAACACCCCATCGCCGTACTGAAAACTGCGGTCAAAAACAGTAGGTTGCAACAATTTATCAAGCCCTTTGCCCAAAAACCCGAGTATGCCCTAATTTCTCAGTACTGAAAATGCAAAAAAGGCTGCAATGCAGCCTTTTCTTTCACATGCAAATCGACAGATTAGTCGATTTTACGGAACAAGATTGAACCGTTAGTGCCACCAAAGCCAAATGAATTACACAACGCATATTCCATTTGTACTTGTCGAGCTTCGTGCGGTACGTAGTCCAAATCACAACCAACGTCCGGATTATCCAAGTTGATAGTTGGAGTAACCACCTGATCAACCAAGGAAAGCACAGTAATAATTGATTCAACTGAACCCGCAGCACCGAGCAAATGGCCGATCATTGACTTGCTAGAACTTACCATTAAATCTTTTGGTGCATCACCAAATACCGACTTAATTGCTGCAGTTTCAGCAATATCACCAGCTGGAGTAGAAGTGCCATGGGCGTTGATATACCGAACTTGCTCAGGAGTTACGCCAGCATCACGCAATGCGTTAGCCATTGCAGATGCAGCACCACGGCCATTCTCTGGCGGTGATGTCATATGATAAGCATCACCACTCATACCAAAGCCAACCAGCTCTGCATAAATTTTAGCGCCACGGGCTTTTGCATGCTCATATTCTTCAAGCATCACGACACCAGCGCCATCGCCAAGCACAAAACCATCACGGTCTTTATCCCATGGACGACTCGCTTGTTGTGGAGCATCATTTCGAGTTGATAAGGCGCGTGCGGCACCAAATCCACCCATACCCAAATGGGTTGAGGCTTTTTCTGCGCCACCAGCCAACATAGCGTCTGCATCGCCGTAGGCGATCATCCGTGCGGCGTGACCGATGTTATGTACACCAGTGGTACAAGCGGTGACGATACTGATATTCGGACCTTGCAAACCAAGCATGATCGACAAATGACCCGCGATCATATTGATGATGGTGGAAGGCACGAAAAATGGTGAAAGCTTCCGAGGGCCATTCGCCACCAGTTTTGCGTGGTTTTCTTCAATAAGACCTAAACCACCAATACCAGAACCAATAGCAGCACCAATGCGACCTGCGTTTTGTTCAGTTACTTCAAGACCAGAATCTTTAAACGCTTGAATACCTGCAGAAACACCATATTGAATAAACAAGTCCATTTTCCGAGCTTCTTTCGAAGGGAAAAATGACTCGACTTCAAAATTCTTTACCAAACCGGCAAACTTTGTGCCGTAGGCTTCTGTGTCAAAATGCGTGATGAAATCAATGCCACTTTTGGCTTGCTGTAAGCCTTGCCAGGTCGACGCAACGTCGTTGCCCAGCGGTGTAAGCATTCCCATTCCAGTAACAACTACCCGACGTTTTGCCACGCTATCCTCCGCAACATAGTGTCTTTTGCCTTCAGGCTTTTGCCCGCCACAAATGAAAACGGGTAGCCTGCGCTACCCGTCTGCATCGCGCATCGCGCATCGCGTACTACTTATTCAGCGTGCGCTTTGATGTAATCGATAGCAGATTGAACAGTCGTGATTTTCTCTGCTTCTTCATCAGGAATTTCGGTATCGAATTCTTCTTCCAGCGCCATGACCAGTTCAACTGTGTCTAATGAATCAGCGCCTAAATCGTCAACGAAAGAAGCTTCGTGTTTCACGTCTTCTTCTTTAACGCCTAATTGTTCGATGATAATTTTTTTAACGCGTTCTTCGATGTTGCTCATCTTTTCTTCCTTTTTCTCATATAAATCGCAACAATTCGTGCAATTTTTTGGCTGGCGGCTAGTTTAGTGTTTCATGCTGTCTGATGCAAGTCATGCGTACTGCATTTCCTGCTGGTCAAACCTGATGATCACACCATGTACATGCCACCGTTAACATGAATCGTTTCACCGGTAATATAAGCAGCCTGGTTTGAAGCCAAGAATGCTACTGTCGCCGCAATTTCTTCAGGTTGACCCAGTCGATTCGCTGGTACCTGACTAAAGATCGCTTCTTTTTGTTCATCAGATAACTCTTTGGTCATATCGGTATCGATAAAACCAGGAGCCACTGCGTTGACAGTTATACCACGAGAAGCTACTTCTTTCGCAAGAGATTTTGTAAAACCTAACACACCAGCTTTTGCTGCTGCGTAATTTGTTTGTCCAGCGTTACCCATTGAACCAACAACAGATCCAATGGTAATGATGCGGCCAAAGCGTTTTTTCATCATAGTACGCATCACAGCCTTGCTCATACGGAAGACTGAGGTCAGGTTGGTTTGCATAATATCAAACCACTCTTCATCTTTCATGCGCATTAGCAGATTATCGCGGGTGATGCCGGCATTATTGACCAAAATATCGATATCGCCGAAATTCGCTTTAATCGTTTCTAAACACTGTTCAATCGACGCAGGATCAGCAACGTCCAGCACTAGACCTTGGCCTGCACCTAAATAATCAGAAATCGCAGCAGCACCTTTTTCGCTGGTTGCAGTGCCAATTACTTTTGCACCTAACGCCGCTAATTGTTCAGCGATTGCACGACCGATGCCACGGCTTGCGCCAGTGACTAAAGCCACCTTTCCATCAAGAGAGATAAACGCAGTCATATGTTTCCTTATTCAGCAGCAAATGCAGCTTTAAACGAAGCCAGATCATTTACTGAACTCACTTCTAAATCACGATTGATCCGTTTAACCAGACCGTTTAATACTTTACCTGCGCCGATCTCAACGACTTGAGTTACACCTTGCGCACTAAGCCATTCGATTGTCTCGGTCCAGCGCACTGGGCTATACAATTGGCGTACTAAAGCATCTTTAACAGCGGCTTCATCTGCAGCGATTGCCACATCAACGTTGTTAACTACGGCAAAACTCGGCGCGTTAAAACTCATAGAGGCCAAATCTGTAGCAAGTTGCGCTGCAGCTGGTTTCATTAACGCACAGTGCGAAGGCACGCTTACTGGCAACGGCAACGCTCGTTTCGCACCGGCGGCCTTACACAGCTCGTTTGCCCGTTCAACAGCAGCTTTGTTACCGGCAATCACAACTTGGCCTGGCGAATTGAAATTCACCGGTGATACAACCTCACCCTGTGCGGCTTCATCGCATGCTTTAGCAATTAACGCATCATCTAAACCGATGATTGCAGACATTGCGCCTGTGCCAGCTGGCACTGCGGTTTGCATATACTGACCACGTTTCTCTACCAATGACACGGCATCGCCAAGGCTGAGCACACCAGCGCACACTAAAGCCGAGTACTCACCAAGCGAGTGACCAGCCAAATAATCAGGCGTCGCGCCGTCTTGTTGCTGCCATAAACGCCAAATAGCGACTGACGCTGTTAACAGCGCTGGCTGCGTGCGATGAGTTTCGTTTAAATCCGACTCTGGTCCATTGGCAACAAGCTGCCAAAGGTCGTAACCAAGCGCCGCTGAGCTTTCTGCAAAGGTGTCTCTGACAATTGCGTACTCTGCGTATAAGTCAGCAAGCATGCCAACGGTCTGCGAACCCTGACCAGGGAATACTAAAGCTAATTTCTGTGACATTTTTATTCCAGCTTTATTAATTAACTATTCTTTTGCAACGACATTCAAAATTCTGTTGATGGACTTAGTAGCGAACTAGCGCCGAAGCCCAAGCAAAACCACCACCAAAGGCTTCTAGCAATAAGGTTTGGCCACGTTGGATACGGCCATCGCGGATAGCTTCGTCAAGCGCAGTTGGCACTGTTGCAGCTGAAGTATTGCCATATTTATCAAGGTTAATAACCACTTGATCCATCGACATATCAAGCTTACGCGCCACTGCAGAAATAATACGTAAATTCGCCTGATGTGGAACTAACCAGTCAATTTGTGATTTATCTAAATTGTTGGCTGCTAACGTCTGCTCAACTACTTCTGAGAGTTTGGTTACCGCCACTTTAAATACATCATTGCCTTTCATCACGCCCCAGCTCTCATGAACTGATGCTTCGCGACCACGACGAGGATTATCGACGTACAATAATTCAGAATATTTTCCGTCAGCATGAATGTGGGTAGATAAAATTCCTGGCTCTTCAGAAGCTTCAAGTAACACTGCGCCTGCCGCATCTCCAAACAGAATTACCATGCTGCGATCTTCTGGGCTGATCAATTGTGACAAACAGTCAGCGCCAATAACTAACACCCGCTTTGCTGCGCCACTTTTGATGTATTGATCAGCAATACTCAAGGCATAACAAAACCCTGCACAAGCAGCAGAGATATCAAATGCAGGAATATTGGGGATTTCTAATTCGCGTTGTACTTCACAAGCCGAACTCGGCAGAGCGCGCGAGCCACTGGTGGTGCCCAGTACAATCATATCGATGGTGTTTTTATCAATACCCGCAGCAGCGATTGCTTTTAGTGCTGCTTGGGTGCTCATGGTTGCCACAGTTTCGTGTTCACCGATAATTCGACGTTCACGAATACCTGTGCGTTCAATAATCCACTCGTCGGTGGTTTCAACCATGCTTTCTAAATCGGCATTAGTACGGATTTGCTCCGGAAAATAACTTCCGGTGCCAATGATGCGTGAATACATGAGGACCTACGCTTTTTCGATTAATACGTGTTCCAACCGATCTTTTATTTTTACGGGCACTTGGCGTTCAACCTCGCGCACCGCCTGACGGATGGCACTTAGAAATGCTTCTTTTGTCGCATTTCCATGACTTTTCACAACAATTCCGCGCAATCCTATCAGACTTGCACCGTTATAGTGGTCGGGGTTCACCCCTGTTCCGATACTTTTTAACAGTGGTTTTATCATCCAACCGAATAAATGTGCGGACATGCTGTTTTTAAGTGCGTGTTCAAAGCGTTTGATGATGAGTTTTGCGACGCCTTCGCAGGTCTTCAGCGCCACATTACCGACAAAGCCGTCACAGACGATGACGTCAGCTTTACCAGAAAAGATATCATTACCTTCGATATAGCCGATGTAATTGATATCAGCGCATTCAGAAAGCAACAATGAAGTTCGTTTAATTTGATCAGAGCCCTTGATTTCTTCTTCGCCCATATTGAGCAAAGCAACCTTGGGTTGGTGGATCCCTTCCACTTCTTCAGCCATGACCGCCCCCATCACAGCGAACTGAAACAAGGTGTCAGAATCACAGTTAACGGTAGCCCCTAAGTCAAGCATAAATACCGGACGACCGACTGTTGTTGGTAATGCGCTGATGAGTGCCGGACGCTCCACGCCATTGAGCATTTTTAGTACAAAGTGCGCCATGGCTATTAATGCTCCGGTATTACCGGCACTAACGCATGCGGCGACTTGCTGCTGCTCGACTAAATCAAGCGCAATACGCATCGATGAATCACGTTTACTTCGCAACGCAACTGAAGGTTTGTCAGCCATGTGCACTTGGCTACTGGCGTGGCGAATAGTTAATTGCGGATGATCTTGGATGCCTGCATCAAGCAAGCCCTGTTCGATGACAGCAGTATCGCCGACGAGAATTAAATCTAATGAGGGATTTTCTACCACAGCCTCGATGGCTGCAGGAATAGTAGATAGGGGGCCATGGTCGCCCCCCATCATATCTAAAGCAATTTTAAGTCTGCTGGATTGCACAGGGTGCACCAGAGCTTATTTTACTTTACGGCCTTTGTAGAAACCATCGGCAGTGATGTGGTGACGACGGTGAGTCTCACCAGAAGTTGCGTCAACTGACAGAGTTGGGCCAGTCAGCGCATCGTGTGAACGACGCATGTCGCGGCGAGCGCGAGATTTTTTGTTCTGTTGTACAGCCATGGTTAGTCTCCTAAATTCACTTTTTCTTCAATTCTTGCAATATTGCAAATGGATTCGGTTTTTCTGGTTCTGGCTCAATCTCGCCCCAACTCATTTGCACTTTGTGTGTGTCACATTGACCATCATCATGCATCGGAAATAGTGGCAACGCCAGAATTAATTCGTCCTCAACCAATTGCCTCAAGTTAACTTCGCCGTGTTCGTCTTTCTCGATCACGTCGTAGCGTTCCGGAATATCATCGTGAGCCGAATCGTCCCCTCTGACAGGGCTATATGCAAAACTGCAGTCTACCGCCAGTGACATAACATCACCACAACGTTCACAACACAGGTCGACAGTACAATGAGCTTCACCTTGAATAAAGACTAAGCCTTGCTCGTCGTTCCCGCAATGGATGACAACAGCCACATCACCATCAGCACTTTGCAATGACTCGCAAAAACGCGTCAAAGTGTTTAGTGGTACAATCCCGTCAAAGCTCAACCGTTTTTGGGCTGTGCGGACCGGATCGATAGTGATTGGAATTTTTACTTTTTGCATAAGGCGCGCATCATATAGATCACAACCCGCGCTGTCAAAGGGTTCGTACGACTTTTGTTAACTTTTCGCGCGCAAAATCAACAGAAAAGCAGTATAGTGCCGGCAACTTAGCACGCCAAATTCGGAAAAAGGGTTGTTTATGTCTGTTCCTGTTTATTTAGCATCAACGTCAGTCTACCGAAAAGCCTTACTGGAAAAGCTAACTAGTAACTTTCACACGGCAAAACCAAATGTTGACGAAACGCCTTTAGATGGCGAAATGCCTGAAGCCTTGGTATTACGCCTTGCCGAAGCCAAGGCTCGAGCGATAGCTGCAGACCTTGCTCAAGGCTTAGTTATTGGATCTGACCAAGTTGCCGTATTTGACGGCAAGATCCTCGGTAAACCGCATACAGTAGAAAACGCATTTGCGCAGTTAAATAGTTTTAGTGGTCATGCTGTGACATTTTTAACCGGTTTGGCTGTGGTTGACGCTGCAACTCAACAGGCTTCAGTGTGTATTGAACCCTTTATCGTGCACTTTCGCCAACTAACAGCTGAGGAAATTCATACTTATATTGAGCGTGAGCAACCGCTGAATTGTGCTGGCAGCTTTAAAAGTGAGGGTCTTGGTATCACGCTGTTTGAAAAACTCGAGGGTAATGACCCAAATAGCCTTATAGGGCTGCCGTTGATTAGACTGCATGCAATGCTTAAAGAATTCGGTCGTGATTTACTAAAGACCCCTTAATCGCAAGTGCCAATGCCAATTAGGCTATATACGACATAAAGACAAAAGCAGGCGCTAGGCCTGCTTTTTAGTCAGCATCAAAACTAATGAACGACTAGCTTGCTGTCAGCAACTGTCTAAGTTCAGCTAAGGAATGTACCACCGCGGACGGATGATGCAGCGCAAAATCAGCTGGACCATGCACTCCATGGGTAATGCCAATTCTTGGCATATTAATCGCCTGAGCCATCGCCAAATCGTGCACGGTATCGCCAATCATTACCGCTTGCCATGGTTCGAGTTGATGATGAGCCAATAACTGCTGCAGCATATCTGGATGCGGTTTTGATTCCGCTTCATCTGAGCAGCGACTGCTATGGAAATAATGCTCTGTATTGGTTTCATTCATCATCCGATCAAGGCCACGTCGTGCTTTGCCGGTCGCAACCGACAACAAATAGCCATGTTGGCGTAATGCATCAAACAACTCATGCGCATTTGGAAACAAAGGCGTTGGCGTGATGTCATGATTCAAATACACATCTTTATAGTGCTCAGACAACTGGTCGCGCTCTTGCTGAGTACTTTCTGGAAATAGCCGACGAAATGCCGGATCCAAACTCAAACCAATAATTTGCTTTGCCTGCTCAGGTGCTGGCACTGGCATTTCAAGTCGAGCCGCAGCCAGCTGTAATGATGTGACGATTTTTCCAATCGAATCCATCACAGTGCCATCCCAATCAAAAATGACTAATTTTACTTGTTGCAAATCCATCGTTATTTACGCTTCAACTTAGTCAAAATTCGAGTCAAAGCCTGATCAAGAGGCGCCTCATAGGTATAGCGCTCACCAGTACCTGGATGATCAAATGCCAATGTTTTTGCGTGCAAAAACAAACGATTCAGACCAAGCGTATTCATTTGGCTAGTAAATTCGTTATCACCATATTTGTCATCGCAAGCAATAGGATGACCTTTACATGCAGTGTGCACGCGGATCTGGTGGGTACGACCTGTCACCGGAAAAGCTTCTACCAAAGTACCTTCTTCGTATCTTTGCAGGATTTTAAAACGAGTTTCAGAAGGCTTACCTTCACGTTCATCAACCCGCACCACCCGTTCACCACTTTGCAAGGTGTTCTTTTTCAGTGGCTCAGTGACTTTCTTAATCTTGCCGTCCCAACTACCGGCAACTAGCGCCCAATATTTTTTCTCGACAGTTTTTAAACGCAATTGCTCATGCAAATTAGTAAGCACCGAGCGTTTCTTGGCAATCAAAAGACAACCAGAAGTGTCGCGGTCAAGACGGTGGACCAGCTCAAGGTGTTTTGCCGTCGGCCGCAATGCACGTAATGCTTCGATGACACCAAAGTTCAATCCTGAACCGCCGTGCACCGCCATGCCAGTCGGTTTATTAAGAACAATCAAATCGTTATCTTCATACAAAATAAAACTTTCTAAATTTTTAACCTGCGACAAACTAGTGGATACCGGGTCCTTTTCCGCGTTAACAACCATTGGCGGTACGCGAACTTGATCCCCTGCTTGTAATTTATATTCAGGTTTAATCCGGCCTTTGTTGACCCGGACTTCGCCTTTTCTCAACACCCGATATATCACGCTTTTAGGAACACCTTTAAGCCGAGCGAGCAAAAAATTGTCGATGCGTTGACCTGCAAAATCTGCATCTACATCAATAAATTGCACCGGGGTTTTAATTTCATCAGTCATGCTGGTTTGTCGCTCATTTATCACTACATTTAGGTTGCTTATAATAACAGAATAATGGGATAATCGAATCGCTAATAGTGCCAATAAGGCCATTAGGGCGCTTAAAAACACGTAAGAGAAGCAGTGAGGCACCGGTCGGGAGAGAAGATCACACCTAATTCGTGGTGAAAACTTACGATTTATCGGTCCCGAAACGACATAAACGCCATGTGCTTGCGGTAATGCTGCGTAATTTATTACCAACAGCAGCACAACACAGCTTCCAGTGATTTGAGCAATAAAATATAAAGCAAAAGCTATAACGCAGCGCTGAAAGCGATGTGATTCAGATTTTTACCGACAAGTGCCGGGGTTACAATCCGCCTTCTTGGTAAATGAAAAACTACTGATAACAAATTGGTTTTAATCAAGCATTCCAGTCGGGAGACTGCATCTCAATATGTTTGACATCATCTGACACGCACTTGTTATGCGCGCTGTCGTTGTGGCTGAATGGACGAGTCAGACACAATGAAAAGAATGTTAATTAACGCAACGCAGGAAGAAGAAATTCGCGTTGCACTGGTCGATGGCCAGAAACTATACGATTTAGATATTGAAAGCCCAGGTCACGAACAGAAAAAAGCGAATATTTACAAAGGCAGAATTACTCGGGTTGAGCCAAGTTTAGAAGCTGCATTTGTTGATTATGGCGCTGAACGCCACGGTTTCCTTCCTTTAAAAGAAATTTCCAAAGAATACTTCCCTGCTGGTTACAACTTCGATGGTCGCCCAAACATTAAAGAAGCGATTAAAGAAGGCTTAGAAGTTATCGTCCAAATTGATAAAGAAGAACGTGGCCAAAAAGGTGCTGCGCTAACGACTTATATCTCTTTGGCTGGTTCTTATTTAGTGCTGATGCCTAACAATCCGCGTGCTGGTGGCATTTCTCGCCGCATCGAAGGTGATGAACGTCAAGAGCTAAAAGACTCTCTAGGTCAATTGGAAATGCCAGATGGCATGGGTTTGATTGTTCGTACTGCTGGTGTTGGTAAATCCTACGAAGAATTAGATTACGATTTAAAAGCGTTAATGAAGCATTGGTCAGCCATTACTTCTCACGCGCAGAATCGCCCTGCTCCGTTTTTAATCCATCAAGAAAGTAATGTGGTTTTCCGTGCGATCCGTGACTATTTACGTCGCGATGTTGGCGAAATTTTGATCGACAACCCACGCATTTTCGAAGAAGCCAAGCTTTACATTCAACAGTTCCGCCCTGACTTCGCCCACCGTGTGAAGATGTATCAAGGTGAAACTCCACTGTTTATGCATTTCCAAATCGAAACTCAAATTGAATCAGCCTTCCGCCGTGAAGTGCGCCTGCCAAGTGGTGGTTCAATCGTTATCGATTCAACAGAAGCATTAACAGCTATCGATATCAACTCGTCTAAAGCAACAAAAGGCGGTGATATCGAAGAAACTGCGTTTAATACCAACTTAGAAGCCGCTGATGAAATTGCCCGTCAATTGCGTTTGCGTGACTTAGGCGGATTAATCGTTATCGACTTTATCGATATGACGCCTGTTCGCCACCAGCGTGAAGTTGAAAACCGCTTAAAAGAAGCGGTGAAACAAGACCGTGCGCGCGTACAAATTGGCCGCATTTCTCGCTTCGGCTTATTAGAAATGTCTCGCCAACGCTTACGTCCATCTTTAGGCGAATCAGCAACTCACGTTTGTCCTCGTTGCCACGGCCGCGGCACTATCCGCAGCACAGAGTCTTCAGCGCTTTCAATCCTGCGCTTAATAGAAGAAGAGGCAATTAAAGACAACACCAGTCAAATTCACGCGCAAGTGCCAATTAGCGTTGCGACTTATTTGATGAATGAAAAACGCGAATCCATTCGTCGGATTGAAAGTCGCCAAGGCATTCATATCTACATTATTCCAAATGAACACTTCGAAACTCCACATTATGAAGTGACACGTATTCGTTTGGATGAAGAAATCGAAGAAGCAAGCTACAACTTGGTGAAAGCTCCGGCCGTAACCAGCACGCTGTATCACCCGGTTTCTGATGCTGTGAAAGAAAAACCTGCTATCGCGCCAATCGTAGCGATGGATACACCGCCGCCGACGCCTGCTGCTAAAGCAGCGCCTGCAGTTGCTGAAGTAGCTGAACCAGGTTTGTTCGCCAGTATTGGTAAATTCTTTAAATCATTATTTGCAGCCCCTGCACCTGTGGTTGAAGAGAAAACCGAACAAGCACCACGCCGTAACAATCGTGATAACCGCGATAATCGTGACAATAAAAACCGTCGCAATGGTCGTAATAACCAACAACGTCGTGTTGATGGTGAAGATAAACCACAAGCGGCGCGTGAAGATAATCGTCCGGCTCGTCAAGACAAGCCAGAGCGTAATCAGCGCCCTGCTCGTAATGACAACAAAACTGACAATCGCAATGAACAGCAAGAGTCTCGTTTAGAAGGTCGTAACGACAAGCCGAATCGTCCTGAGCGTAGCGAACGCCCTGAGCGGAATGACAACAAAAAGCCACAAGCTGAAAAAGTTGTGAAGCCTATTGTTGACGAGCAAGATGATGAAGTTCCAAGTTCAAGCAAAGTAGCTGAACGTCGTCAACGCCGGAACATGCGTAAATCAGTTCGTTTAGACAAACCAACTGACGTTATCGGTACCGTTGACGTGCCAAGCATTGTCGATGAACAAACTGTGGCTGATGTATCAAACGTTGAAACTGCACCGGTAGTTGCTAACGTACAACCGATGAATCCAGAAGTTGTAGTAGACGCTGCGGTAACGGCTGTGGCAGTAGAACAAGCAGTTGACGCCGAAGATAAAGCTGAAGCAACTGATGCGGACAAGGAAGCTGGTGAGAATCGTAGCCGTTCACGCCGTTCACCACGTCATTTGCGCGCTGCTGGGCAAAAACGTAAGAAAGAACAACAACAAGGTGATGCCGATGAAGCTGTAGAAGCTCGTTATCCACAGGATCAAGAGAGTTCTACAGAACAGCAGTTAGATCTACCGATCGTTGTTGAATCAGCGGCGGTTGAAGTACCGGCTGAAACTATTGCGGCTGTTGTCGAATCTGTTGTAACTGCACCTGCGGCAATTGAAGCTGTTGTGGAAGCTCCGGTTGTTGAAGCTCCAGCTGTTGAAGCACAAGTCGTTGAAGCACCGGTTGTCCAAGCTGCCGTTGCTGAAGATGCTGGTGCTGAAGTCGCTGCGGAAGTTGTTGAACCAACCAAACCGCGTGCACGCTCACGTCAAAAAGCCAAAACTGAAGCAGCAGCTGAGCCTGCGGTAGCACAAGCTGAAGTAGCAGCGGTCGAAACAGTTGTAGCCGCAGCTCCAGCAGTTGTTGAGCCAGTAGCCGTTGAGCAATCTGTTGTTGTAGAAACTAAGACTGTCACTGCGCCAGTTGCTGAAGCGACACCGGTTGTCGAAGCTGCACCAGTTGTTGAAGCTGCAGCGCCGGTGGCCAAGGCAGCAAAAGCAAATCGTTACGGTAATATGGTTGTTGCGACCATGACGAAACCAGTGCAAGTGGCAGAAGAAGCACCAGTTGCTGCGCCAGTTGCGATGGATATTGCAGACCGTCCAGTAGTTCGCTCGGCAGAGCGTCCAGCAGGTTCGGTAGCTGCGCGTCAAATGAGCACAGCGCCAATGACCAAACCGAAATCAGTTGATGAGTAATTTTCGCTGATATGAAAAAGCCCTGATTATTCAGGGCTTTTTTTTGCTTAACTTAGAGTGTTTTAAGTAATTAATCTCTGAACTATAGCCAAGCAAACCTTGCAGTCAGCAAACTAGTTCGAGCTCAGTAACGTGTAATGCTCGCTAATACTTGTTTTATGATTTTAAGGCTTTATCGAAAAAACCCAATAAAGCGGTTAAAGCCTGTTGGCGGTAAACATCTTTTTCAATAAACAATTCATGCATTGCATCTTTAACTTTAATCACTCCGGCACAGGATTGACCGGCGCTTTCGCAAAACTCATCTTGCGCACTGTTTGAAACGACTGTATCCGCAGTGCCTTGCAGGATCAAAAACGGGGTCTGGATATTCTTCGCCAATTCAGGTAACTCATCAGCGATATCACATGATTCGTTAACCCATTGCCATGTTGGTCCACCTAATTGTAATTTAGGCAGAGCGCGATATTGATCGCGGAATGCTTTGTATCGCACTTCAGATTGAGTGAGTACGTTTTTGGCAAATGGGGTTTCGTTATACGGCACATCAACAAAACCAGCAAAGCAATCGGAGCACATCCAACCAAGTGCAGATGCCAAATAACAGCCATCAGCTTCTGAAAACAACACTTCAGTATTTGGCATATGCATTGGCGAAGATAACACTGCAGCTTTAAATAGCGTTGGTTGTTGAGCCAATAGCAATGAACCGACGGCTCCACCCATAGAATGAGTTAATAGCAATAACTGGCCTGAAGTTTGTTTGCTAAGCACAACCGTATTGATAAAAACCTGTTGGTCATCGACATACTGCTGGAATTTCTCAACATGCCCTTTTTCGCGATTCTCTAACATGCGATCGGAAAGCCCTTGCCCGCGATGGTCCATGGTAAAGACCGCATACCCCTGCTGACTTAATTCCCACATCAACTCGTGGTACTTCATCATAGATTCTGTACGACCTTGAATTAATAAGATGGTCGCTTTTGCTTGCGCAGGGATCACATAGCTATAGGCTAAGGTAAGTCCATCGGAGCTTTGTAAACTGCCCTTTTGCACTTGGTTTTGCCAAAATGGCTGAATAACTGACTGATTAAGTTCTGCAAAGTTTGCTTCAGAAATCGTCGATTGGGCATAGACATTAGCAGTTAGCGTCCCGCCAAGCAGAAATGTCGCGAGAATGGTCAGAGTTGTTTTCATATTATTTTTTCAGTTGCATCGCTAATTGCACAAGTGCCAAACACTGCGCTTCAATACTTTGTTGGATCCGGGTATCAACTAACAGACCGTCTGCATCAAAACTAGTTGGCGCAAAGGCGTTAACGAACACTTCTGGTTTATTGACGAAATGTAGGTCGAGATAAACTCCGACCTGACGCAAATGATATTGCGCGCGACTAGTTCCCATACCACCGCCGGCCCCCATCATCGCCGCAGCTTTCCCGGCTAATAAATGGTTATTTGGTTCCCGCGACGCCCAATCCAGAGCATTTTTCAGCGCTGGCGCAATTGAATAATTATACTCAGGGCAAGCAAACCACAAGGCATCTGCCTTAGCGAATTCTGCCAAAAGCTGTTCTACAGCCGCGGGCTTGGTAACGATGTCACTGTTAAAAAATGGTACATCCGAGAGATCAGCAATGCTCAATGTCACGCCGTCTGGCAACTTGGCTGCAGCGTAATTTAATAAAGTACGATTATGCGATTTAGCCCTTAAGCTGCCGCAGATCCCTAGAATATGCAAATTACTCATGGCTCCCTCCGATATTGGACTTTTTCTTACCCTTTAATAACCACCAGCAACCAAAGGTCACGGCCGGTAGCACGATTGCCGTTAACGACATAAACCAAATCGGGTGCGGCAGCATCAGCATATTGGCAATTGCGCCAATTCCAATCAAACTACCGATAGCTAAAGCAAAACGTCCACGTACACGCCTTGCTATCCAACTTGCACTCACAATGCCCAAACTGATCCCACTGCACCAAGCGAATAACACTAAGAGCAAAGCCATCGCCGGTAACTGACTCATATATTGAGTACTGGCGGTGCTATCACCCCAGTCAATATTTGCAGGCAAAGGGAAAAAATAATGGCTAATTTGTTCAATCAGCATAATTGTGACAAATGCCACGAGAATGCCGATACCAAGCGCTAATGACGTTCGCAGTGTTGCTTTAAATACACTCATCGACATCACTCCATTTCAAATATGCATTAACTTTTTTGTAATTCAGCAGTATGGCCACTTTTTATGATTTTTGGCAAATATTACCTGTAGAACAAAGCGATAGAAAAATAGTTCAAACAAGCAAACAGCTGCAGCTAAAGAGCCTAGTTTTATGCCAAACGCGTCAACAGAATTACATCGGGTTCAATAATCTCCAGCGAAAAACCATCGCGGCTTGCTAAAAACTCGAAAGTTTCCCTGCCGAAAAAACTAACGTGAGTCGGATCGTTTTTATAGTGCCACGAGAAAAATCTTGCTTTGTCTGGTGCTAACCGAGTCATCAACGCTAAAGTCCCTTGGGGCCTGAGCATCGTCAACCATAGCGACCATTCCTTTGCTGGCTGATAGAAATGTTCGATAGCTTCAGTGGAACAAATAACATCATATTGTGACAACAATTTAGTTGGGTCATTGGCAAAATATGGATCATAAATACTGGTGTTAAGTCCTGCCTCTTGCAGCATAAGATGCAAAGTCGGCCCAGGACCAGAGCCAAAATCTAGAGCCGTCAAGCCAGTGCAGTCGCCAAGCTTTGCTAGTAGTGGCGCCGCTAATTTATTGAGAAATTGGCGGTAACCAGCGTCTGCGGGATTGTTTTCATGTTGCTGATAAATAGCTTTTTCCGCCTCAGCCGATAAATGTGAAGCCGGATCAGCAAAAATTAAAGCGCAATTTTCACAGCGATAGTAACAACGTTTGAGATCTTGAAGCCAGATAAGTTCCTGCGGCGCAGCGCAAAGCGGACAACTAACCGCAGCGAGGGACGGCAACGAGGGATTGGTCATTGATGACTCCGAATTAAACTTATGGCTGCATCTGGCTTTTGTAGTGACAAACAGACGCTGTAAACAGTGCCCTATTGTGCCGACAATAGTCTAACTCGCCAAATGAAATAGTAACTTATCGTTTTAGCTTAGACGGCAAACAACAATGCCGCACAAATGGCGGCATTGTTGTTCGAGCATGCTAATAACAAGTTATAGCAAAGAGGTTACATGCTGATACCGCCGTCAACCTCAACAACACGACCAGTAAAGAAGTCGTTTTCGAAGATATATTTTGCGGTATGCGCGATTTCAGCAGCTTCACCTAAACGGCCAACTGGCTTCATTGCCACCAAACGCTCACGGGCTTCAGGTTTCATCGCATCAGTCATCGCGGTGCGAATTACGCCTGGGGCGATAGCGCCTACTCGGATCCCATAGCGACCTAATTCGCGAGCCCAGGTTACAGTCATGGCAACAACACCAGCTTTAGAAGCGGCGTAATTAGTCTGTCCCATGTTGCCGGCACGAGCTACGCTCGACATATTGATAATGACGCCCTTACGGCCAGTTTTCACCATTAATGCCGCAGCTTCTCGCCCGCAAAGGAACACGCCTGTTAAGTTGACATCAATGACTGACTGAAATTGAGCCAGTGACATTTTGCTTTGAATTTCGCCGTCTTTAAATTTCAATAACAAGCCGTCACGTAAGATCCCAGCATTGTTAATCAGTCCATCGATGGCGCCAAAGTCTTCAGCGATAAAACCAAAAATTTGCTCAACAGTTGCTTCATCGGCAACGTTACCTTGATATGTACGGACAGTCACGCCATGCGCGGCCAGTTGCTCTTGCGCGCGGCCTAGCTGCTCAGTATTCATATCAATTAATGCCAGATGCGCGCCAGCTTCGGCACACATAGTGGCCATTTCCAGACCCAGCCCTTGCGCACCGCCGGTTACCACTATTACTTTGTCTTTTAAATTCATTTTATTCGTCCAGATTAGATTGCCATTTGCTGCGGCTAAATCGCCTGTTAAGCGATTAGAATCAAATTACTTTTTCGAGAAAAAACGGAAAATACTCGAAAAATCCAACTTACCAAACCCTTGGCGTTGATGAGCCACGTACAGGTTGCGAGCTAAAGCGCCCATCGGTGTAGCTGATTGACTTTGCTGCGCACACTCTGCGGCAAGACCCAAATCTTTGGCCATCAAATCCACCATAAAACCACCTTGGTAGTCGTTGCTCGACGGCACATTCGGCAGAACATCTGGGCATGGATTGTAAAGTTCTAAGGTCCAGTTGCGACCCGAGCTCTTGAGCATGATTTCCGACAACACTTTTGGATCTAAACCATTATCGACGCCAAGTTGGATAGCTTCGCTAGTGCCAACCATCAACACCGATAACAGCATGTTGTTACAGATTTTAGCAATTTGACCAGCGCCAACTTCACCAGCGTGAAATAGGTTTTTACCCATTGCAGTTAACACGGTTTGCGCTTTGCTGAAATGTTCGGCACTGCCGCCAACAATGAAAGTTAAAGTACCAGCTTTTGCGCCACCGACGCCACCAGAGACTGGCGCATCGACAAAAGCAATGCCTTTTGCCGCAAGACTGGCACCGACCGCGCGTGCCGTTGCAGCATCAATGGTTGAACAATCAAGCACTAAAGCATCAGCTTTAATCGCATCAGCAACATCTTGATATAAACCAGCGACGTGTTTGCCTGCCGGCAACATTGAAATTATAAAATCAGCACCCAGCACCGCAGCTTTTGCTGAATCAGCGACTTTCGCGCCTTCGGCTGCAACTTGCGCTAATGCGGCTTGTGACAAATCAAAGGCTGTTACTTGATGTCCGGCTTTAACCAAATTGATGGCCATTGGGCCACCCATATTTCCTAAACCGATAAATGCAACTTGTGCCATAAAAACTCCTGCGTAGCCAAAACTACAAAAAATTAGGTTATGCCTTTACTCGACCGAGCGCTTGCAGCGGGTGTTCGGACGCATCCCAAGGCGAACTGAATAATTGATCAATCACATGCACTGGTACTGACGCAACGTCCGAATACAACCATTTAGGTTGTTGGTCTTTATCAATAAGTAGTGCGCGCACACCCTCGGTGAATTCGCCAAGTTTGCCGCATTGCACAGAAAGACCAAGTTCTAAACGGAAACTATCAGCGAGGATTTTCGATTGACCAAGCTGCAGCAGTCGATACACGATATGCGCAGTAATTGGGCTACCGTATTGCAACGAGGTTTTAGCCTTATTGAGCCAGACATCGTCGCCCGGCATTGCCAAAATAGCATCCATAGTCGCCGGCAATGAGCCAAGCGCGGCAAGACCGGCAATTGAGTGTTGATGCGCACGCACCTGACTTGACGGCTGCTGATTCAGTGATTGCTGCTCAAGTTGTAATAACAGATCTGATAATTTCTGATGGTTAAGCGCAACAGTGTTTCCCCAACGGACTTGCTGCAAACCAGCGAGCACCGCGGATTTTTTATCATGAGGAATAAAATGATCTGCTAAATCAATAAACTTAGCATCCGCCGCATTAATGGATGCACCAGTAAGCCCAAGGAACAGACCACAACCCGCAGGCATACGGTTTAAGAACCAAGAGCCACCGACATCTGGATACAAGCCAATCGCCATTTCTGGCATAGCAATCCGGCTGGTCACTGTGACCACTCGATGCGATGCGCCGGCCATTAAACCAAGACCGCCGCCCATCACAATCCCATTACCCCAAACCAAAACCGGTTTTTCAAAGGTATGGATGAGATAATCTAAATGATATTCTTTGCTAAAAAAATCCTGCACATACGGCTGAAACTCGCCAGGTTGCTGTTTCATACTATGGTACAGATCACGAATATCGCCACCAGCACAGAATGCTTTATCGCCAGCACCTTGCAGTAGCACCATCGCGATTTGCGGATCATCTTTCCAGACCTGCAGCTGCGGAAGAAGCAACTCAACCATGGCTAAACTCAACGCATTTAACGATTTCTCGCTGTTGAGCGTGGCGACACCTATTAGTTTGCCGTTTTCTGCCTGTAGCGTGTCAAAAAGCACGACGGGCGCAATTGTCATGTCATTCATTAGCCATTGACCCAAGTAGCTGGACGTTTTTCTAAGAAAGCGCTAACGCCTTCAACCTGATCTTTAGTATCGAATAATGCCACAAATAATTCGCGCTCTAAAGGCAGTGCATGGCTCATCGAGCCATGACGGCCTTGTTGAATAAGCTTCTTACAAGCACTTACCGCCGATGGACTCTGCTCAGCAACTTTTGCCGCCAAAGCTATAGCCGCCGCTAGGCTTTGACCTTTAGCCACAACTTCTTCAACTAAGCCAATTGCTAAGGCTTTTTCAGCATTCAACCGCTCACCACAAAGGATCATGCGCTTTGCCCAACCTTCTCCAACTAACCAAGCCAAATTCTGAGTACCACCAGCACAAGGCAATAAGCCAACTTTCGCTTCAGGTAATGCGAGCTGTGCTTGTTCTTCGGCAATGCGAATATCACATGCCAATGCGACTTCTAAGCCGCCGCCCATCGCATAACCGTTGATGGCTGCAATGGACACTCCACGAAAGGCCGATAAAGTTTCAAAAGCTTCACCGAAAATACGAGCCATATCAGAAGCAACAGCTTTATCACCGGAGGCGAACAGTTTTAGATCTGCACCTGCGGAAAAGAACTTTTCACCTTCACCGGTAATCACTAAAGCGTATACCGACTTATCTGCATTTAGCTCGTGTACTAAATCACGTAACTGCGTCAAGGTCTCACGAGTCCAAGTATTCGCAGGCGGATTGGCCATGGTGATCAGGGCGGTATTGCCAACTTTTTCTAAACGTAAATTTGCCATCAAATATCCTTTTTCCTCTGGATAACTGAGCTTGTGACATCGCATCAAGCTCAGCCAAACGTCTAACTAAATAACCAACAGGCGCAGAAAAGCCCTGACTAGCAGGGCTTTTCGCTTAAAGAATGTCGTTCGCTGCACTATCGAGCAAGCGACGCCCGATAATCAATCGCATAATTTCGTTGGTGCCTTCCAAGATTTGATGGACACGAACGTCGCGGAAATGCCGCTCTAATGGATATTCTTTGATATAGCCGTAACCACCATGGATTTGCAGTGCTTGATCGCAGACCTGGAAACCAACATCGGTGGCAAATCGCTTGGCCATCGCGCAATAAGCCGTTTTTTCAGCGTCATCTGTGTCTAATTTAAATGCAGCTAAACGCACTAATTGCCGTGCCGCAACCAATTCAGTTGCCATATCCGCCAGCTTAAATTGCAGCGCTTGGAACGCCGCTAAAGGTTTACCGAACTGTTCACGCTCAAGCATATAATTACGAGCTGTGTTCAACGCTTGTTGAGCTGTGCCAATTGAGCAAGTTGCAATATTGATCCGACCGCCATCTAAGCCTTTCATTGCAAAAGTAAAACCCTCGCCTTCGCTGCCTAATAAATAATGTGCGGGAATACGAACGTTATCAAAAGTAACTAACCGTGTTGGCTGGGCATTCCAACCCATTTTTTCTTCGGCTTTGCCGTAGATCACGCCTGCAGCATCCGCAGGTACAACAAACGCAGAAATGCCTTTTGGACCAGCTTCACCGGTCCGCGCCATAACTACCAATACTTCGGTGCTACCGGCGCCGGAGATAAACATTTTTGAACCGTTGATAACATAGCTATCACCGTCACGTTTGGCACTGGTGCGCAGCGACGCGGCATCTGAACCTGAGCCAGGTTCAGTCAAACAGTAGGATGCCAGCTTTTCCCCAGTCACTAGAGTTGGACACCATTGTGCTTTAGTTTCTTCAGTACCAAAGCTAGCAATCATCCAAGTTGCCATATTGTGAATGGTCAGCATCGCAGTCGTTGCCGTGCAACCCATCGCCAATTGTTCGAAAATGATTGAAGAATCTAAACGCGATAAACCAAGACCACCCGCTTCTTCTGGCGTGTATAAAGAACAAAAACCTAACTCACCAGCTTTCTGGATCACTTCCTTCGGAAAATGATGCGTGCGATCCCATTCAGCCGCAAAAGGCGCGAGTTCGGTTTCGGCAAATTGACGAGCAGTATCGGCAAATGCTTTTTGATCTTCGGTTAAATTGAAATTCATAGGGTTACCTTTTCATGCTTACACATAAATGCTGTCGTTCTATACGAAAAAACTATCTTGTTAGCTCAGGTTAGACGGACCAACAATTACCGTGCTTTCTACCGAGCACGGCTGGTTCATGTGTCAAAGCCAATACTTTGGCTTTGACACCCAGAGCACAATTAACGCAGGTTAATTGACATATTTGGCCCAGTCGCAGCCATATCATCTTCAAACCAACGGGCAGTGATAGTCTTCGTTTCTGTATAAAAACGAACCGCTTGTTTGCCATATGCGTGTTGATCACCGTAAAACGAACCTTTCCAGCCGGTGAACGAGAAGAATGGCAGTGGTACCGGAATTGGAATATTAATACCTACTTGACCCACTTCAACTTCGTGCTGGTACTTGCGCGCTGCATGACCACTTGCGGTGAAAATCGCTGTACCGTTACCAAACGGACTAGCGTTTACCAGAGCGATAGCTTCATCTAAAGAGCCAACGGTCATGGTACTTAACACTGGGCCGAAGATTTCTTCTTTATAGATAGCCATATCTGTCGTGACATTCGAGAACACTGTTGGGCCAACCCAGTTACCATTTGGATAACCGTCAACAACAATAGTTGAACCATCAACCAAACAAGTCGCGCCTTCTTGTTTACCTTGTTCAATCAGTGACAACACCCGAGCACGAGCTTGTGGGCTAATTTGTGGGCCATAAGCGGCATTTGGATCTGTGTAAACGCCTGGACGAACCTTGCCAATAGCAGCAGCAACTTCAGGGATCCACTCTGCGGCAGCACCAACAAACACCGCAACCGAAATAGCCATACAACGTTGACCGGCAGCACCCACTGAGGCGCCAACTAAGGCGTTAACTACTTGGTTTTTATTGGCATCTGGCATGATAACCATGTGGTTTTTCGCACCAGCAAAGGCTTGCACGCGTTTTAAGTTGTCAGTACCAGTTTTATAGATGTACTGACCAACATTGACTGAACCTACGAAAGAAATCGCTTTGATATCTTTATGATGCAACAAGACGTCAACTTGTTCTTTTGAACCATGCACAACTTGTAACACGCCTTTTGGTGCACCAGCTTGTTCAAATAATTCAGCAATACGGTTAACCGTCATTGGATCTTGTTCTGATGGTTTTAATACGAAGGTATTACCACAAGCAATTGCCATCGGGAACATCCACAGAGGGATCATTGCAGGGAAGTTAAATGGCGTGATACCAGCACAAACACCAAGTGGTTGAATGTAGCTGTAAGTATCAATACTGCGCGCAACGTTTTCAACAGTCTCGCCCATCATCAATGATGGGATGTTGGCGGCTTGTTCAACCACTTCGATACCGCGCCAAACATCGCCTTTTGCATCTTCAACAGTCTTGCCCAATTCGCGACAAATAATGTCAGCAATATCAGCTTGATGTTCTTTTAATAATGCAGCAAAACGCATCATTAAACGTGCACGTTCTGACACTGGCGTTTCTTTCCAAGTTTGGAAAGCAGCTTTGGCTGAGCTAATCGCCAGTTCCATCTCGTCCATGGTTGCGCATGGCACTTGAGCAATTACTTCTTGCGTTGCCGGATTGGTCACCGGGATTAATTTTTCACTTTTAGAGTGAACAAATTCGCCGTTGATAAACAGCTGGACCTGAGTTGTCATGATGCTTCCCCGTCTTGAATTCTCTGCGTCAGCGCGAGATTTCATTTGTTAATTTTGCAAGACATGCACATGTTTTGTGCCATGTAACTTGCACCACTGTTGATTTGCTTGACCAGTCATTGCTGGCAAGTCTGTTGTCTTTTCAAATGGCTCGTTAATCGCGCCACTCTATATATGTGTAAATTAGCTTTGATAACTAAGTGCAATTGCGGACAAAAGCACTTAGTCCTGCGCAAGCGCTAATAGTCGTTAGACTTCAACTGCTAAAGCAACGGCTTCACCGCCACCGATACATAAAGTCGCGATGCCACGACGTAAACCGCGAGCCTTTAACGCATGAATAAGGGTTACTAAAATCCGAGCGCCAGAAGCACCAATTGGGTGACCCAATGCACAAGCACCGCCGTTGACGTTGACTTTATTGCCGTCAAGTGCAAGTTCCTTCACAGCCAACATCGTGACCATGGCAAAAGCTTCATTGATTTCCCACAGGTCAACATCGGCTGTTGTCCAATTAAGTTTGGTCAGCAGCTTGTTGATAGCACCAACTGGTGCAACGGTGAATTTTTCAGGCTCTTGCGAATGGGTAGCATGTGCAAGTACTCGGGCTAACACCGTCTTATTTGCGGCTAAGGCATCGCCTTCACGCATCAGTACCAAGGCTGCAGCGCCGTCAGAAATTGAACTTGAGTTTGCCGCAGTGATAGTGCCGTCTTTGGCAAATGCCGGACGCAGAGTTGGGATCTTATCAACTTTGGCGTTACCAGGTTGCTCGTCAACTGCGAACTCCACAGCACCTTTACGGCTCTGCACTAACACCGGAGCAATCTCTTCAACAAAAGCACCGCTGCTAATTGCAGCTTGCGCGCGCGTCAATGATTGCACCGCAAAAGCATCCATATCTTCGCGAGTAAAGCCTTGTTCGTTGGCGGTCACTTGCGCGAAACAGCCCATGGCTTTGCCATCATAGGCATTCTCTAAACCATCTAGCATCATGTGATCTTTAACTTCGCCATGCCCCATGCGCATCCCGCCGCGTGCTTTTGGCAACAGGTATGGCGCGTTCGACATGGATTCCATACCGCCAGCAACCACTACATCAGCGCTGCCAGCTTTTAATAAATCACTTGCCAACATCACGGTTTTTAAACCAGAACCACATACTTTGTTTAAGGTGGTTGCACCTGCAGATAACGGTAACCCTGCTTTCAGTGTCGCTTGACGTGCTGGTGCCTGACCAAGACCTGCCGGTAGTACACAGCCCATCAGTACTTCAGAGACCGCATCGCCGGCCACGCCTGATTGCTCAAGAGCAGCTTTAATGGCAACTGCGCCCAAGTCGGTGGTTGC
Source organism: Gammaproteobacteria bacterium (assembly GCA_017302255.1). Classification (GTDB taxonomy): domain Bacteria; phylum Pseudomonadota; class Gammaproteobacteria; order Enterobacterales; family Alteromonadaceae; genus Pararheinheimera. The sequence goes on along the minus strand of JAFLDV010000005.1, from coordinate 63,106 downwards.
TACATCAGCTAAACCACCCATGAAACCACCCATTGCTGTGCGCTTTGCACCAACGATTACTATTTGATCTGTATGTGCCATTTGGCATCCTCCAGCGAATTGGAAACAGCATAATAAATTCTGCTGCTGAGACTACACCAAATTTACGTTTACGCCAACGTCAACCATGCTGCACTTTGGTCTTATCAGTTGAATTATTTGCGCAACATTGGCAAGTGCTTTGCGCGGTTTTGGCAGATTTCCTTTACGCATATTTGACTAAAGTTGCGGATTGCTTTCGGGACTTTAAGACAAGAACACTATTATCGCCCTTTGAAACACACATCTAACCGGTTGATTTAAATCTGTAATTGCATTTAACAACGATTGAATTTTAACACGCGTTTTGCATTACATGCATGGCGATTAAAACAGCACAGCTTTACCTTTACGTAAACTTCACTTATAGTAAAGCCCATTCTAAATCAGCCTTAAATTCACAGAAGTGACTACGCCCGTGACCGACAAAGATGACGTAACGTACAGCATCAGCGAGCTCGCCAAAGAGTTCGACATCACAACCCGCAGCATCCGTTTTTATGAGGATCAAGGGTTGCTGACGCCTTTACGCCAAGGCCAGACCCGCATCTATAGCAAACGTGACCGCGTCCGTTTAAAGCTGATTTTACGAGGGAAGCGCCTAGGTTTTAGCTTGTCAGAAACAGGTCAACTCTTTGAATTGTACGACGCAGATAAATCGTCAGTGACTCAGCTAACTATCATGCTGAAACTTATAGAACAGAAGAAGACCGAGTTGCATCAGCAAATGGACGACATCAAAGTCGTGCTGATGGAATTGGTCACCGTTGAAAAACGCTGCCGTGAAACTCTGGTCGACGCAAAAAATAACGAAAACAAATCAACAGAACAATCAATTAATCCATCATCAGTAAATGGGGAAACTTCATGATTAGCACATACAAATCGCTGAACTTCGACCTTGGCGAAACCGTGGATATGATCCGCGAACAGGTCAACGCCTTTGCCCGCGAAGAAATCGCGCCTCGTGCTGCCCAAATTGACCATGACAATGAATTTCCTAATGATTTATGGCGCAAATTTGGTGATTTAGGCCTGTTAGGCGTCACCGTTGACGAAAAATACGGTGGTTCAGGTTTAGGTTACCTTGAACACATCGTTGCCATGGAAGAAATCAGCCGTGCCTCTGCATCCGTCGCATTATCTTACGGCGCTCATTCAAACCTTTGTGTAAATCAAATCGCCCGCAACGGAAACGAAGCGCAAAAGATGAAGTATTTGCCGAAGTTATGTTCTGGTGAACACATCGGTGCTTTAGCGATGTCAGAACCAAATGCAGGTTCTGACGTGGTGAGTATGAAACTGCGTGCTGACAAGCAAGGCGATCGCTACATTCTGAATGGCAATAAAATGTGGATCACCAACGGCCCAGACGCCAACACTTATGTGATCTATGCCAAAACTGACATCAATGCTGGCTCAAAAGGCATCACTGCTTTTATCGTTGAGCGCGGTTTTAAAGGTTTCTCGCAAGCGCAGAAACTCGACAAATTAGGCATGCGCGGTTCAAACACTTGTGAACTGGTGTTTGAAGATTGTGAAGTCCCAGAAGAGAACGTGCTCGGCACTATCGGCTCAGGCGTGCGCGTGCTGATGTCAGGTTTAGATTATGAGCGTTTAGTATTATCAGGCGGCCCGCTCGGCATTATGCAAGCTTGTATGGATATTGTGGTTCCTTATATCCACGACCGTACGCAGTTTGGCCAAGCTATTGGTGAATTCCAATTGGTTCAAGGCAAAATCGCCGATATGTATACGCAAATGAACGCGGCTAAGGCTTATGCCTACACAGTTGCAAAAGCCTGTGACCGTGGTGAAACCACTCGGAAAGACGCTGCAGCAGTAATTCTGTATACCGCTGAATTGGCAACAAAAATGGCGCTAGATGCTATCCAGTTGTTAGGCGGTAACGGTTACATCAACGAATACCCTACTGGCCGTTTATTACGAGATGCCAAACTCTATGAAATTGGTGCTGGTACTTCAGAAATTCGTCGGATGTTAATCGGTCGCGAATTATTTAACGAGTCAAATTAATGATACACGGCGAGCGGCCCCCCGCTCGCTGTTTTTTTTGGCGCAAGCTTCCCTTGCGCAGCACCAGCATAGTGGTATCACAACCAACATCTACAGGTGAGTGCAGTGACCAAATTATCCAGTAAAATCAATCCAAAAAGTGCTGAGTTTTGCCAAAATGCGCAAGCGATGCAGCTGCTTGTCGATGATTTACAGCAACAAGTTCAACAAATCAAACTTGGCGGCGGTACTACGTTAATTGCTCGCCATACCGCTCGCGGCAAGTTATTTGTGCGCGACCGCGTGCAAAAACTTTTAGACCCAGGTTCACCATTTTTAGAAATCGGTCAATTTGCTGGCTTTGAGTGTTATGACGACCATGTGCCAGCAGCAGGTGTTGTTGCTGGTATCGGCCGCGTGAGTGGTGTCGAATGTATGATTGTCGCTAATGATGCAACAGTCAAAGGCGGGACTTATTACCCACTGACCGTGAAAAAGCATTTACGTGCACAAGAAATTGCCGAACGTTGCAACCTCCCATGTATCTATTTAGTCGATTCAGGCGGCGCGAATCTGCCACGCCAAGACGAAGTATTTCCAGATAAATTGCACTTCGGCCGTATTTTCTTTAACCAAGCCAATATGTCCGCTAAAGGCATTCCGCAAATTGCCGTGGTTATGGGTCTGTGTACTGCGGGTGGCGCTTATGTTCCAGCCATGGCAGATGAATCCATCATCGTCAAAGAACAAGGCACTATTTTCTTAGCTGGCCCGCCGCTGGTGAAAGCCGCCACTGGCGAAGAAGTTTCTGCAGAAGATTTAGGTGGCGCTGATGTGCATTGCCGCATCTCTGGGGTTGCCGATCACTACGCACAAAACGACGAGCATGCGCTGCAGTTAGCCCGTAATGCGATTTCGAGACTCAATCGCGAGCAGCCGCAACTTCGCGATGTGAAACCAAGCGAAGAGCCTTTGTACCCAGCAGAAGAGCTATACGGTATCGTCGGCACAGATTTGAAAAAGCCATTCGATGTACGCGAAGTGATTGCGCGGATCGTCGATGGCTCGGATTTTGACGAATTTAAACAATTATATGGCCCGACTTTGGTCTGTGGTTTTGCTCGTATTTTTGGCAATCCAATCGGTATTATCGCCAACAACGGCATTCTATTTTCAGAGTCGGCACAAAAAGGCGCACACTTCATTGAGCTTTGCTGTCAGCGTAAAATTCCGTTGTTATTTTTGCAAAATATCACCGGTTTTATGGTTGGCCAAAAATACGAAGCAGAAGGTATCGCCAAACATGGCGCGAAGATGGTCACTGCAGTTTCTTGTGCCAAAGTCCCTAAATTTACTGTGTTAATTGGCGGCTCATACGGCGCTGGCAACTACGGCATGTGTGGTCGTGCTTATGATCCAACCATGATGTGGATGTGGCCAAATGCCCGCATTTCCGTGATGGGCGGCGAACAAGCGGCTGGCGTTATGGCACAAGTAACCAAAGACGGTTTAGCCCGTAAAGGTCAAACTTTGTCAGCCGATGACGAAGCAGCGCTGAAAAAGCCAATTGTCGCCCAGTACGAACAACAAGGGCACCCCTACTACGCTTCAGCTCGGTTATGGGACGACGGCATCATTGACCCAGCACAAACCCGGATGGTCGTTGGATTAGCCTTAGCGGCATCCCTGAATGCCCCTATTGAAGAGACACGCTTTGGCGTGTTCCGCATGTAGGCGCCAGCAATGAGGAGCCATCAATGAGCACTTTTCAATTTGTCCGCCACACTGTTGCCGCAAATGGTGTAGCCACGCTAACCATGGATAGACCGTCGGTGCATAACGCATTTGACGATCAGATGATTAGCGAATTGCTAGTCGCACTTACCGAACTACAAAATGACGAAGCTGTTCGCGTTTTGGTACTGGAGTCCACCGGCAAAAATTTTAGCGCTGGCGCTGATTTGGCCTGGATGCGTTCCATGGCCACTAAAAACTATGACGAGAACTTAGCCGATGCCGGCAATCTTGCTGAACTCATGCATAAACTCGACACCTTCAAAGCGCCGACCATTGCCAAGGTGCAGGGTGCTGCTTTTGGCGGTGCAGTTGGTTTAGTCGCGTGTTGTGATATGGCGGTTGCTATTGAAAAAACCAGCTTTTGCTTGAGTGAAGTTAAAATTGGCCTGATCCCAGCGGTTATCAGCCCATATGTAGTTCGTGCAATTGGCGAGCGCGCCAGTCGCCGTTACTTCCTGACTGCAGAGCGTTTCTTTGCACTTGAAGCCAAGGCGCTTGGTTTACTGAGCCACGTTGTCGCAGAAGAAGAATTCGACGTTACTGTGACCAACTTAATCAACACGCTTTTGCAAAACAGTCCGCAAGCACTGAATGCAGCTAAACAGCTTATTCGTGATGTCGCAAACCAGCCAACCACGCCTGAACTCATTGCTCACACCAGTCAGCAAATTGCCGCTATTCGTGTCTCAAAAGAAGGCCAGGAAGGTTTGAGTGCGTTTTTGGAAAAACGCACTCCGGCTTGGATAGTTGCAACTCAATCTTCAGAAGGACAAGCCTAATATGTTTAACAAAATCCTAATCGCCAACCGAGGCGAGATTGCTTGTCGTGTTATCAAAACCGCCCACGCCATGGGGATCCGCTGCGTAGCGGTATATTCCGAAGCCGACGCTAATGCTCGACATGTGCAGATGGCCGACGAAGCCTATTTATTAGGACCTGCACCAAGCAAAGCATCTTACTTACGCGCCGATAAAATTTTGGAAATCGCCTTAAAATCTGGTGCTCAAGCCATCCACCCTGGCTACGGCTTTTTAAGTGAAAACGAAGACTTTGCCAAACAATGTGCGGACGCAGGTGTGGTGTTTATCGGCCCACCAGTCAGTGCAATTGCCGCTATGGGTTCAAAAAGCGCCGCTAAAGCCATTATGCAAGACGCCAATGTGCCTTTGGTGCCTGGTTATCATGGCGACAACCAAGACGAAAGTTTCTTGGCAGAACAAGCTGAACAAGTCGGATATCCGCTGCTGCTGAAGGCCGCTTATGGTGGCGGCGGCAAGGGCATGAAAGTGGTTTGGCAGCAGTCTGAATTTTTAGAGCAGCTGCAAAGCGCTAAACGTGAAGCGATTAACGGCTTTGGCAACGACAAAATTTTGATGGAGCGTTACCTTACAAAGCCTCGCCATGTCGAGATCCAAGTGTTCGCCGACAACTTTGGCAATGCAGTTTATCTGCATGAGCGCGACTGTTCTATTCAACGTCGTCATCAAAAAGTGATCGAAGAAGCGCCTGCTCCAAACTTCAGTAATGAACAACGCCGCGCCATGGGCGAAGCTGCCGTAACGGCCGCCAAAGCTATTGGTTACGCTGGCGCTGGTACTGTTGAGTTCCTGTTCGATGAAGACGGCTCGTTCTATTTCATGGAAATGAACACACGTCTACAAGTTGAGCACCCGGTTACCGAGATGATCACTGGACAAGACTTGGTGAAGTGGCAGTTATTGGTCGCAAGCGGTCAACCATTACCGTTAACCCAAGCGCAAATTCCACTCGATGGTCATGCTATTGAAGTGCGAGTATATGCCGAAGATCCTGACAATAATTTCTTGCCGGCTACAGGCAAACTCACTTATTTGCGCCAACCTGACGCGAATCGTCACGTTCGGGTGGATACCGGTGTCGTGGAAAATGACGAAGTTTCGCCGTTTTATGATCCGATGATAGCCAAGCTAATTGTTTGGGATGAAAGCCGTGATCGCGCTATAGCGCGGATGCGCCGCGCATTAGACGACTATCGGATTGCTGGCGTAAAAACTAATCTTAATTTCTTAACTCGATTAGTAGAACACCCAGCGTTTGCTGCTGCCGAACTTGATACGCACTTTATCGAACATCATCAAGCGACCTTATTCGCACCAGAGCAAAATGAGCCGACGCAAGCACTCATTTTGGCCGCGTTGTATTTACTGTTAAAACGCCAACCTGCACAAAGTGTTTCCACGCCATGGCAAAGCGCTTTAGGCTGGCGCATCAACGAAAGCGCCCAAGTCGAGTTCTCCCTGACTCAGGATGAGGTTAACCACCGAGTGGTGATTACCCAACAAGCCAATGGCTTTGTGGTTTGTGTCGGCGATCTTTGCCTGCAAATAAGTGCGCAACTGCAACTTGATGAACTGTCTGCCAATATTGGTGGCCATCAAATGCGCGTGAGAGTGAACCAGGCTAAAGACACGGTATCGGTATTCATCAAACAACAACGTTTTGATTTTGAATATAAAACCACTGTCGAAGTTGCATCAACCGAAGATGCTGCGGGTAGCTTAAAAGCGCCAATGAACGGCACTGTGGTCGCAGTGCTGGTCAAAGCAGGTCAGCTAGTTGAAGCCGGACAGACGTTGTTGGTGATGGAAGCAATGAAAATGGAATACGCAATCAAAGCGCCAACAGCTGGCACTGTCAACGCAGTGTTTTACGCGACCGGCGATTTGGTCAAAGACGGTGTTGAACTGGTCGATTTTGCTGCAGCAACGGAGGCATAAGCATGAATGCATGGCCTACAAATGTTCGTATCGTTGAAGTCGGCCCTCGTGATGGCCTACAAAATGAAGTAGCGGTTAGCACCGAAGCTAAGATTGCTTTGGTCAACGCGCTCGCTGATGCCGGACTTCGCACCATCGAAACCGGCTCTTTTGTCAGTCCGAAATGGGTGCCGCAAATGGCTGATTCGGCGCAAGTTTTTGCCGGAATCGCACGCAAAACTGGCGTCACCTACTCTGCGCTGACACCAAATTTGCAAGGCTATCAGGGCGCTCGTGCCGCTGGTGCTGATGAAGTAGCGATTTTTGGTGCGGCTTCAGAAGCCTTTAGCCAAAAAAATATCAACTGCTCGGTAGCTGAAAGCCTAGAGCGTTTTGCGCCTGTACTAGCCGCAGCCAAAGCGGATGGCATTCGTGTGCGCGGTTACGTCTCTTGTGTGGTGGGATGTCCTTACCAAGGCGAAGTGGCACCAGCAGATGTTGCTAAAGTGGCAAAAGCTCTGCTCGATATGGGCTGCTACGAAATTTCATTGGGCGACACTATCGGTGTTGGTACACCCGCCAAAGTCCATGCAATGTTAGATGCTGTACTGGCAGTTGTGCCAGTGTCGCAAGTCGCCGTACATTTTCACGACACCTATGGCCAAGCGTTAACAAATATTTACGCAGCGCTAAGCCGCGGTATTCATGTCATTGATAGCGCAGTTGCTGGTCTTGGCGGTTGTCCATACGCGGCCGGCGCGTCAGGCAATGTTGCCACTGAAGATGTGGTGTACTTGCTGAACGGTCTTGGCATTGAGCACGGTGTTGAGTTAAATACGCTCGCCAAAGCAGGTTGGGCAATTGCTGCAGCGCTCGGAAAGGCACCTAGTTCTAAAGTAGGATTGGCGCTCAAGGCTCAATGCACACAAAATGCAATGCCGACAAAATAGCGCTTGAATAAGTTAACTAGATTTTAGAGATCGAACTCTGATTTCACTGTCAGTTAGCGCCAAATGCGCTCTGGCAACGATTATAAGAATCATCATGAGGACTTCAAATGGCAGGGTTTAATAAAGTCGTAAGTAGTTACGATGAAGCAATGGCTGGTTTGACTGATGGCATGACTGTCATCGCTGGGGGTTTTGGCCTTTGCGGGATCCCTGAAGGCTTAATCGCTCAAATCAAATCTATGGGTACCAAAGATTTAACTGTAGTCTCAAACAACTGTGGTGTTGATGGCTTTGGTCTTGGCGTATTACTTGAAGATCGCCAAATCAAAAAAATGGTCGCCTCTTACGTGGGTGAAAACGCCTTGTTTGAAAAACAACTGTTAAGCGGCGAGCTGGAAGTTGAATTGACACCACAAGGTACTTTAGCGGAAAAGATTCGCGCTGGTGGCGCTGGTATTCCAGCTTTTTTCACCGCAACTGGCTACGGCACACCGGTCGCTGAAGGCAAAGAAACTCGCGAAATCAATGGTCGCAATTATGTATTAGAACCATCGATCACTGGCGACTTTGCAATCGTTCGCGCATGGAAAGCTGACCGCTACGGTAATTTAGTGTTCCGTCACACCGCGATGAATTTCAACCCTATGGTCGCAACTGCGGGCAAAATCACTGTTGCTGAAGTTGAAGAAATTGTCGAACCAGGTGAACTTGAACCGTCACAAATTCACACCCCTGGTATCTACGTGCAGCGTGTAATCAAAGGCAACTTTGAAAAACGCATTGAACGTCGCATGGTTAAAGGTTAAGGAGAGCAGCATGGCTTTATCACGTGAACAAGTCGCTATGCGAGTGGCTCAAGAATTAAAAGATGGTTATTACGTTAACCTTGGTATCGGTATTCCAACTTTGGTTGCTAACTACGTGCCGGCTGGCATTGAAGTAATGTTGCAATCAGAAAATGGTTTGTTAGGTATGGGTCCTTATCCGACCGAAGCACAAGTTGATGCCGATATGATTAACGCCGGTAAAGAGACTGTGACAGCAATTGCTGGCGCTGCAATTTTCAGCTCAGCAGAGAGCTTTGCCATGATCCGCGGCGGCCATGTCGATTTAACAGTGCTTGGTGCTTTTGAAGTCGACCAACAAGGCAACATCGCTAGCTGGATGATCCCAGGAAAATTAGTGAAAGGCATGGGTGGCGCTATGGATTTGGTTGCTGGGGCACAAAACATTGTCGTCACTATGACCCACGCCGACAAATATGGTAGCTCAAAATTGTTAGACCAATGCACCCTGCCGCTGACAGGTGTTGGTTGCGTGAAAAAAATCGTGACTGACTTAGCGGTTCTTGAGGTCAAAGACGGCGCGTTCCATCTGCTAGAGCGTGCACCTGGCATCAGCGTTGAAGAAATCATCGCAAAAACTGCAGGTAAACTTGTCGTGTCAGGCGACATTCCAGAAATGCAATTCGCCAATTAAGTCATTGGCTTTATTGGCAATAAACAAAGGCACCCTAGGGTGCCTTTGTTTTATTTGTATGCGGCTAAATTTGATTTTGTTTGCAGCTATCAAATGCAATAACCAACAGCTGCAAATACGTTTGAAGTCAGTTATTAATTGATGGAGACAATTTTGGCGTTACGAATGTTGCCGCTGACAATAGCGGTCATGCCTGGAGTATCAACAACACTGACTTCGTCACTTTTGCCAATTAACATCACAAAGGCCAACTTTCTATTTTCCAGCAAATACCAGCCAACTTTGTACTCAGGTAAATCGATGCCATCCACGGCGACATTTGGCTTAAACTCGCCAAGTTCATCCTTTGAACGGATTTCAATATCCCGGCTAGCCATCGCATAGTCATTAATGACAGTCTGATAAAAACCAGCGCGGACCATCATTTTGTTGCCAGACACGGCGATATTATTGTTGCTGATCCACCACGACGTCCACAAAAATGCAACAGTACAAGCAATCACCCACCAGAGTACTGGTTTAAGCAGGCGGTTGTTATAAAAATAGGCAGCTGTGCCGGCAACCGATGGCGCAAGCACCATTGCCGTAAATAAGATGAAGTATAACTGCCAACTTAAATGCCAGAATTCCATAATTCCTAACTGAGGTAACTTCCTAAGTTAGAAAATTGTATCACTTATTCACGAAAGTGCTGCATACATAATGTTGCTTTTTTTTACGCATTTAATTAACTGCATATTAATTAAACAGTTATCTAAGATAAAATCTTTCACGATACACTTTCGGACTTAAAGTGGTGTAATGCTGAAACAACTTCCGAAAGGATGATAGATCGGCGTATCCCACAGCTTGCGGCAAATCATCAATAGGCAATAACGTCGTCTCCAAAAGTTGCTTGGCTTTATCTACCCTCACCTTTTGCAGCCAAGCCATTGGCGTATCACCTGTTGCTTGTTTAAATCGACGGATCAGTGTTCGTTCACTCATCGCAAATCTATCGGCGATCTCAGACAGTATTAATTCGTCTGCATAATGCTGTCGCAAATAATGCTGCACATCACTGATCTGTTGATCTTGATGTGGTACTAGTTGTTGAACCGACAGATACGGGGCTTGTTGCACAGTCGCACTTTCGGTCACCATTAATTTTGCTAATTGTTGACTAAATACCGAACCTTGCTGGATCTGTACTATGAGCAAACCTAGTTGGATATAAGACGTCGTTGCGCCTGCGGTGCAGAGCTGTGAGCTCTGTACCACCGCTTGTTCTGGAGTCAACAAAACTTGCGGAAATGTGCGTTTAAAGAAATCAACTAAAAACCAACAAGTCGTCGCGGCATGCTGATCTAATAAGCCGGTCGCAGCCAAGGCAAAAGTGCCATTACAACTAGCTCCGAGCAACACACCTTGCTGCTTCAACCGTTGAAACTTCTGTTTGTGGTTGGCGAAGAGTTCAATAATTTGCGCCAAACTAGATGGTTCATGCGCATATGAGCCAGGGATCAACAGCACATCAGTGTCTGCAGCAATGTCAGACTTACACTGAAAGCTCTGACAACCAGTTTGATATAGGGTTTGCCCTGACAGATCTGCAAGTTCGGTTTGATAAAGCGGCACTGCCCCAGGATGCTGGTATTGCCAAAGGTCATTGGCAAAGCGAAATAAATCAATAAAACCACTGATTTGCGCCGCCGATACATTCGGATAAAGCAAGATGGTTACTTTTGTCATTAATCGCCCCTCAGATGTCATTATTGCCACTTTAGAGGAGTTTATCACCAATGTACAGTACAGACTCTTACTAAGGAGAGTCATTATGTTTCATCAAACTAAGTTGTTCAGTGTTGTCGGCTTGCTCACGCAATGGGCACTATTATTATGGCTAAACCAAAGATTAGATCTGGATCCATTTGTGCAAATAATCCTGATCCCACTGTTGATGTTATCGGGCATGGCGCTATTGGCTTACCGCAGCGACAATCACTGCGATTAATTTCCGGGCTTTAGGAGAAATAAAGCAAGCAGCAGCCGACACTAGTCAAAACGGCTGCTGCAACTTTTAGTTTGAACAAAAAGTGAATTGCTTGGAAGGTCTATTTCAAGCGGCGAATTAAACTTGAAGTATCTTGGCGGTTAGCACCTAGCGCCTGCACTTCTGCGTAAAATTGGTCCACAAGAGCCGTGAGTGGCAACTGTGCGCCATTTTTGCGCGCTTCATCAAGCGTAATGCCCAAGTCTTTGCGCATCCAATCAACCGCAAAACCAAAATCAAATTGGCCGTCGACCATGGTGTAGCCACGGTTTTCCATTTGCCACGATTGGGCAGCACCTTTGCTAATCACATCCAGCACAGCTTTAGCATCAAGGCCTGCTTTCTGGGCAAAATGTAAGCCTTCGGCCAGTCCCTGCACCACACCAGCAATACAGATTTGATTCACCATTTTGGCCAACTGTCCGGCGCCGTGAGCTCCCAAAAGTCGCATGCTGCGCGCATAACATTTGAGTACGGGTTCTACTATCACCATAGCATCTTCCGCGCCGCCCATCATGATAGTCAACTGGCCGTTTTGCGCACCAAGCTGACCACCAGATACTGGCGCATCAAAAAACTGCACACCGATTTTGGCGCAAGCAGCTGCAAGCTCTCGCGCTAGTTCCGCAGATGCGGTTGTATGGTCGATTAATACAGCACCAGGCGCTACTGTTGCCAATACGCCTGCTTCGCCATAAACCACTGAGCGCACGTCATTGTCGTTTCCTACACACATAATGACGATATCGGCGTTTAGGGCGGCCTGGGCCGGAGTCGCAGCGACATTACCTGAATACTGTTGTTGCCATTGTTCGGCTTTACTCGTTGTGCGGTTGTAAACACAAACGTCAAAGCCGGCATTTTTTAAGTGGCCGGCCATTGGATAACCCATCACGCCAAGGCCTAAGAATGCCACTCGTGGATTTTGCTTTATTTCGGTCATACAACTGTCTTATTTCTATGGAACACTGCTCGCTAATGTACAAACATATGGTACAAATAGCAAAATCACCCATCGTATTCCGACCTTCAGTGGTCGACGCCAGCTGCAAGGGAGCAATCATGGCAACTGTTCATCATTTCCAAGTGACCAATCAACAAGGCGAAAAAGTAGCTTTAGGTCAGTATCGCGACAAAGTTCTGTTAATCGTTAATACCGCGAGCCAATGTGGTTTCACTCCGCAGTATCAGGATCTAGAAAGTATTTATAAAAAATATCATGCGAAAGGTTTAGAGATTTTGGCGTTTCCATGCAATCAATTTGGTGGTCAAGAACCTGGTTCAGACAGCGAAATCGCCCAGTTTTGTGAGTTGAATTATGGCGTTAGCTTCCCTATCATGAAAAAAGTTCAAGTGAACGGACCAGAAGCTGAGCCATTTTTTGAGTTTTTGAAAGATCAAGCCCGGGGTTTATTAAAAACTCGAGCTATCAAATGGAACTTCACCAAATTTTTGGTTAATAAGGATGGTGTGGTCGTTAAACGTTACGCACCAAGAACAAAACCTAGTCAATTTATTGATGCTATTGAAGCAGAACTAGCTTTATTGCCACAAAACCAAGGACGTTGAAATGCACAGCATCGCAGTATTTAGTACTCAGCCCTATGACAGCGAGAGCTTGACGCATTGGGGTGCAGGACAGTTTAATTGGCAATTTGTCAGTCAGAAACTAGATACTGTGACCGCCAGTCAAGCCGCTGGTTCAAATGCTGTGTGTGTCTTTGTCAATGACGACTTATCGAAACCAGTGCTTGATGCACTTGCGGCACTTGGCATTAAAACTATTGTGCTGCGCTGCGCCGGTTACAACAATGTCGATGTCGCTTATGCCAAACAGCTTGGCTTTCAACTCGCTCGAGTACCTGCGTACTCACCAGAAGCAGTCGCCGAGCATTGCATCGCAATGATTTTGTGCCTTAGCCGCAAGCTACATAAAGCATATAACCGAGTACGGGACGATAACTTTAGTCTCAATGGCTTACTTGGATTTAATCTGCATGGAAAAACCGTTGGCATCATTGGTACCGGTCGAATAGGCATTACCACGGCAAAAATACTAAGCGGCTTTGGTTGTAACGTCCTTTGTGTGGATCCGCAGCCGCAACCGCAGTTGCCGAGTGATTCATGCCGTTATGTCGAACTTGCTGAACTTTACCAACAGGCGGACATCGTTAGCCTACACTGCCCGCTGACCCCAGAAACCTTTCATATGATTAACCAGCAAAGTCTGGCGCAGATGAAAACTGGCGTCATGTTAATTAATACCAGTCGTGGTGGACTTATCGACACTAAAGCCGTGATCGAAGGTTTAAAATCTAAGCGTATTAGTTATTTAGGTTTAGATGTTTACGAGCAAGAAGCCGATCTATTTTTCAAAGATTTATCTGACCACGTGATTGCAGACGAAGTTTTTCAACGTCTGCTGACCTTTCCAAACGTGTTAATAACCGGCCATCAAGCATTTTTCACTGCAGAAGCCTTGGCGCAGATTGGCCAAATTACCTGCCAGAATCTTCACGCCCTTTTAAACAACCAAGCATGCGCCAACTGTTTGTAAAGCAACATTGGCAGTTTTAAGCAGGCTAAAATAACAAACCCGAAGATAGTCTTCGGGTTTGTTTATTCAAAAACGACAATACAATTGATTATTCCGCTTTGAGTGTCCGTTCAAAAAACTCAGTAATTGTTTTATGCAAGTGGGTCTGCACCGGCTGCCCAAACATTGCATGTTTACTGCCTGGATAGGTCATTACTTCAAACAGCTTTCCTTGGCTTTGCAAAGCGCCAAACACTTTGGTGCTGTGAGTAAACAACACGTTGTCATCGGCCATACCATGATAAATCAGCAATTTGCCTTTTAAACCATCAACAAACGGGAACACTGAGCTTTGTTCATAACCCTCAGCATTATCATTTGGATGGCCTAAATAGCGCTCGGTATAGTGAGTGTCATACAACCGCCAATCGGTCACCGGCGCACCAGAAACACCGGCAGCAAAATAATCGCCGGCTTTTAGCATGGCCATAATCGTCATATAACCACCATAACTGTGGCCATAAATGCCGATTTTCGTCGGGTCAACGTAACTAAGGCTGCGCAAGTATTCGACACCGGTGATTTGATCTTCGATTTCAACCACCGCTAATTTTTTGTAGATCGGATCTTCAAAAGCTTTTCCACGATTCTCAGAGCCGCGGTTATCCAGTTGGAAGACGATAAAGCCGTTTTGTGCCAAATATTGGAAATACAAATCTTTGCTGCTCCAACTATTGGTAACCCGCTGCGCCCCTGGACCGCCGTAGACTCCAACCACCACAGGGTAGCGTTTACCGGCAACTTTATTGGCAGGTTCAAACATCCGGTAATGTAACGTTTGACCATCTTTTGCCTTTAGCGTCCCAAACTTTGGTTTTACCAAACCATCAGCGTATTCGGTTAACGGATGTGCTTTTGTTAAGGCATTTTCAGCCAGCATCGTCACAACTTTGCCTTCGGCATTACGCAGAGCTACCTTTGGCAAGCTGACCACACTAGACCAAGTATCTAAAAATCCGCTGCCATCTTTGGCGACAACAGTTGCATGCGAAGCCCCTGCTTCGGTTAATCGAGTTAGCTCACCACCCTTTAACGACACTCGATACAAATGCGCTTCAAGCGGGGTATCTTTACGGCCGGTGAAATAGACAAAACCATTTTTTTCATCAATCGCATTTACATCGTTGACTATCCATTGGCCTGAAGTTAACTGCTTAACTGCTGTGCTTTTTAAATCATACAAATACAAATGCTTATAGCCATCGCGCTCGGATGCCCAGATGTAATGTCGGCCATCATCTAAGAAATGCAGATCATCGTGTAAGTTGACCCAAGTGTTGCTGGTTTCACGGATTAAAACTCGTTGTTGATTGTTGCTCAAATCAACCGCCCGCAACTCCAACAGTTGTTGGTTTCGCGTTTGCCATTGATAGGTCAAGGTATTTGGTTGTTCGCTCCATTGAACGCGCGGCAAATAGATGTCTTGTTCGGCACCTAGGTCGACCCAATTCACTTTCGGATCCTGTAGAGAAACTACACCGAGCTTAATGGTAACATTATGCTGGCCGGCATATGGGTACCGCTGGTTGTAAAGTTTGATTTCGTCGGCATAAATTTCGTTACGAAGCACTTCGGCGACTTTTGATTCATCAAACTGAGTAAAGGCAATACGACTATCATCAGGTGACCACCAATAGCCAGTCATCCGCGCCATTTCTTCCTGCGCGACAAACTCAGCCATGCCATTTTTGATGTTGCCTTGACCGTCTTTAGTTAGCTGCGTTTCTTTACCCGTTTTTAAATCAATCGCGTAGATATTTTGTTCACGAACAAAGGACACATAGCGGCCTTTTGGCGAAATCTGAGCGTCAGTTTCAAAAGCCTCGGTGTTCGTGAGTTTGCGCGACTTCCCAGATTTTAAATCGACGTAATAGAGATCTCCGTTTAATGGAAACAGTAATGCTTGGCCGTCTTTTGACCATTGATAACTGACAATGCCAGTAGCAAACAGTCGAAGTCGCTCGCGGCGAGCTTTTTCTTCATCTGATAGAACTTCTGGCCCAGTCACTAAGGTATCTGAATCAACCAATACACTGTGCTTGCCGGTTTTTAACTGGAATTGCCACAAGTCAAGCCGAGTTGCATCTGCTGCTTTGCCTTTTAAATAGGTGATCCGAGAACCATCTGGAGAATAACTCAGAGATTTTGGCGCTGTACCGCTTAGCGCAGGCTCTGCAAATAAACGCTCTAAGGGTAATTGGCTGGCTTGCACAGCCGTGCAAGACAATAACAACGAGGTGATTAATGTTTTTTTCATTTTAATCGTCGGTCACGTGGAGGAGATTTATCTAACTGCAGTTTTCAGATTTTTTCAACAAGTTCCCGACAAACTGCGCTAGGAATGGGATTATTTGACAACAACATCAATCTGCGTTTCTGACTAAGTGTATTAATATGCAAACAATTTGCGACAAATTAGCAAATATTTCAGTTGGACAAAGAGACATTTTTGCCATAAGTTAGTTCCTGAGCTCACATAATAAAAATCGAGCCACTCTAAATTTCCAGGATAAAAAAAGGCACAACATGAAAAATAGAACCTCACCACTTAATCCGGTTGCAGCCGGAATTAAGATTGCGCTTACCGGTAGTACTGTTTTATTGATGGCAGCGGCGGGTTTTACCGCGCAAGCACAAGAAGCTGCGACTGATAAAAAAGCAGAAGAGAATGTCGAGAAAATCGTTGTTGTTGGTTCACGTGGCGCACCACGTTCAGTCGGTGATTCAGCAGTTCCAGTTGATGTGATCAGTGCTGATGAATTCACCAGTCAAGGTCCAAGTGACATGATGACGTTGATGAGCTCTGTTGTCCCATCATTCAACGTTAACTCACAACCAATCAATGACGCTTCAACTTTAGTTCGCCCAGCTAACTTACGTGGCTTACCACCAGATAGCACGCTGGTATTAGTTAACGGCAAACGCCGTCATCGCTCTGCCGTAATTACCTTCTTAGGTAGTGGCTTGTCAGACGGCTCACAAGGCCCGGACATTTCAGTTATCCCATCTATCGCGTTAAAGCAAGTTGAGATCTTACGTGATGGTGCTGCCGCACAATACGGTTCAGATGCTATCGCAGGTGTTATCAACTTCCGTTTAAAAGACGCTAACGAAGGCGGTGCTGTTGAAATCAAAACAGGCCAACACTATGAAGGCGATGGCGATTTACGCCAGATTTCCGCCAACATTGGTTTGCCATTTTCTGACAATGGTTTTGCCAACTTCAGTACTGAATTCAAGCAAAGCGACCCAACAAGCCGCAGTGTACAGCGCGGCGATGCTGGTGCTTTAGCGGCAAATGGCAATACACAAATCCAAAATCCAGCACAAGTTTGGGGTTCACCAGAATTTAAACGTGACTTCAAATTGTTCGGTAACATTGGTTTAGAAGTTGCTAAAAATAAAGAGTTCTACATGTTCGGTAACTTCGCTGAACGTGATGTTGAAGGTGGTTTCTACTTCCGTAACCCGCAAACTCGTGGCGGTGTTTATTCAAATGATGGCGGCTCAACACTGTTAATCGGTAATACCGACAGTACAAAAGGTGCTTGTCCAACAATCAGTTTGACTGGAAAGAACTACAGCCAAGTAAGTAGCGCTGTATCAGCCCTACCAGCACATTGTTTTACTTTCTTCTCAATGTTACCAGGCGGTTTCACGCCGAAGTTCGGTGGTATTGTGACAGATGCTGCTTTAGCAAGTGGTATCAAAGGTGAACTTGATAGCGGTTGGAATTTTGACTTGAGCTCTAGCTATGGCCGTAGCGAAGTTGATTTTTATATCAAAAACACTATCAACGCCTCAATGGGTTCGGCTACACCACGCGATTTCAAAACGGGGAAATATGTTCAACAAGAACAAGCCGTCAACTACGACATGAACAAAATGATTGATGTCGAATTCCTGCCATACCCGCTGGCTGTTGCCGGTGGTTTGGAATATCACATCGATACTTTTGAAATCTATGCGGGTGATAAAGACTCATTCCAAGTAGGTCCACTAGCCTCTCAAGGTTTTGGTATCGGCTCAAACGGCTTCCCAGGCTTCAAGCCAGATGACGCTGGTTCGTTTACTCGTTATAACTATGCCGGTTACGTTGAATTCGGTGCAGAAGTTACTGAGACTTTCCGTACTGATTTAGCTGCTCGTTTCGAGAACTACGAAGATTTTGGTTCAACTTCGAACTTTAAAGCGACTGGTCGGTTACAAGTAAGCGATGAGTTTGCACTTCGCGGTGCAGCAAGTACTGGCTTCCGTGCGCCAACCATCGGTCAATCAATGGTTCGCAACGTAACAACGTCTTTCACTGCCGGTAAAGGCTTAGTGGATAACGCCACACTGCCACCTACTCACCCGATTTCAGTACTGAAAGGCGGCAAGCCACTGACTCCTGAAGAATCAGTGAACTTGTCATTCGGTGGTGTTGTTGAAATCGACGATTTATATATGACCGTCGACTACTTCAATATCGCTGTTGATGATCGTATCAGTCAATCGTCTTCACAAGAACTGACACCTGCAGACATTACTGCGCTGTTAGCACTGGGTGTATCAGACGCAAGCAGCTATGCTGGTGTTAAATACTTCACAAACGACTTCGACACTACAACACAAGGCGTCGATTTTGTTGCTAACTATGGCTTAGATGCTATGGGTGGCCGCACTACTTTAGCTCTTGCTGCTAACTGGACTTCGACGACAGTTGATAATCACTCGTCAAACATCAACGAAGCGAAAGTTAAGCAAATCGAAGATGGTCTGCCGCATGTTCGCGGTAGCTTCACCGTGAGCCAAAACAACGGTGATATCCGTGGTTATGTCCGGTTGAACTACTTCGGCAACTATTTCGAAGACCACGCAGATAGCGGTGCTTTACGCGTTGAAGATGATGGTTTGCCATTATTCTTAGGCTCTGAAATGACGCTGGATGTGGAAGCAACATACGTTATCGACGAAAACTTCGAAGTTAGCTTAGGTGCAAACAACCTGCTAGACGAAACTCCTGATGAAAACCGTTGGGCTGATGTATTGGGTGCGCAATATCCAACTACAGCTGTTATGGGCTTCAACGGTGGTTTCTACTACGGTCGCTTAAACTACAAGTTCTAAGCTAGGTCTATTTCTAAAAGCCACCTTCGGGTGGCTTTTTTATTGGCGCTAAAAAGTGAGTGCTCGGTCTAAGCAAAGAGCTGCATCAATGAATTACTGGGGAAATTACTGGGTAATTCACCAGCGCCATAACTATCTGGTTCAACTTTAAACATCTTTGCTTGTGAAATAAACACTTTGCCCACCGACAACGGCAATGTCTAAATCAGTTGTGCGCGCATCACACAAGGTGTCCGCACAACTTTACCTATGATTTCTTATTAAACTCATTTTATGAAGTTGTTGCAGTAACCTTAGTTCCGTGGCACCGTAGACTTAGAGTAATTACTTGGAATTATCATGCAGTTAGTGCCTTGGAGCTTTCAAACCCCAGAAGGTTTTACCCTGAGAGGTGCACATTCACCGGCATCAGGCAAACCAGTTCTCCATGTTTTGCATGGCAATGGCTATTGCAGCAAGATGTATTGGCCATTGCTAGCAGAGTTAGCTCCATACTTTGATTTGTTTTTATCAGATGCCCAAGGTCATGGTGACAGTGATCATGGCGGCGCTTTTGTTGGCTGGAATCGCAGCGCCGAACTTGCAGCCTTAGCATTCACAGCGCACAAATCCCAATTTGGTGACGTACCAGTAATTGGTTTAGGACATAGTTTTGGCGGAGTTTTAACAGCGCTGATACAAGCTGACCACCCACAGTTGTTTGCCGAAATTGTGTTGTTAGATCCCGTGTTATTTACTCCAAGTATGTTAAGCGGCATGCAAATGCTAGATTGGCTGGGTTGGTACCCACATAATCCTATGGCAAAAAAAGCCCGTAAAAGACGTAGTCATTGGCCAGACAAAACTGAATGCCATCAATATCTTCAAGAACGGGGCATGTTTAAAGGCTGGGCCGCTGATGCTCTGTCTGCGTACATCGAAAATGCGCTTACCCATGAGGACGACGGCAGCCGTTTAAAATGTCAAAGCTCGCGTGAAGCAGAGATTTTTGGCAGTTTCCCTCGAGCGTTATGGCGTAAACTTAATAAAGCTGAAGGTGCTAAGTTATTGGTCTATGGTGACTCAACTTACCCTTTTGTCGCTAAATCTGCGCGCTACTGGCAAAAACATCGACCCCAGTTACATATCGAAAAAGTCACTGGAAGTCATTGCTTCATGCAACAATTCCCAAGTGCAACGGCAGCATTACTTAAAACGCATTGGCAAAAACAAGCAATTATCAGATCCTGAAAAATCGATAAAATCGCTGCATCCCATAGATTGGATGCTTTATAATGGCGACAATTTTAGAACTCTGATGAGCGATGTTGATGAAACGTAGTTTAATATTGCTGGCAGTTATGCTTGCTGGCTGTGCAACAGTTGAACCGGTAAAAAAAGCTGAACCAGCCCCGGTAACGGTTATTGAAGAGCCAACCCCAGAATTAGTCCCGAACGAAGTCACAAATTCCGCGAGCACTGAAGCGATTGCCATGGATTTCGGTTTGTATGTAATTGACCGCGATTCTACGTTCAGTGGCACTATTACCTGCGCTAAACGCAAGTGCAGCGGCATTCAATATCAATTGAACATCTTTACTGATGGCCGTTTTGAAGCGCGTCGTGAGCATTTGGATAAAAATAAAGTTGAATTGATTCAAGGCACTTGGCAACAAGATGACCGCACTTTGCATTTCACTGCCAAAGGAATTTCAATCCCGTCATTTGTATTCGTGAATAGTCAACAGATCACTTTGCTGGAACATGCTGGCAAGCCAATGGTATCAACCGAGAACTTCACCTTGGTACAGGAAAGAGAATTTGTCCGCTTGGACACCAGAATGCCACTACTTGGACTTTACCAAGTGAAAGGCACTGAGGCCAGCTTCATGGATTGTCAGTCTGGTGAAAGTTTGCAGGTCGCAATGACCCAGCATCATTTACCAATGATGCGCAATTACCAAACCGATAAAAACCTAAACGGCAAAGCAATTCTGACGTCTATGGTTGCTCGTCGTAGTCCAGATCAAGGAGACGCTCTGTTCGTTGATAAGTTTGACCGGTTTTGGCCAGGCGCGAATTGCCCGGATAAGTTGTCACCAGGAAAAATCCATGGCGTAGTTTGGCGTCTGCACACTGTCTCGCAAATTGGTGTTCCGGCGAAATTAAACATTCGAATGATGTTTGAAGAAAGTAATCGCCTGTTCGGTTTTTCTGGCTGCAATAACTTTAACGCGGGTTATCAGCAAAAAGACAATCAACTCAAAGTGTTACCAGTCATCAGCACCAGAAAATCTTGTGCTGATGCTAATTTCTATGAGCAGCAGTTTACTAAGCAGTTGCAGGTCGCTGACCGTATTGAAGTTAATCACGCGAAATTACAGTTATTTAAAGACAATAAAGTGATTATGGAATTCTTACCTGCAGTGAATTAACAGCGATAGATGTTAAAGATGGGCGCTGCGGCGCCTATTTTTTTTTGAAAAGAACAGCATAACCTTTTGTTCATGCCGAAAGCATTTACTAGAGTCTCTGCTGGCAATCGCAATTTCGCGTCGCTAAGACTAAGGCTATTAGCTTGAATTAACGGCCATCAATTCGACCTACGCTATTCTCGCACCTACGGTATAGAGCTGAGCTAAGCTATGCCCAGCTAAATTCTGGGCATAAAAAAACCGCCTTTCGGCGGTTTCTTTTCACTGCTTAAAATTAAGCAGATAAAGCTTGTTTCGCTTTAGCAACTAAGGCAGCAAATGCGCCTTTGTCGAATACAGCGATGTCAGCCAGAATTTTACGGTCGATTTCAACAGACGCTCTTTTCAGACCATCGATGAAACGGCTGTAAGATAAACCGTTTTGACGTGAAGCAGCGTTGATACGCGCGATCCACAGTTGACGGAATTGACGTTTACGTTGACGACGGTCACGGTAAGCGTATTGGCCGGCTTTGATAACTGCTTGGAAAGCTACACGATAAACACGGCTACGGGCACCGTAGTAACCTTTAGCCTGGTTTAATACCTTCTTATGACGCGCACGTGCGGTCACACCACGTTTTACTCTTGGCATTTAAAATCTCCTAATATTATGCGTATGGCATGCAGCGAGCGATACCAGCGACGTCAACTTTTGCAACTAACGTTTTTGGACCTAACTGACGCTTACGCTTAGAAGACTTCTTCGTCAGGATGTGGCGAAGATGTGATTGCTTACGTTTAAAACCACCAGAAGCGGTTTTTTTAAAGCGCTTGGCAGCGCCTTTGTTGGTTTTCATCTTAGGCATAGTTAAATAACTCGCATTGTTAAATTACAACGAATAATAAGGCGAAAAACATCCCGCCACAGCACGAGTGCTGCGGCAGGACGCTTCTACTTGTATGCGCTTATTACTTCTTATTTGGGGCCAGCATCATGATCATCTGACGTCCTTCAACACGACTTGGGAACGATTCACAGATAGCGATATCTGCCATGTCGTCCTTAATACGGTTTAGAACTTCAATACCGATGTCCAAATGCGCCATTTCACGACCGCGATAGCGCAGCGTTACTTTAGCTTTGTCACCCTCTTCAATGAAGCGACGCAGGTTGCGTAGTTTTACCTGGTAATCGCCTTCATCAGTTCCAGGCCGGAATTTAATTTCCTTAATCTGGATCTGTTTTTGCTTCTTCTTCTGCTCTTTAGCAGCTTTACCCTTCTCGAAGAGGAACTTACCATAGTCCATTAACTTACAAACAGGCGGCTCGGCTGTTGGGCTGATTTCTACCAGATCACAACCACCTTCTTCTGCCATACGAATGGCTTCAGCGGTATTGACTACACCTAATTGCTCACCTTCCAGACCAATCAAACGCACTTCGCGGACGTTGATTTCTTCGTTAATACGATTCGGTCTGTTCGTTGGTAACGGTTTCTTTCCTACTTTAATGGTATGTTCCTCCAAGAATTAATATCATCAGACCCGGTTTTTAATTTCAGTGGTTAACTTCGCAACGAAGTCGCTTACTGACATCTTACCTAAGTCTTCGCCTTTACGTGTTCTTAAGGCTAAATCACCGGCTTCAACTTCTTTGTCACCGACGACAACCAAATATGGAACACGTGCTAGCGTGTGCTCGCGGATTTTAAAGCCAATCTTCTCATTTCTCAAGTCTGAAGTTGCTCTAATTCCGTGAGATTTGAAAGTTTTTACTAATTCCTTGGCATAATCGGCCTGATTATCGGTAATATTCATCACGACAACCTGAGTTGGGGCCAACCATGCTGGGAAAAATCCTGCGTATTCTTCAATCAGGATCCCGATAAAACGTTCAAGTGAACCAAGTACAGCACGGTGAATCATCACTGGAACTTGGCGATCGTTGCCTTCAGCAACAAAACTAGCGCCTAACCGACCTGGTAAGGCAAAATCGAGCTGCACTGTACCACATTGCCAAGCGCGACCCAAACAATCGTGTAAAGTAAATTCGATTTTTGGACCGTAAAACGCGCCTTCGCCCGGTTGCAGATCAAATTCGATGCCATTTGCAGTTAATGCTTCAGCTAAGCCTTGTTCCGCTTTATGCCAAATTTCATCAGAACCAATGCGTTTTTCCGGACGAGTCGACAGCTTCACTTTGACATCTTTAAAACCAAAGGTGCTGTAAACATCAAATACCATTTTGATACAAGCTGAAACTTCCGCTTGCACCTGGTCTTCAGTACAGAAAATATGCGCGTCATCTTGGGTAAAACCACGCACACGCATCAGGCCATGTAAACCGCCCGATGGTTCATTGCGGTGACAACAACCAAACTCAGCCATCCGCAGCGGTAAATCACGGTAAGACTTTAAGCCTTGGTTGAAGATTTGCACGTGACCTGGGCAGTTCATCGGTTTAATCGCGTAATCGCGGTTTTCCGAACTAGTGACGAACATGTTCTCTGAGTATTTTTCCCAGTGACCAGAACGTTCCCAAAGCACTTTGTCCATCATGAATGGGCCTTTGACTTCTTGGTAGTCATATTCAGCCAGTTTTTCACGAACAAAAGCTTCGAGCTCACGGAAGATAGTCCAGCCGTCGTTGTGCCAGAACACCATGCCAGGCGCTTCTTCTTGCCAATGGAATAAGCCTAACGCTTTACCAATTTTACGGTGGTCGCGTTTTTCCGCTTCTTCCAATTGCAGTAAATAAGCAGCTAATTGCTTTTTATCAGCCCAAGCGGTGCCGTAAATGCGTTGCAGCATTTTGTTTTTCGCGTCACCACGCCAATAAGCACCCGCTACCTTCATGATTTTGAAATGCTGACAAAACCGCATATTTGGCACGTGTGGGCCGCGGCACATATCAATATATTCTTCATGATGATAAAGGCCTGGACGATCGTCTTTCGCGACGTTATCGTTCAGGATTTCCATCTTGTAGCTTTCGCCACGTGCAGCAAAGGTATCGTAAGCTTCTTGCCAGCTTACTTTTTTCTTCACTACGTCATATTCGGTTTTCGCAAGTTGCAGCATGCGCTCTTCAAGTTGCGCTAAATCATCGCTGCTAATTGGACGGTCTAAATCGACGTCGTAATAAAATCCATTGTCGATGACTGGACCAATCGCCATTTTCACGTTTGGCCATAATTGCTTAATGGCGTGACCTAATAAATGCGCGCAAGAGTGGCGCAAAATCTCTAAGCCTTCTTGGTCTTTACTAGTGACGATACTTAAACTGACATCGCGGTCGATGATTTCGCAGGCATCAGCCAACTGACCATCAATTTTGCCGGCAATGGTCGCTTTGGCTAAACCTGGGCCGATATTTTTCGCAACATCGAGAATAGATAAAGGAGCATCAAAGGCGCGCTGACTTCCGTCAGGCAGAGTAATAACTGGCATCTTGTTATCCTTACAGTGGTGGCCCATACCAAGGGACACATGTTTTCAATAAGTTATGAATGATATGCCTGTTAGGGTTTTGCCATACGAGCGGCGAAACGGAGTGCGATGGGTACGTAACCCAGATACACCAATCTAACAAGCGGCCATATCTTAACCTTCCAGCACTAATTTCGGCAAGGTTTGTTCAGGATCAAGTCGTCATTGCGCGAATTTGGCAAAGTTGCACCATACTCAATTACGCCTACTCTATTAAAGGCGCCCAGCAAACAGGAATCAGTTATGTGGCAAGCTTTAGCCGAACAAATTAGTGCCGAAATTCAGCAAGATTTTCATATTGAACATAAACAACAATTGGCGACGCATTCCGGCAATTTGTTATACCAAGTGCGAGGAGGCGATCAACAATTCTTCGTTAAACTGAACCATCGCGAGGTCCTTGATAGTTTCGCTACCGAAGCCTTAACGCTCAACGCGTTGTCAGCGCGTCATTGCATCAAGTGTCCACAAGTTGTTTGTTCTGGCCAAACACTCGATAAAGCGTTCCTAGTGCTTGAATACCTGCCGTTAGCGACTGACCATCCTTATGGCTGGCAGGCTTTGGGTCATCAACTGGCTTTTCTGCATCAAGCCGATGACCAAGCCCAATATGGTTTTGATTGGGACAATTATCTAACAGCGACCTTGCAACCGAACCAATGGCAAAGTAATTGGTCGACTTTTTACTCCGAACAACGCATCGGCTGGATCCTGCAGCTGCTCGCTGAACAACAACAAAAGTTTGGCGACATCGATAAGATTGTTGAACGAGTCCGCCAGCGCCTGCATCACCATCAGCCAAAACCATCGCTACTTCACGGCGAGTTCTGGCGTGGCAATGTTGGCTTCCTCGGTGAAACCCCTGTGATTTTTGACCCAGCGAGTTATTTTGGTGATCGGGAAGCGGATTTGGCGCACGCCGGCTTATTTAACCCGCTACCAGAGAGCTTTTTGTCCGCTTATCAGCAGATTAATCCGCTGCCAGAGGGTTTTCACGATAGAAAAGATCTCTATAATCTGTACCATCTTCTTCACCATGCATATATGCGCGGTGGACGGTACAGCTGGCAAGCACAGGAAATGATTAACCAACTGCTGAGCTAACCGCCACAAACCGCGTTTGGAGTTTTATGTCAGGCGCGGTTATTTTTGATATGGACGGCTTATTGCTCGATTCTGAAGATTTTTGGCAACAAGCAGAATATGAACAATTTAGCGCCCTAGGTGTTCCCCTATCTCCAGCAGATACCGCCAAAACCTTAGGTTGGCGCTGCGATTATGTGGTGCAGTATTGGTACGAGCAATCACCTTGGACCGGCATCACTCAAGCCGAAGTTGCTGATCTAATCATTAATCGGGTGATAGCTCTAATTATTCAGCGCGGTCGCTTATTACCGGGCGCACGCGAGGCTATTTTATTAGCAAAATCACTTGGACTGCCAGTTGCGTTAGCCACGTCATCTAATCACCGGATGATGTTGGCGACCCTTAAACATTTTGGGCTGCTGCCGTTATTTGATGCCACCTGCTCTGCCGAATTTCTGCCACTTGCCAAGCCACATCCGCAGGTCTATCTCAACGCTGCTGCAGCGCTCGGTGTAGCCGCTGTTGATTGCGTAGCTTTGGAAGACAGTGTCACTGGTGTTATCGCCGCAAAATCAGCCCGTATGCGCTGCATAGCCGTACCAGATGCGCAGCATCAACATGATCCTCGTTATGCCATAGCCGATAAAATCCTGCCGAACTTACTGCATTTGCAAGCCGCGGATTTGCTGGGCGCTTTTGCGGATGGCACCTCAGCATGAGTGAAAGGAAAGTCGCGTTAGTCACAGGATCAGGCCAACGCTTAGGCGCTGCAATGATAAAAGCTCTGCAGCTCGATGGTTTTAACGTCGTTGTGCATTATCGAACCGCGAAAGCACAAGCTGAAGCGCTATGCCATCAGCTCAATCAGCTTCGAGCACATTCAGCAATTGCACTACAAGCCGATTTAAACGACCAGCCACAACTACTCGAACTTGCGGCGCGCAGTATTGAAGCATTTGGCAGACTTGATGTTCTAGTGAATAGCGCCTCAAGTTTTTACCCAACAGCGATTGGCACTGTCACTGAAGCCGATTGGCATGACTTAATGGGCAGTAATGCCAAGGCTCCATTATTTTTATCACAAGCCTTAGCGGTGGAACTTGCGAAAAATAATGGCTGTATTATCAACATGGTCGATATCCATGCCGAAAAACCTTTACAGTTGCACCCAGTTTATTGCATGGCAAAAGCAGCATTGGCGATGCTAACAAAGTCGCTAGCAAAGGAATTAGCACCTAGTATCAGAGTGAACGGTATAGCGCCAGGCGCCATTTTATGGCCAGAGCCAAGCACGAATAATCCAAATAGTTTAAGCGACCACGACAAGGCCGCTGTGCTTGCGCAAATCCCATTGGCTCGTTTGGGCGATACTGATGACATTACTCAGACTTTGTTATTTTTAATTCATGCGCCTTACGTGAATGGTCAAATCATTGCGGTCGACGGGGGTAGAAGTTTAGGCGCAGCAAGCAAAGCCTGAGGCACACCATCGCTATTCATGCGTTTTGGAGGCTTTATGCAACTGCTGCATCAAACTATCATTTGTCCATTCTGTGGCCATCCGACTCATATCACAGTCGATACTAGCGGCGAAGATCAAGATGATTTCGAGGATTGCAGTAACTGCTGCAACCCAATTCACATCAAGATGCACAAAGACGAGCAGCATCGCTCAGTACAAATATTTGTCGATGCCGATGATGAGCAGTTTTATTAAGCGCTGGCACGGTTAACTAGGGCGTAAGTGCGTTTAGTTTAATACGGAAATTCGTTGCACAACCGCACAAGCGCGCTAGCGCTCGGCTGTAAAGTCAGGCGCCGCGCGTGCGTATTATATTTCGAGGCGGTGAAAAAATGCGGCTAGCTTAGCCCGCGTGCGGCCAACACTCGCTCAACTGTTTGCACTATGCTGATGCTTTGTTGGTCCATTTCGATATTGAGTAAATCCCCCACTTTACGCTCGCCGAGCGTTGTCACGCTAAGCGTTTCCGGTATCAGATATAGACCAAAAACACCGTCATTCACTTCGCCAACAGTGAGGCTAATACCATCGACAGCAATAAAACCTTTGCTAAAAATATAAGATTGAAGCGCCGCCGGTAACCGCAACTTAATAGCGCAATTGTCGGTTGTCCGATTAATCTCAATAATTTCAGCGACCCCTTGAATATGGCCAGAGACAATATGACCGCCGATTTCGTCGCCAAATTTCAATGAACGTTCGAGATTGACATTATCGCCGGTTTGCAACAAACCGAGGTTGGTGAGTTTTAAAGTTTCGGCAATCACATCAAATGCTACCCAGCCTTGGCCGATGTCAAACTCGGTTGCCGTTAAACAGGTGCCATTAATTGCGATGCTTGCACCACGCTGCAACGCCTGAAGATGCACGGGCTCAACTTGCAGCTTTATTGAAAGAAACTGTTCTTTTTCAACCACTTGGATAACTTTTGCTTTGGTTTGCACTATTCCGGTAAACATGATGGACCTTAAATATGCTAAAGTAAAAAGCCTTATACGCCGCGAGTGCGTCAGCAGATGTGAGTTGTCATGGTACCTTTTTCCCGCTTTGAAGCCAAAACCATTCTGAAATTGTCTGGGCCAATTGTGATTGCGCAGCTAACACAGACGATGATGTATGTGGTCGACACGCTAATGGCTGGGCAAGTTGGTGTCGTTGATATGGCGGCGGTTGCGGTGGGCTCGGCGTTATGGTTACCAATCTTATTGACCTTCCAAGGGCTACTTTTAGCCTTAACCCCAATCATTGCCCAACATTTTGGTTCAGGCCAACCCAAAGCCATTGTCAGCGATTTATACCAAGGCGCGTTATTGGCGCTGGGCTTAAGTGCACTAATTTTTATCGGCATGCAGTTTATCCACATTCCATTTAATTTAATGGATATTGATGGCGAGCTTAAAGTCAAAGCCTTAGCCTATCTGGGTTATGTCGCTTATGGCATTTTTCCTGCTGCGGGTTATATGGTTCTGCGCAACTTATTTGAAGGCATCGGGTACACCAAAGCGGCAATGTGGATAAGCTTTATTGGTATTTTGGTAAACATTCCGGCGAACTACGTGTTTATCTATGGCAAGCTCGGCATGCCTGCACTTGGTGGTCCAGGCTGCGGATTAGTAACGAGTTTGGTGTTTGTCGCTATGTTTTTGGCGATGTTAATTTACGCGGCTTTTGGTAAACGCACCACGGCTTATCGTTTGTCCTTGCACAGCTACAAGCCAAATCTCGCAGCAATTTCACGCATCTTAGCCTTAGGCACACCAATTGCCTTTGCCATGTTTTTTGAAGTCACCCTTTTTACTTGCATTCCACTGATGATTGCCCATTTAGGCCCAGATGTTGTGGCAGCGCACCAAATTGCCAGCAACTTCTGCGCTATGGTGTTTATGCTGCCTTTATCCATTGGGCTAGCAACCACTATTCGGGTTGGCCATTTAGTGGGCTCGAAAGACTTACCTGAACTTCGCAGTGCCATTGGCAGTGCCATGGTTATTGGCATCGGCATGGCCATGTTGATAGCCTGTTTTACTTTTTTACTCAGAGATCAAGTTGCAAGTTTGTACAGCAAGGACCCCGAGGTTTTAGCTTTGGCCGCAGCTATTTTAGTACTCGCTTGTTTTTATCAGATTAGTGATGCTATTCAAGTCATTTGCAGCTGCGCGTTGCGTGGTCTAAAACATACCAAGCCGATTTTCTATATTACTTTTATCGCCTACTGGCCTATCGGTTTTGGCACAGGTTCTATCCTTGGCCTAACCGATTTTATTGTGCCTCGGATGGGCGCTGCAGGTTTTTGGGTGGGTATTGTGATCGGTCTGTCTGTTGCTGCGCTATTACTAGCAATCTTGTTGTTAAAACAACTGAAACGGATTGAACACGATGGTTTTGAAGCGGTTGCAGACTCAAGCCCTAGCATGCATTAACTGCATAGCCCCTCGTCTTGGGGCTTGGCTTGCTATAAGTTTGCGTTTGCGGTTGCGTTTAAGTTGCCGTTTTGTAAGACCCATCGATATCACACAATCTGGTATGCCGCGGCCGGCATGGTTAGTTCTGACGGTTCTGTTGCTAACAGCCTGCACCCCAAATTCTGACAGTGAATTTGCGGTCTATCGCGACCGCCTCGGACGGACTTTAAAACTGGATTTGCCGACGCCAGATCCGTTAAAAGCACCATTGTCTGAAGCCAACTCAATTGCAGCTGTAGCCATCGCTGATATTCGCTTTGAGTTACTCGACATGCTGGCGCTAGATAGCTGCGGCCTGCAGCCAAACAAACCAAGCCTTGGCAACCTCATCGCTGAGCGCAATAGCAGTCTTGGCAAAGTCATGACTTATTCCACACAGTTACAATATGAAATTAAGCTGCTACAAGCCCTCGAGGCCTGCATCGCTGATGAACAAGCGCCTGCCGATTTACGAGAAACCTTAAAACAGACATATCTGCAAAAACAGCAACAGCTACCTGCAAGATTACTAAATTTTCTGCAATTGGATACCACCCTTCGCCAACAGGTTTTTGGCAGTCAGCGCCCGTTAGATTTAACCTCAGGTCAAGCAGTAGAAACTCGGCTAGCATTGCAGAATTTGATTGCATTAAAGCAGCACATTCAACGCAAGGACTACTTACAAGCAAGTCAAATCGATATTAATAAACAGATTGCGGCGCTTTACCAAGGCCAAGTTTTGGCGGATCTGCAGCATAGCCTGCGCAGTAACCTCACGCAGCTGCAACAACTAAATCGACAACTACAGCATTGGGATCCAGCCTGGTGTAAGGCCGAAACCCAAGACATCCTGCAGCAAGTGCTACTGCAAGTGTTTATCGGTAAGTTACAACTGCAATTAGCCCATCAAGATGGCATAGCCCAACAGCTGATACCACAGCTAAACACCCTTTATGCCGACACAACGCTCGCAAGCACCGTGACCGAGCGTTTCCAGCAACCGTGGCAGCAACTGCATATCGAACTCAAGCGGCATATTGCTTGGTGGCAACAACTACGTGATGCTTGTAAGCGCTAAATCACTATAGTTACAGCCGCAGTCGCACAAAAATACAGCAGGTACAACGGCAAAACGAAAAACTGCTTGCAATCCCCTGCTTCAAAAAATACTATAGCGACCGTTGTTTAGCGCAAGCTAACAGGTTGCGTCCTTAGCTCAGTTGGTTAGAGCACCACCTTGACATGGTGGGGGTCGGTGGTTCGAGTCCACTAGGACGCACCAAACTATTCAAAAGCTTAGCCATTAAATGTAAATCTGATGGCATACAAGCAACAATGCGTCCTTAGCTCAGTTGGTTAGAGCACCACCTTGACATGGTGGGGGTCGGTGGTTCGAGTCCACTAGGACGCACCAATTTCTACTTTTCTTCATATCAAAGTAATGCCATTTTTCATGCTCGCCTCGAAATTAAAACTCGTAATCTTTCAGCCGAGCTCAGTACAAAACATTACTGCAATTAATTCACAAGCTCTGCACTGTAGCTACCTTAAGCATTTGAATCATTATCTGACATCAGTAAATGATTTGACCATGCTCACTCTAATCTCAGCTTCTAGTAATTAGCTGTTGTTTCAACGCAGTATTCTAGCTATAAAAGATCCCGTTGTTCTGTTGCAGGCAATTGGAGAATATCTTGCCAATCAGTGTCCGCCGTTCCTTTATATTTATTTGTAGCCTTGTACTTTTAAGCGCCTGTCAACACACCAATCAGCAAGATTTGGAAGTGAGAAGGCTAGATGACGATGTCCTTGCAACCTGGATTGCTAAGGCGTCGCCGCAAATTGCAAAAGATCCAACTGACTACCGGCTACAGGTTCTATTCACTGAAATTCGGCGTGAGGACAATGGAAGAGCGATGTTGCACCATCATAACTATCGGGCTGATGCCGAATACCAATACCCTGCTTCGACGGTAAAACTGGCGATTGCCGCACTGGCGCTTGAATATATGCAGCAGCTGTCTGGTTATGGCGTAACAATAGACTCGGTGATGCACACAGAGCCGCTACTTGAAGGCGATACGCTAGTCAGTCTGGATACCAGCGCCGCCTCCGGCTTACCTTCTGTCCGACATTACGTGAAAAAAATTCTATTAGTCAGCGACAACGACGCCTATAATCGGCTTTATGAACTAATGGGTCAGCAATATATCAACAAACGCCTGACACAACTTGGCTTTACCAACGCACAAATTCTGCATCGATTAGACCGGTCGTTAAGTCCAGAAGAAAATCGAGCGACCAACCCAATCAGCTTTTATGATGCCAAGGGAAAGTTGCTTTATCGTCAATCGGCTAAAAGCTCTACCGCGTTGCCGGCGCGACCAATAACACTCGTTGGCAATGACTACTTAAAAAATGGCGAACTGCAGGGCAAACCTTTAGATTTCAGCCAGAAAAACAACTGGCCGCTCTCGCATATGCACCAACTCACTCAAATGATTATGTTGCCAGAGACACTGCCGCCAGCGCAGCGCTTGCAGCTCGCTAAAGCAGATTTGCAGTTTTTACAGCAACATATGGCGATGTTACCGGCAGAAAGCACTTCCCCGACCTACGACAAAGCGCAATATTGGCCGAGTTACGTCAAGTTCTTAGTTTATGGCGCAGAGAAAGATGCGCAGATAGATCCCAATTTGCATATTCACAACAAAGTCGGTGACGCTTATGGTTTTTTACTCGACAGCGCCTATATCAAGGATGATTGCTCTGGTGCTGAGTTCATTATAACTGCCGCGCTTTATGTGAATAAGGACGGGGTGCTCAATGATGATAACTATGATTACGACACAGTAGGTTTACCATTTTTAAAACGTCTGGGTGAACTAGCGGTGGCAAATGCTAGAGCTAAACCTCCGAGCAAATGCACGGAAAAGCGCTGAGAAAGGTTGGCTTGGCTTATTTAGGTTTTTAGAGCTAGCTCAAATGGCGGTAGTCAAGCAGGTGTGCAACCAATCTCTTGCAGTTCTAGCTTAAGATTTTCATACCGCGGAAATACGCAGTTACTTTACAGAGTAAAACTAGTTTTAACCAAAACAGTTAATTGTCGCTACTTACTTTTACTTTTAAAAATCCTACACTTACAGCAACGACTAGGCCGAGGCCAAGTAACAATTGCATCAAAATCGCTTCTCTATATCCACTCCACATCAGTGTTGCAGCTAAAAAAAGACAAGTAATATACACAACTTTCGACATTAAATTTTTCATTTCAATCCAATCCTAACAAGACCAAGAACAACCAATTGCTCTTGGTCTTCTAGTGAATGACTACTTAGTCACCGCAAGCTTACTTTCTTTCACGCCAGCTTGCCCTTTATCTTCGCTGACAAGTTGAAGTTTAGAGCCACCAGACATCATGCCCATTTTAACTTCTTGCCAAACGTAATAGGTCTTGCCTGCTTCAGCTTCAACGGTCAATGTAGATTCATTTCCCTGTGAAGTTAGCACATGAGTCCCAGGAGTCACTTCAAGCATGAAATATGTTTTAGATCCAGTGTCGCCAATAGCTTTGCCATCAAGCGTCACAGGCATTTTTAAAGCTGCGCCAAGTGTTTCATTGCGGAATACGTAAATCTTTGATTTATCAACAGGCGCAGTAAACTGCTTGGCAGATGCATCCATTTCTTTCGAAGCCATTGGCACGCTGGCACAACCGCTTAAAAAGGTCATCGCAACAAATGCTGCTAATACTACTTTATTTCCTACTTTCATTTTAATTCTCCTAGTAAGTAATGAAGGGCTTGATTAATTTACGCCCAGCAGTTCGATACTAACACTACATACAAAGTTAACTCAATCAATTAACAGTCGGTAATTTAATGGGATAAATTTGCTACCAAACGTTATGAATAGAAGATCATGACCAGTTTAAGCCAGCTATTGCTTTGGATTTTATTCCATTTCAGCAAACAAACTAAATTGCTCTCTTGCTTCCGCTTCGCTATTTTTCGTCTTAGTTTTATTGCGAAGTGTGCTGATTTCCTGCTTTGCCGCTCGATGCGCGATGACAAAATCAACCATAGGTATTGGATACTGCTCAGCGCCGTATTGTTGTCTTAACTGGATTGGCATTTTTTCTGGGGTGAAAATCCAAGTGGTGGGCACGTGCTGCAACTCAGTGACCCAACGACGCACGAAAACACCTTCTGGGTCGAGTTCCTGAGCTTGCGATAGCGGATTATAAATCCGTAATACCTGATTGCCGTTGGTGCCACTTTGCATCTGAATTTGCGGGTAATGGATGCCTGGTTCGTAGTCAACAAACAGCTGTGCCAACCATTGAGCAACGGGCTGCCACGGCAGTTTCAGCGTGTAACAAGCCACTGACACTAACATGGCCCGCATCCGAAAATTTAACCAACCATGCGCAATCAAAAAGCGCATACAGGCATCAACTAACGGCCAACCGGTGCGGCCATGTTGCCAAGCGGCAAAGCGTTCTGGTTGCCAAGGGCGGTCAAGCGCATTGTAAAGCCCATGCATATTGTAAAGCTCGGCATTGGGGTTAGTTTCGAGCTTTTGGATAAAATGACAATGCCACACTAACCGTGATTGAAAGGCACTGAGACTTCGACGCCACTGCCGATCGGTGCGTTCGGCAAGTGTCAAATCAAGCTGATGTAATAACTCTCGAATACTGACAGTGCCGTTGGCCAAATGCGGACTTAACCGCGAGCAACCAAGTTCAGCAGTCAGCGGTGAACTAATCGTTGCCTGATAACGCCCGCCACGTTCTGCTAAAAAACTTTTAAAAAGCGTAACTGCAGCGTGGCGCCCGCCCGCTTGTCGATTTGGGCAATCATATAAATCTTGCGTTACTTGCAGCGGCAAGGCATCAAGCGCTAGAGGTCCTAGATTTTCCCGCCCAATATTTGAACACAGAAAATCTTCAAGCGTAGTTCGGGTAAAAACTGCAACTGACTGACGACTAAGTCCGGCGATAAGCGGCGCGATATCCCAAGTATTGAACACAGGCTTTGGTGTTAGCGGCGCTTTGGCAAATTGGTACCAATGTTCTCGCCAGTCAGCTCGAGCATGCCGAGGTCGATTAACTTGTTTGCTGGATTGTGGTCTGAGTTGTTGCCTGAGGTTTTGCCTAAGTTGTTGTTTAGAAGCCGAATCTGAAATTGCGATGGCTTGACTAATCTCAACAGTCTCCCCGACTTCGCAGTTCGCGGTGCGTGCTGACTCAGCGATTGGGGCTAAATGTTTATTTACTGGATTTACTGGCTTAAAGGCGGCCTTGCCACGCAGCACGGCATGCTGCACATACTCAAGCCAACTCACCTGATGCTGTCGACACCAGTGCGCAACGGCTTTATCACGCTCATAAGTCCAGAGATTACCGGTTTCTTGATGGCTGTGCAGAACAAAAGGCCCAAGCTGCTGATACAGCTCAGCAAATATCTCGCAAGCATCACCTTTGAATACCAACAAATTGCCGCCAAGCTTTTCAAGCTGTAGCGAAAGCTCGATTAAAGAATCGCGAACAAATAACCACTGCCGGTTGCTGGTGTCCGGCAGTTTCCAATAGTCTTGTTCAAGAACATAGGAGCAAAGCACAGGCCCGGCGCAACTTGCATGGTATAGCGCTTGATGATCCTGAACGCGCAGATCACGCTTAAACCAAACAACCTGAGTTACCATAACCTACCCTTGACCTACATTAAACGGACTTCGTTAAATCTGAAGTTGTATAACGCAATACGTCATAATAAAGATCAAACTAACTAAGCCTTTAATCTTTCGACCATCTCAACAAAACGACTGACCCCAGAGCCCACATCTTCTAAACCACTGGCCACAGAGTTGATACTTTCTTCACCGTGCAGGGCGATGCCAGTAATCGAGCTTAACTCCCCATCGATTTGCGAAATTAAGCCAGTGTTATTCTGCACTACCTTGGTGATTTCTGCGGTGGCCTCAGCGGTCCGTGATGCCAATTTACGAACTTCATCAGCAACCACAGCAAACCCCCTCCCAGCGTCACCCGCACGAGCGGCTTCGATTGCAGCATTTAGCGCCAACAAATTGGTCTGATCTGCTATCCCGCGGATGGTTACGACAATGTCGTTAATATTTTTCGATTGAGCCATCAACTGACCACCAAGTGTTGATGCATTTTGTACTTGTTTGGCTATTTGGTGCGAAGTTTCCACTGCATCATGTAACACCACGACAGCATTGCTGGCGATTTGTGATGTTTGTTCTGATGTTGCCGCGGCAAGTTCTACCGCTTGCATTGTTGCATTAACACGCTCAGTAATATCTGAAGCAAATTTGATAATTTTATACACGTGCCCCTGTTCATCAAAAATTGGGTTGTAGCTAGCTTCCAGCCAAATCACGTTACCGCGACTATCTAAACGTTTGAACCGACCAGATTTAAACTGACCAGAACTTAAATCACGCCAAAAATTGTTGTTATTGCGGTAAAACTCATCATCGCAGAACATGCGATGATGCTTGCCAGCAACTTGTTCTAACCGATAATTCATCACAGTTAAAAAATTATTATTTGCGGTCAGCACTTGGCCGTCTGGAAGAAACTCAATTACAGCCATTGAGCGATCAATAGCATTATAAATTGCTTCTTTCACCAACATACGCTCCTGCATACGGGTTACATCCGCTGCGATCTTGATGATTTTGATAACTTGCTGCATATGGTCTTTTACTGGGAAATAGGTGGCTTGTAAATAAACTACCTGCCCAGATTTGGCCACTCTACAAAAGGTTTCATGAATACTTTGACCTGCTGCCAATTGCTGCCAAAACTGTTTGTACTCAGCGCTGGCACTAAAACCTTTGCTACAAAACATCCGATGGTGCTGACCAACAATTTCTGAATATTGATAGCCCATGGTCTTTAGAAATATTTCATTGGCGTCGAGCACATGACCATCTGGGGTAAAACTAATAAATGCAGTGTTTGTTTTCACTGCATTAAGTTCATCCAAACATTGGGCAAGCTTTGGATCCATCACTGGGCTTGATGCTGTTTTTTGTTCACGTTGACCGAAAAAAAGCATAATACACCTCGGACTTTTGGCGGTGGCGTTAAAGATAGCTTAAAATCTTTACAGTCGCTACCTAAACCTAGTTCACAAGAATTGAATATTTATTAGTTTCGATACGATTGTCAGTCGGGGAAACATTTCGTTAATGCCACAACCGCTGTTAGAAGCTAACTTGTCTAAGAATTCGTAAACAGAATGTGGCGACTCTATTAAGGGTTTAATTCCTTTTCGATATATACAATCACTTATTAATACTTTTTATTGGTGATAATCCACCGTATGCTGCAGCCATTAGATGTACAGATGTCTAAAGTCATCCTTATTTACTTTGAATGAAATCTGCTGAGGAAGCGCAAATGAGTCCGTTGAAACTGAAATTAGCGATTACTACCTTGTTATTACTGGCCGCCGGTCAAATTGCGGCCAAAGAATATCGTCTTCTCAACGTTTCCTACGATCCGACTCGCGAGTTCTATCGCGATTTTAATAAGGCGTTTACTGAGCAGTTTAATGCCAAGTCTGGCGATACGGTAAAAATTGAACAATCGCACGGTGGTTCAGGTAGCCAATCGCGGGCCATTATTGATGGGCTTAAAGCAGATGTTGCGACTTTAGCGCTCGCTGGTGATATAGACCCACTGGCAGAAATTGGCGGGCTATTGCCAAAAAATTGGGTCAGCAAGTTACCCAATAACTCTGCGCCTTATACCTCAACTATCGTGTTTTTGGTACGCAAAGGCAATCCAAAAGGTATTAAAGACTGGAACGACTTGGTCAAAGACGGTGTTGACGTGATTACGCCAAATCCAAAAACCTCCGGTGGCGCTCGTTGGAACTATCTTGCAGCTTGGGCTTATGCCAAGAAGAACGGCGGATCTGATGATGCGGCTCGCGAGTTTGTGACAAAACTATATCGAAATGTGCCAGTGCTAGATTCTGGGGCTCGTGGTGCTACCAGTACCTTCGTGCAACGGGGCATTGGTGACGTGTTGCTCTCTTGGGAAAATGAAGCCTATCTTGCCGTGAATGAACTTGGCGCAGATAAAGTCGAAATTGTTGTACCGAGTATTTCGGTATTAGCAGAGCCGTCCGTCGCTGTGGTTGAGAAAAATGCCAAATCTAAAGGTAACAGCGATATTGCCGTGCAATATCTGCAATTTCTTTATACCGAACAAGCGCAAGAAATCGCGGCAAAACACTACTATCGCCCTCGCGATAAAAAAGTAGCGGAAAAATACCGGGCGAAATTTCCAACCCTTGAGCTTATTTCCATCGATGACTTCGGTGGTTGGCAAAAAACTCAAGCGATTCACTTCGCGGAAGATGGCATTTTTGACCAGATTTACAATCAGTAGAAATTAGCTCTTACTAATATAATCAGCTACAGTGGTTGCACAAACCATCTGTAGCTGAGGATTTTATGTCAGACCATTCGCAATTTAGCCTGAAACTATCGCTCTTAAACGACTATCAATTCTTGGTTGATTTTGGCGATATGGGGCAATTACAGACCGATGAACCTGCACCACTTGGTTCGGGTGATGGCCCTAACCCAAGTCGGCTATTAGGCGCAGCGATTGCCAACTGTTTGGCGGCAAGTTTGTTATTTGCAATTCGTAAATTTAAAGAAGATCCGGGCACACTGACTGTTGACGTCAGCGGCGAAATGGAGCGGCAAAATGGCCGTTTACGCATTAGCTCCGTGAAAGTAAATCTGCACCTTGGCAACGAAAGCACAGCGATCCCTCATATCCAAAGAGCATTAGCACAGTTTGAAGATTTTTGTGTGGTCACTCAAAGCGTGCGCCAAGGCATTCCTATTGCCGTCGAGGTGTTTGACAGTAAAGGCCAGCAACTGAATCTTACTTCTGCCGAGTAGCTAATGACGCTGAGGCTAACAGCATAAAAGTTACGCTGATTAGGGCTGCTGCTGGCTAGTTTGTGAGGAATTCGCCTGCTGCTCACCCAGCCAAAACTTATTCGCTTGAATGAATTTGGCTGAAATTTGTAGCGCAGGAATTTGTTGATTGATTTGAGCAATCACCTGCCTGCCCCAAACATTGTCCGCGCAGCCAACGGCTTGTTGAGGTGTGATCTGCTGGTTTTCCGCGATCGGCAGCATTTTCAGCGGTACTAAAGCGTCTTTTTGGCTAACCAACTGATGGTATTTTAATACCATAGGATAATCGACGGTAAAATCAATTCGGCCAATCTCGATAAGCGACAATACCGAATCGGCTTCTCCCGGCCCAGAGCGCGCCAAGACTAAGTCAGGATGCTCAGTTTTGTAGGCTTCCAACAATGGATCTAAAACGCCATAACGACGTCCTTGTGGGTATCCATAACGATACTTGCCACTGTCTAATAACGTCGATAATGACACCGGCTCAGTTGCATTGAGTAAGGACGCGCGGGTGATCAGGACGTGCCTTGAGAATTGATGCGTTGATTGGGTGTACTGAACGCCTTTGGGCGGTTCTTGCCGCTTAATCATGCAAGGAAAACACATCTGGCTATCCGGCGCACTCAGCAATTCAAGCACTCGCCCTTGTGGCACAACAACTTTATTATGCCGATAATTTGGTAATAACAGCGTAAGCGAATCCACCAAAGCATCACAAAAACCCTCGCCCTTTAATGGACCACTCACAATGTGAAATGGCGGTCCAGGGTTAATGGCCCAGGTAAGGACTGGTTTAGCGTCATCGCTGGAATTAGCTGCAGGTTCAACAAACTCATGGGCTGGAACCGATTTAGCAATAGCAGGGTTTGCCGCAGCGTACCCTGTACTTGCAAGCATCAACATTCCGCAAAATAGCTTGGTTTTCCCGTTCACAGCAATACCATTCACAACAACACCGGGTCCTTAGCGCGATATCCAATATCTCGCAGCTCACATCAACGTCGACAAAGCCGTGGATTTAGTCGTTAGATCCTATTTTTTTCTAGAAACCATCGGTCAAGCATCATAAAAATTACTGGTGTAGTTAATAAGGTTAAAATTTGGCTAAAGGCTAAACCACCCACTACCGCAACGCCCAAAGGCACACGCAGCTCAGAACCGGTACCAAATCCTAACATTAACGGCACAGCACCGAACATTGCCGCCAGTGTCGTCATCATTATTGGTCTAAACCGCACTAAACAGGCTTGATGGATGGCCTCTTTTGCAGTTAGGCCCTGCTCCCGTTGGGCTTGCAAGGCAAAATCTACCATTAAAATACCATTTTTCTTAACGATACCTATCAACAGAATAATGCCGATGAGCGCCATAATTGAGAAGTCTAGACCCCATAGCCATAACAAGCCAATAGCACCAATTGCCGCAGAAGGTAAGGTTGATAAAATTGTCAGCGGATGCACAAAGCTCTCATACAACACCCCGAGGATAATATAGACCGCGAGCAAAGCCGTCAGGATCAGCATTGGTTGACTTGCTAACGAATCCTGAAAAGCCTGTGCAGCACCAAGGAAAGTGCCATGCACCGCTGGCGGCATATGCAATTCAGCACGCGCGGCATCTAATGCAGTAACCGCATCACCAAGGGCAACGCCTTTAGCAAGGTTGAAGGAAATATTGGCCGCAGGCTGCATGCCATGATGCGCAATCACCACTGGACCACTTTCAGCCGGTAACACTTTGGCGAACGCCAACAACGGCACCATTTCACCGTTCAATGGCGAACGTAGGTAAAAATAATCAAAGCTCTGAGTTTTACCACGTTGTGCCGGAGTCAGCTCCAAAATGACCTTATATTGGTTAGTTTCGGTTTGATATTCACTTATTTGCCGTTGGCCAAATGCATCATATAATGCTTGGTCAACATCAGCCGCACTAAAACCATACCGAGCCGCTTGTTGACGGTCCATTTCCAACCGAACGATATTGGCATCCCACTGCAAATCATTCGATAAATCGGTGAACATCGGGTTTTGCCGCAGTTTAGCGGTAAGCTGTTGCGTCCATGTGGCCAACTCATCGCTATCCAACGCCTTCAACACGTATTGGTATTGCGCCCGACCTTGGTTTGCGCCTAGGTTGATATCCTGGGATGCGCGAAGAAACACCTGCAAGCCTGCAATTTTCGCTAGTTGTGGTCGAAGTCTATCGATAACTTCGCTGACTGAGCCATCCCTTTCATCTGGATCACTCAGCACCAACCATACCCGCCCAGATCCTGATGAATTGTTGCCGCCAACCGCATGGTTAAAACCGGTGATGGCTGGCTCATTCTTGAAAATGGCTTCCATTTGCTTGTGTTTAGCGACCATATCTTCATAGGAGATATCGGAAGCCGCTTGGGTTGAACCCAAGATAAAACCGGTATCCTGTAGTGGAAAAAATCCTTTCGGGATCGCAACAAAACTAAACACACTAGTTGCAACAGTCAGACCAAACACCGCCAGCATAGTGCGCGGATGCTCTAAAGCCCAATGCAGAACTCGACCATATCGAAGTGCTAACCGATCAAACAAGCCCGGATTTGCCGGATCATGCGCAGGAGCCTTGCCCATAAATATCGAGGCTAGGGTCGGCGCTAAGGTTAAACAAACCACGACCGAAATCAGGATGGCGGCAGCAGCTGTGAGCGAAAACTCAAGAAACAGCCGGCCAATAATGCCGCCC
Source organism: Gammaproteobacteria bacterium (assembly GCA_017302255.1). GTDB lineage: Bacteria > Pseudomonadota > Gammaproteobacteria > Enterobacterales > Alteromonadaceae > Pararheinheimera. Next base: position 21,670 of record JAFLDV010000005.1, on the reverse strand, counting down.
ATAAACAACAATGGAATAAAAGCAGCAATTAACGACACGCTAATAGAAATGACGGTAAAGCCAATCTCACTGGCGCCTTTTAGTGCAGCCTCGGTTTTACTATAGCCAAGCTCGAGGTATCGATGGATGTTTTCAATAACGACAATTGCATCGTCGACAATAAAACCAACTGCGATAACAATTGCCACCAAGGTTAGGTTATTGAGACTAAAACCCGCTATATACATAAAAGCACAAGTTGCGATCAGTGACACTAGCAGCACTGTCGTGACAATCAGCGTAGCGGACCATTGGCGCAAAAACGCCGCCATCACACCAATCACCAACATCACAGCTATCGCCAGTGTTAATTCAACTTCGGCAAGCGATGCACGAATAGTACGTGTCCTATCGTTAAAAACCTCTACATCTATATCAGCCGGCAGTGCCGCCATTAGCTGTGGTAATGCCGCGCGAATACTATCTGCAGTGGCAACGATGTTTGCGCCGGGTTGACGACGAATGATCAAGGCAACTCCTGACTCACCATTTGGCCAGATTTGCACAAAATCATTCTCAACCCCAGAAATTACCTGAGCGACATCTTTTAAATACACTGGCGTGCTAATGCCGTTTTCATCGGTATGCTGCCGAACAATCAAATCGCCATAATCACTGGCGTTAAACAACTGATCGTTGACTGCCAGAGTCGACACCCGATCCGCGCCATACAAGGCACCTTTTGGCTGATTCACACTGGCTTTTTGCACAACACCACGAATATCAGCAAGAGTTAGACCGTTTGCCATTAGCAATTCCGGCTTGGCTTGAATGCGGATGGCTGGTTTTTGCTGACCGCCAATAAAAACTTCGCCAACACCATTAATTTGACTCCGTTTCCGCCAAATCACTCACTTGACTAGCGGAAAGCGTCCGGGAAGTGACGCCGATAATCAGGATTGGACTATCTGCAGGGTTTGCTTTACGCCAAGTTGGTAAATTTGGCATGTCCGGTAAACTACCAGCCGCTTGGTTAAGCGCTGATTGCACTTCTTGCGCTGCTGCGTCGATGTCTTTGGTTAACACAAACTGCAAGGTAATGCGAACGGAACCTAAGGCACTACTTGAGGTCATTTCGGTAATACCCGGCACCGCACTCAGAGCGACTTCCAATGGGGTTGCCACTGCAGACGCCATGGTCTCGGCACTCGCACCTGGTAATCGCGCATCGACTTCAATGGTTGGAAACTCGGCTTCTGGCAGTGGCGCAATCGATAACCGAGGGAAAGCCAGTAACCCCATGAGCACCATGGCGCAAGTCAATAACACCGTACCTATTGGATGCTGCATACACCATTGGAAAATACTGCGTTGGTTCATAGTGGCGAACCCTTGTTGGTGCCAGTCGGTTCGGAATTATTCTTCTCAGCGGCTTTTGCAGCCGTATTTTTCTGGGTTATCTGTTGGACCATAGAACCCGGACGCAAACGACTATGACCATCAAGCACAATCACTGTGCCTGGTGCAATGCCGGTCACCACCACTAATTGCTCATTGCTAAACACCACGTTGATTGGTTTTGGCGAAGCTTTGTTTTCCACGACTTGCCAGACAAAACTACCTTGTGGCCCCTGCTGCAACGCTTTTACTGGAATAGTGACGACCTGAGAAAGCAGTTTACTTCTGACCGCCATTACCACGGTTTGGCCCGGCCACAGTGCTTGGTCATCATTGGCAAATTGCGCTTTTACTCGAATAGTGCCGCTACCGGCGCCTACTTTGTTGTCGATCACACTAAGTTTGCCGCTTGCTAATTGCTGGCTGCCATCCTGTGCATAGACTTGTGCAGGAATTGTTTGTTGGTGCATGATCTTAGAGAGGACTTGTAGCTCAGGAATATTTGCCTGCGATACGGCCATTTCAACACTAATCGGACTTTGCTGGATGACACTAAATAAACCGGCACTGTCGGTCGGCCGCACATAGTTACCCACATCTACATTTCTGATCCCAACTTGTCCGGCAACAGGCGACAGAATTTGGGTAAAGGATAATTGCACTTCTGCCGCAGTAATTGCCGCTTCACTGCTGGCAACTTCAGCGATTAATTGTTGCACTAGCGCTTGTTGCTGATCTTTTTGTTGAGCAGAGATCGCTTGGCTTTGTGATAAGTCGACAAACCGCTGTAAGTCGCGCTTAGCCACCGCCAATTTAGCTTGGACCAATGACAACTGCGCTTTAGCTTGAGCAAGTGCAGCTTTGGGGGCACGATCATCTAACACCGCCAATAATTGGCCTTGCTGCACAAACTGCCCTTCTTGCACCAGAATTTGTTGTAATACACCGTCAATTTGCGGACGAATTTCGACACTTTTTAGAGATTTAACTTGAGCGACCGCTCTTAACCATACTGGCACATCTTGCAATTCGCTTGTCGCAAGGACCACAGGCACTTTAGGGCCTTCTGTTTTTTGCTGCGCTACACTTTGTTCCGAGAACAGCCCCGCGAACATGCCGACACTAAGCAGCAATAACATCAATCTCATTTTAATCTCCGCCCTACAACAGGGCTAAATTTAGTTATTCAAAAAAATGGTAGTAACCGTACCATAACGACAGTTTACGCGACTAAGATCAACCGCTGCGCTAAAGTGCAATGAATCAACGATAAACAACAACTATTGAGCATTATTGGCGGTGCTATGTTCATCAACCTGCTCGGAGGCCACCCTATGCAAACGGATTGTGTATCCAGAGCATATAGCTGGAACATAGCTGCTGTTCATTTATGCAAATCGGGCAGTCATTGGACGCCGCATCAGTTTAAAGCCCCGCAGTAAACTGTACTGCGCTGCATAGTAGGTCAACATAATGAAAACGCCACTAAATGGAATGGCTGTATAAAAGCGATTAAGGCCAATTGCAGCATCAGAACAGATAAACAACAGGCCACCGACCACTAACCACGGATTGCTACCTTTGCTATGCCAAGTTGATAACGACATCAATAGAATCACCGCGATATAAACACTAACCGGCAGCAACATAGAGCCAAGGTTTGCAGCCATTAACCCAAGAACAACTGCGGCAAAACCGGCATAACAGGCCAGCAACAATACAAGTTTTGCTGCGGGTAAACGCTGAAAAGGCCTTAGTGCGACAATGTAGGCGATATGACTCAGCAAAAAGGCCCCAAGGCCAAATACAAACCAATTTTTACCATCCACCGCTAGAATAACGTCGCCTAACATGGAAAAACCAAGAGCAATAATTACAGTTCCCGCACTTTTAACTTGATGCTTTGCCGTTTCGCTTTCGCCGGCATTTGCAAGAGGCTGGTCAAACTTGCTAGTACAAAACCAACCGAGCAAAAGCAATAAAGGCAAAATTTTCATTACAGCACCGACAGCAATTTCGACACTGCCAGCGATCCAGATATACAAACAGGCCAACAAACAATACGAGACTGAAATCCAAATAGGCATGATGAAAAATCCAAAAAGCTAAATTAATGATTACCTTAGCGCGATCTCCGAATTAATTTCAACTGCGATGAACCGGCCGAACTAAACTGTTTCTAGTTTCGCGCCGTAGTTTTTAGTTACAAAATTCCATAAAAGAAATTTTCCGACAATATTTGACCTTTTTGAAAATCCGAAATAGTCTATGTAAGCGCTTACAGATAGCAGTAAGCACTCATAAAAATAATTCGTAACCGACAGGGTAGAACTGATGAATAACCTAACAACAAGTATGAAAGTACTCGCTACTTCCATCCTCGGCGTCGCATTGGCGAGCTGCGGCGGCGCTGAAACGCACTCCGACTTCACCAAAGTCGACACGAGCAAACCAGCGACTAACTGGGCCCTCGTCTGGAGCGATGAGTTTGATGCTGCCGCTATCGACACGCGCAAATGGAATTTCGAAGTCAACTGCGCAGGTGGTGGTAACAACGAGAAACAGTGTTACACCGACAAGAAAGAAAACGCCTTCATCAAAGAAGGGGTACTGAATATTGTCGCGCTGCCAGCAACAGATGCTGCGCTGCCCTACACTTCTGCTCGTTTGACGACCAAGAACAAAGGCGACTTCAAATATGGTCGTTTTGAAATGCGGGCTAAATTACCGTCAGGTCAAGGTGCATGGCCAGCATTCTGGATGATGCCAACAGACTCTGTTTACGGCGGTTGGCCGAAATCAGGCGAAATCGACATCATGGAAGCAGTTAACTTAAAGACTGTGACAAATGGTGGCGCTGCTGAAGCGAACGTGCATGGCACCTTGCATTATGGTCGCGAAGCACCAAGAAACGTCAGCTCAGGCAAAGGTTATGCAATGCCTGCAGGAAAAAACCCAGCTGATGATTTCCATACTTATGCCATCGAATGGCAACAAGGCGAGATCCGTTGGTACGTTGACGATTATTTATATGCAACACAACGCCAATCTGACGTTCGCTACAACGCTAAAGGCGAAGCTGTCGGTTTAAAACACCGCGGTTGGTTTGCTGAGTATTTCAACGCAGCATCAGGTCAAAAAGAAATCCACTGGGATAGCGCCCCATTTGACCAAAAATTCTTCATGATTTTGAACTTCGCGGTCGGTGGTAACTGGCCAGAGAACGTCAACAACACTGGCATTGACGCTGCTGCATTTGCCAAAGGTCAAAGCTATCAAGTTGATTATGTTCGTGTTTACGAATGTTCTGCCAATCCAGAAACCGGTAAAGGTTGTGAAACTATCCGTGCGGGTTACGACAGCCCAACCGACGGCTTAGTCGAAGGTAAAGCGCCAATTCCAACACCACCATCAAGTGGTGTTGCGAAAAACCTGACTATTTTCAACGGTACACCGAACCCAAGCTGGCCTGCATGGGACTGCTGTGGCGGTTCAACTCCAGGTTTAGTTGCTGATGCGACAAAAGGCCAAGTCTATCAATTTAATGTTGGCGCTGCGCCAACGGTTAATGGCTTCATTAGCCGGTTAGCGTTCATTAAAGATCCTGATGGTGAACCAAGCCCGTTCGATGCTTCGCCGATTGTTGCCAACGGCACCATTAGTTTTGACATGAAAGTGGTATCTGCACCAAACAACTCAAGCTCTGTGTGGCGCTTTAAAGTGGAAAGTGCTGAAGGTGAAACTGCAGTTGAAGTTGACTTAGCAACCGGTGGTCAAGCGCCAGTAACAGGCCAATGGCAAACCTTTACCTTCCCACTGAAAACCCTAGCGGCAGCAGGTTTAGATTTAAGCGCTATCGATGTCATCATGGTATTCCCTACTTGGGGCACTGGTGAAGGCGCAGTTTATCAAATGGCCAACGTCAAAATTGCTCAAGATAACCTGACCTATCCAGAGCTAGTCTTGTTCACTGATGGTAAAAACCCTGATTGGCCAATGTGGGATTGCTGTGCAGGCTCAACGCCAGTAGAAGCAACTGATGATTCTGCGCACGGTGCTGTTGCTGAGTTTAGCATTGGTGCATCACCTACAGTAATGGGCTTTATCACTCGCGCAGCCAATGGCGGCGGTAGCAAACCATTTGACGCATCATCACTGTTAGATGGTGGTTTAGTACAATTCGATATGAAAGTTGTGAGTGCGCCATCAAGCCCAGACGCTAGCTGGAAACTGAAAATCGAATCGAACGGCGGTGCAACTGCAGTCGAAGTCGATTTAACAACTAGTGTCGAAGGCAAAGCCCCAACTACTGGCGAATGGCAAACCTATACATTCAAAGTTTCCGACTTAGCAAATGCCGGCCTCGATATTTCTACTATCGATGTCGTGATGATTTTCCCAGCTTGGGGTACTGGCAACGGCGCGGTTTACCGTATCGACAACGCTAAAATCTACAAGCCTGGCACAGCACAACCTGATTTAACAGTCACGCTGTTTGCGGATGCTATTGCGACTAACTGGGGAATTTGGGACTGTTGTGGTGGCTCAACGCCAACAGTTGAAGATGACGATGATACCCATGGCAAAACTGCGCAATTTATCATCGGTGGCGCACCAACAGTGATGGGTTTCCTGGCAGCAGACAACGTTTATCAAGACGTAACTGCCCTGATGCCTGATGGCGTACTGCGCTTTGAAATGAAAGTGGTAACACCACCATCAGACTCAGCCTCGGTTTGGAAATTCAAAATTGAATCATTCAACGCCAGTGCTGCTGTAGAACTTGATTTAGCCGCGAGCAACGAAGGTAAAGCACCAGTGCCAGGCGAATGGCAGACCTACACTTATCCACTGAAGTCGTTATCTGACAAAGGTTTAGATGTCAGCGCTATCGACGTCATCATGGTGTTCCCTGCTTGGGGTACCGGTAATGGTGCGGTGTATCGAATTGATAATGTGAAATTCGCAGCCAAGTAGGCATTACCAAGTACGGTCACTGATGAGTTGTGACACTAAACAAATTTCAGTCTAGTTCGCCAGCGTGAAGCGTCCGCTGCAGAACAGACGGTAAAAGATAAAAAGGTTTGTCATGAACAGAAAAAATTTAACGAAAACTCGGCTCGCAGCCAGTATCTCATTATGTTTAGCGAGCAGTTTAATGCCAGCAATGGCACAAGAAGCCGATAAGACTAAAGCAGCCGATAAAGATATTGAAGTAATTCAAGTCAAAGGGATCCGCGGCAGTTTAATTCGCTCTATGGACGTCAAACGTGAAGCCAACGGTGTTGTTGACTCGATTTCTGCTGAGGATATGGGTAAGTTTCCAGATACCAACCTCGCAGAATCTCTGCAACGTATCACAGGTGTATCGGTTAGCCGTTCAAACGGCGAAGGTAGCCAAATCACTGTGCGGGGCTTTGGTCCAGAATTCAACTTAGTGACACTTAACGGCCGCCAAATGCCAGGCACTGGTTATAGTCGCTCGTACAATTTAGAAAACTTATCGTCAGAAGGCGTCAGCGCCCTTGTAGTGCAAAAAACTGCTCGTGCGGAAAATCCAAGCGGTGGTTTAGGTGCAACTGTAGATATCATCACTACCAAGCCATTAGCACGACCAGGTGAGCATTATTCGGTTTCTGGTAAGGCGATGTACGACAGCTCGAACGAAACTGGTGATGATGTGACTCCAGAGATGGCGGCACTTTATAGCAATACTTTTGCTGATGACCGTATCGGTTTTGCTATCTCGTTATCGCATCAAGAACGCGATTTCCAAAAGCAATCGGCAAACATCCAAGGTTGGCAGGCTAATGTTGGTCTGCCGAGTTTGGCTGCAGATAAAATAGTTGACCGCCGACCTACTGATGCCTCAGGCAACAAAGTCGGCAACTATTTCTTCCCGAAAGATATGAACTATGCGATTGAAGACGTGCAACGCGAACGTAGCAACGGCCAAATCACCTTCCAATATGAGCCGATTGATGGTTTAGTCGGCACCATTGACTATACCGCATCAAAAGCACTTACTGGTTCTAACAGCATCGGTTGGGGTATTTGGAACGAGTTTGGCGCTAACATCAATGCCTATGAGTTAGATGAACGTGGAACGGCAACCTTTGCTGACATTAGCGGCAACGATGGTTCCTACACTGCCAGCAAAGGCACCACAGAGGTACTAGCCCGCTCGCTTGGTTTAAACTTAGCGTGGGAAATGAACGATGATTGGTCTTTTGGTTTGGACTACCACGACTCTGATAACAAAACCGATAACGGCGCTGATAAAGGCAGCCGTAACTCTGGCCAAGTTATTTTAGGCTCAGATCAGTTAGTCACTAAAATCTATGACTATCGCCAAGGCGAAGTTCCGCAAGCCATGGTGCTGTGGCGCAACGGCACCAATGAATTATCACCAGGCGAAATCGACTCCAACTTTAGTCAATTTTTCCATTCACCAGGTGAAGCTGAGATCCAACAAGCACAACTTGATGGTACTTGGACCAACAACACCTTTAAGATCCCGTTGGTGAACGTCAAATTTGGTGCGGCTTATACCGACCAAACTATGGGCGGATACAACGCCTGGAGCGGATTACGTGGTGGCCCAGGTTTCACCCAACGTTTCCCACAAATATTCCCGGATAACATGTTTGTGCGCCGTGACACTGGCAATTTCTTGAATCAGTTCACTGGTGGCGGTAATTCACTGCAACCTAATTATTATTACACCTTTGACTACGACGAAGCTGTTGCTCGCCAAACCGCTTATTTAAACGAAGCCTTGTTAGGCCAAGATGCTTATGTGCCTGATGCTTATTTTGATGGCATTGACAGCCAAAGCTCGGTGCAGGAACAAACCCAAAGCTTATATGTGCAGTCACAATGGGACTTCGAAGCGATGGCGTTCCCAGTTCAAGTGAATGCTGGTTTGCGCTATGAACAAACCGATGTGGTGAGCACCGTTAAACAACGTGTTGAAAAACAAGTCAATTGGGAAAGTGCTTCAGAATGGATCATGAAGTATCAAGCCGCTGGTACAAATGATTTCTTGTCACTGGAAGGTGACCACGATCTGCTGTTACCAATGCTCGATATCAAAGTTGACGTGACTGACGATGTAGTTGCGCGTTTCTCTTGGGGTAAAACTATCGCCCGCGCGCCACTTGGCAACTTAGCAGGCGGCCGCAGCTTGAGCGGAAGTCCCAAACCTGGTTCACGTACCGGTGGTCAAGGCAATCCAAGTCTGTTGCCATTTACTTCGACCAACTTAGATTTAGCTTTTGAGTATTACTATGCTGACGGCAGCTACGCTTCTCTTGGTTACTTTAGAAAGGACGTGGATAACTTCATTAAAACCACTATCACTCAAACCACTATTGAAGGTTTGCACGATATCCTAGAAGGTCCAAGATATCGTCAAGCAGTTGCTAATATCGTTGGTCGTGGTGGCCAAGCGACCAGCAGCGCGGTGTTTGATGAAATGATTGCACTGGGTTATGGCAATGCCGAAGGTAAGATTGAACCAACGTCTGCCGATCCATTAATTGTTTGGAATATCAGTCAACCAACCAACTCTGATACTAAATCAGTTGATGGTATTGAGTTTGCTGTGCAGCATTTAATTGGCGAAACTGGCTTTGGTGTTGGCGTGAACGGCACTTGGGTTAACGGTGATGTTGAATTTGATACCGAGAGCTTAACGCAACAAGAACCTCTGACAGGCCTCAGTGACTCGGCGAACTTCCAAGTGTTTTACGAGTACGATGGCTGGTCAGCCAAAGCAACTTACGCTTGGCGTGATTCTTATTTAATCGGTGTTGGCCAATCACAAGGCTCAGCGGATGCTCCGCCGCAATTTGCGAAAGCTTATGGCCAATGGGACATGAACTTAAGCTATGCGTGGAACGATAACCTGACAGTGTTTATTGAAGGTGTGAATCTTAACAATGAAACTGAACAAGGTTATGGTCGTTACGAAGAGCAATTCTTATTTGCTCGCCAGTATGGTCCGCGTTATAGCTTAGGTGCCCGTTACAACTTCTAAGCCCACACAGCCCGTTTGGGGTCTTGAAGTTACTACAAAAGGCTAGTCAGATGACTAGCCTTTTTACTTTAAAGCATCAAAAGCCAAATCGACGACAGACAGCCCCCTCCTTAAGTCTAAGTTTAAATTACCAAGAAATTCGCTACAGTAACTGCAGGCTTCATTTTGATAGGCATGCAATCATGACTTTTAGCGCACCAGAGAATTATCTGCAGCAACGTCAACAGGCACAACAATCCCCTGCTGAGTTTTGGCAACAACAAGCAGCGAACATTGCATGGTCAAAGCCGCCAACAACAATTCTGCAGCAGGACGCGCATGGCCACGGCAGTTGGTTTGCCGATGGTGAACTGAATAGCTGTGATTTGGCTTTGGATGTCCACTTACGTAATGGTCGTGGCGAGCAGTTAGCGCTAATTTATGACTCACCGGTGACGGGACAAGTACAACGATTTACCTATCAACAACTGCATCATGAAGTCGCAACATTCGCTGGCGCATTGCAAAATTTAGGCGTTGGCAAAGGCGATCGTGTGGTGATTTATATGCCAATGATCCCACAGGCTGCCATTGCCATGTTGGCAGTAGCCAGACTGGGTGCTGTGCACTCAGTGGTGTTTGGCGGATTCTCCGCCCATGAACTGGCTATTCGTATCGACGATGCCACGCCAAAAGTGGTGGTTAGTGCCTCCTGCGGCATCGAAATAAGTCGTGTGATTGCTTATAAACCACTGCTCGATGAAGCATTGTCGCTGGCTAGCCACAAAGTTGCACACACTGTTATTTTCCAGCGGCCGCAACAACTTGCAGAGATGATTACACCCCGCGATATCGATTGGCTTAGCTGTCAAGGTGCTGCGACTGCGGTCGACTGTACGCCAGTATTAGCCACAGATCCGCTATATATTTTATACACCTCAGGCACCACCGGAAAACCTAAAGGTGTGGTACGCGATAACGGTGGGCACGCTGTCGCCCTTCGTTACAGCATGAGCGCAATTTATGACTGTCAGCCGGGCGACGTGTTTTGGGCGGCATCAGACGTTGGTTGGGTCGTTGGCCACTCGTATATCGTGTATGCGCCACTATTTGCCGGTTGCACCACCGTATTGTATGAAGGCAAACCAGTATTTACCCCAGATGCCAGTGCGTTTTGGCGCGTTTGTGCCGAACATCAAGTGAAAATCTTGTTTGCCGCGCCAACAGCGTTTCGCGCAATTCGCAAAGAAGACCCAGAAGCACAGCTGCAACGTTATGATTTATCGAAGTTAAAATACATTTTCATGGCAGGCGAACGGCTTGACCCAGCGACCTTTCATTGGGTGCAAGATACTATCGGCAAACCAGTGATTGACCATTGGTGGCAAACGGAAACTGGCTGGCCAATTAGCGCTAACCCTGCAGGTCTTGGCTTGATGGGCGCAAAAGCAGGTTCTTCAACTGTGGCAGTGCCGGGTTTTAACGTGGCGATTTTAGATGAAGCAGGCCAAGTCATCACCGACCATAGCCAAGGTTACATTGCGCTACAACTGCCATTACCGCCGGGCTGCCTCAGTACTATTTGGGGCAACCACGAGCGTTTTGTTGACGGCTATCTGCGCACTTTCCCGGGCTATTACGCCAGCGGCGACGGCGGTTACCTCGATGCCGACAATTATGTGTTTGTGATGGGACGCACTGATGATGTGATCAACGTTGCAGGCCATCGGCTTTCAACCGGTGAAATGGAGCAGATAGTTGCAGCACACCCGGCAGTTGCGGAGTGCTGCGTCATTGGTATTCATGAAGCTATCAAAGGCCAACAACCGCTGGCGCTTGTGTTACTCAAAAATGGCGTTGATATTGATGAAGCGACGCTGGAAGCAGAACTTGTTGCCATGGTGCGCCACGATATCGGTGCGCTTGCCTGCTTTAAACGGGCGATTCTGGTCAAACGACTGCCAAAAACCCGCTCAGGCAAAATTCTGCGTAAATTGCTGCGGCAAATTGCAGCTGGCGAAAGCTACACAGTGCCATCGACCATTGATGACCCAGCATGTTTACCTGAAATCAGTGAAATTATGGCAAAGAATCAACTGATTGCGCCTTAGCTGTCTTTTAGATGGCGTCGTCTTTAAACTGACGACGCCGTTGTACCACCGCCAAACTAGGTTCGAATAAGTAGCTGCAGAACGCCTTAATCTACTAATCCTTCTATTTGCCTCCATTTCTAGATTGCAGAGCAGCAAGTATTCCGCTAAATTCACTGTATCTATATACAGCTCACAAAACGCTATTCCAAATGATTTTATACATCGCCGAAAAACCGAGCTTAGGTCGCGCTATTGCTGCTGCCTCGCCAGGCCCACAAACCAAAGCCGAAGGCTGTATTCGCCTTGGCAATGGCGATGTTGTTAGTTGGTGTATCGGCCATCTGTTGGAGCAAGCCGAACCAGAGGATTACGATCCGGCCTTTAAACGTTGGCAATTTGCCACCTTGCCGATTATGCCGACTCAGTGGCAGCTGAAAGCAAAAAAAACCAGTAGCCGACAACTGACAGTTTTAAAACAGCTGATTAAACAAGCCGATGAGATTGTGCATGCTGGCGACCCTGATCGCGAAGGCCAACTTTTAGTCGATGAGGTTCTGGCATTTTGTAAGTTAAGCCCTACCCGCACTGCCCAAGTTAAACGGCTATTAATTAGTGACTTAACTCCGGCTGCAGTGAAAAAATCGTTGCAGGCGCTGCGCCCCAACAAAGAATTCGTGCCGCTTTCAACCAGTGCTTTAGCGCGCAGCCGCGCTGATTGGTTGTACGGCATCAACATGACGCGTGCTTATACCATTCAGGGCCAAAAATCTGGTTATAACGGCGTGTTGTCGGTCGGCCGCGTGCAGACGCCACTACTTGGCTTGATTGTCCGTCGCGATTTGACCATCGAAAATTTTATTCCAGTGCCGCACTTTGCAGTGACTGTCGATTTAGTGACAGACGAGCCGGCAGCGCAAATGTTTAGTGCCAAATGGCAGCCGAGCAAAGCCTGTGAGCCATATCAAGATGAAGAAGGCCGAGTCTTGGTCAAGGCACTCGCGGAGAAAGTCGTCAAAACCGTCAACCAACAATGGGGCGAAGTGACTGACTACAGCCAACAACAAAAACAACAAGCAGCGCCTTTGCCTTATCAACTTTCGGCATTGCAAATTGATGCGGCCAAGCGGTTTGGTTTAAGCGCTCAACAAGTTCTAGATGCCTGCCAGCAACTTTACGAACAACATCAACTCATCACCTACCCGCGCTCTGATTGTTGTTATTTGCCTGAAGCACAATGGCCACAAGCAAAAACGGTGATTAATGCCATTGCCAAAGGTGGTGAACAGCAACAAGCATGGGCACAAGCGGCTAACCCGCAGCAGAAAAGTAAAGCCTGGAACGACGCGTTAGTCGGTGCCCACCATGCCATTATTCCAACGGATAATGTCCTAAATGCCACGCGGTTAAGTGCCGTTGAGTTAAAACTTTACCTGCTCATCGTTAAACGCTACTTGGCTCAGTTCTACCCAGCTTTTGAGTATGCACAAACCAAGGTTGCGATTACCATTTGCGGCGGTTTATTTACCAGTCAAGCAAGGCAAGAACTTTCTGCTGGCTGGAAAGCGCTATACCGCGATGAGGCTACCAATAATGAGTCTGCAATTAACGCTGCTAAGCGTGAAAATCCAGCGCATAGCGATACCAACCGCGATGACACTGAGCAACAACAGGCTTACTTGCCGAAGTTAAAAGTTGGCCAAGCAGTGTTTTGCCAACAGGCGCACCTGCTAGAAAAAATGACGCAACCGCCAGAGCACTATACCGACGCCACTTTACTTGCCGCGATGACTGGCATAGCCCGTTATGTGCAAGATGCGGAACTGAAGAAAATCCTTAAAGACACCGATGGTCTTGGCACCGAAGCCACCCGCGCAGGCATTATTGAATTGTTGTTTAAACGAGGTTTTATTGTCCGACATGGCAAACAAATCACCGCAACGGCTGCGGGCAGAAGTTTAATCGCTGCTCTGCCAGAAATAGCGACAGCACCAGACATGACAGCGCATTGGGAAGCATTACTCAATGCAATGAAAGATCGGGCCTGTAGCTATCAGCAATTTATGCTGCCGCTGCAAGAAAAGTTGCAGCAACTGGTGATTGACGCGCAGAGTGCACAATTTGCGAGTTTAGGCCAGCAGCCTCACAGTGCAGGAAAAGGCGCAACTCGGGGTAATTCTAGTGGCTTTCGAAAAGGAGCCGGTAAACGCCCGTATCATGCTAAAAGCGCTAGCACTGGCACAAAATCGACAAATAGCGCAGCGGGCGACACGAGCATTACTCGCACTCGACCTACATCGGCCAAAACGCCTGTATCATCCACAACAAGCACCACAACTAAAACAAGGCGAAGCAGAAAGCCGACGGCTATCGAATAAGCCAACGGCTAACGAAAAAGCCAACGGCCAGCGAATAAGCCAACGGCTAGCGAATAAACCAACGCCAGCATAAATTGCATGTCACTAACGCGCTTTTTACTGGTAACAACTTTACTTGTAGTAGCTCAAAGCCCTGCTATAGCCGAGAAGTTTGACGCTTACCAACCAGTCAGCTGTCAGCGAGTTGCCGACGTTAACGCGGTAACAAGCGGCAAGACATGCGGCAATTTCTAACACAATCGAAGCAGCCCAAAACCGTTTGGCAACTGCTGCTGGCTTAGGGCTTGCTCGCAGCAAAGTCTGCGCCTAACTGATAGGTCGCAGTGATGTTTGGATTGGCCGACCAGACCGAGTCAGCATGCAACACTGTGCCTCTTATTTTACTGGCAACATTCAGTTGCAGGCTGTCTTTGCCAGTGCTTTGCCATTGCAAACTAAAGCCTAGTTGCTCTGGATGACCATCGCTGGCAAACAGATTGCCGGGGCCATCGGCCAAAAAGCCATCTTTCGCCAAAATGGAAATGTTGCTGCTAAAACCCGGTGCTGTCGTACAGCTGCGGACAAACACCACCGCGCTAAAACGTCCGTCCGGTGACGCTACTTGCTGTGTGATAGCGTTCGAGCAAGGTTGCGCCGTTGCAGCAAACATCCAGGCCGTCAGCCCGCCCAAAATTGCCAGTGGAGCAACCACAAACAATCCGATCTCTTTGACAACCTTATGCATGCGCTTTCCTTCAGATGATGGTAATAAAACGGCGCTATTACATGTCAGAGCGCCGCCAAAAGCAAGCCTGAAGACTGCGTTTGCCCGCAGATGAAGACGCGCAATCATGTCGCATGCTCTAAGTTGCAACAGATACGTCAGTCATAATTGGCTATCGTTTAGCGCGGACTGCGATGCGCCAATTACAGAAATTGGGTTTAATTTGCCTAATGCTGCGATGGTGGTCAGCAATGTCTGCAATTGAAACCAAATTGACTGTTAGATGCGTACAAGCTCGCTGATGGAAATGTCAGCTGAAGAGCTTGCTAATCCACTGTACTAATCCACTGTACTAATCCCCTTTACCAATCCACTGTACTAAAGCACTATTGCCAAATACGCCGCTGCGCTGCAGGCTGCTGTAATCAAATAAAATCATGAACCGGAGTCTCACCTTGCGCAATGTTCAGTCGAATTCATCACCTACTGCAGAACAATTCTCCAAGCGAATTAAGTCTGCACAAACCAGCACTGCGCCCTCGTTGTTTTCCTTCGGGTCTTTATCTGCCAGTGGGTTCGCCTTATTTGTTACTGCCTTCTCAGCAAATGCAGCAGATCCGCAAATCCCGAAATTAAAGTTACAACCTGAAATCACAGTATCGGGGTTATCGTCAGGTGGCTATATGGCAAACCAGCTACATATTGCCCACTCCTCACAAATAAAAGGCGCCGCCATCATTGCCGCCGGGCCTTATGGCTGTGCACAAAACTCACTGTCTATCGCGCTTGATCACTGCTTTAACAAAGCGACCAGTGCGCCAGATTTAGCCATTGCCGATACGCAAATGCAGCAGCTGGCGAGTGCTGGAAAAATTGACGATTTGAAAAACCTCGCTGGTGCCAAAGTATGGTTATTGCATGGCAGCAAAGACACGACTGTGCATGCTGCGGTCAGCGATGCACTGTCGAAACAGTATCAACAACTGGGCGCGACCGTGAGTTATCTAAATGATAAACCCTTTGCCCATCATTACCCTATTGCTGCAAAAGGCGGCAACGATTGTGCTGTCTCGGACGCGCCATTTTTAGGCAGTTGTGATTTCGATAGCACCGGTGAGTTTTTAACGCATTTACTGGGTAAGGTTGAGCAAAAAGCCGCAACGACGACTGGCAGTTTAGTGAAATTCAACCAACAAGAAGTTGCTGGTGATGTCGCTGACGGCATGGGCGATGAAGGTTTTGTTTATATTCCAACAAGCTGCGCCAAAGGTGAAAGTTGCCGTTTACATATCAGTTTTCATGGCTGCAAACAAAATGCCGATGCCGTTGGCGATGCGTATCCCCGCCTCTCTGGCCTTAATGAATATGCCGACACCAACCATTTAGTGGTGCTTTATCCACAAACGAAAAAAAGCGCAATGGCACCCTTTAATCCAAATGCCTGTTGGGATTGGTGGGGTTACACCAATGGTGATTACGCGACCAAGCAAGGGGTACAAATCCAAGCGGTGATGAACATGGCGGCTTGGTTGCGGAAGTAGTTTGGCAAAACAATAATACAAGGCTACTGGCTACAAAATTGCCAGAGCCTTGAAGATGAATTTTCCAAGCAATTGGCCTTGCCGCGGCTCTAGAGAAGTTATGCCAAGCGGTTGGCCAAAAATCGCTACACGGCATTCACAGTTGCCGACGATGCTTTGGCTAGCAATACAATAACTACTGGCCATTCCAAGCACTCTTTTAACTCCTACGCTGACCACAATGCTGGCGTAAAAGCCTTTTGTTTTTCCGCCAAAAATACCCAAAACTGAAAATTTCGACCTGCATTTATTCCATTCAAAACTCAGATTTTTGGACGTTTAGGCAAGAGCAAGTAAAACGCAAGTTCACTTTTCAACTCTGGCAATCTACTTTTTAAATTGTGGGTGGCCTTTGACCTTTCCCCCAAATTTAAGACCATGACATTGATGAGATTTCCAATAAACTGGAGCCAATGGAGATCTCAAAATGAAAAAACGTTACACAGAAGAACAAATCATCAAAGCCATCAAGCAGCATGAAGCGGGTTCTAAAGTCGAAGATCTGTGCCGCGAGATGGGCATATCTGTCGGCACCTTCTACAACTGGCGCAGCAAGTACGCAGGTCTGGAAGTGAACGAAGCCAAGCGTCTGAAGGAGCTTGAAGTTGAGAATACCCGGCTCAAAAAGATGCTGGCCGACAAGATGCTGGAAGTCGAAGCCATGAAGGATGTGCTGTCAAAAAAGTGGTGACGCCAGCGGCAAGGAAACCTGTTGCTCAACATCTGATGGCAGCATTTCGCCTGAGTGAACGGGTGGCCTGCAAGTTGGCGGGATTGAGTCGAACGGCACTGCGTTATGAGCCAAAAACGAATGCAGATAGCAGCTTGCGCCAGCGTTTAAAGGCGCTTGCCACCCTATATCCGCGTTACGGTTATCTGATGTTGCATGGACTGCTTCGCGGCGAAGGAATGGTCAAAAATCGCAAACATACCTATCGTCTTTATACCGAAGAAGGCTTGCAGGTTCGAACCAAGAAACGCAAAAAGTTGACCCGGCCACGCCAGCCGATGGAAGTGCCAACAGCAGTGAATCAACGCTGGTCGATGGATTTTGTGTCTGACCAGCTCAGCAATGGCCGGCGCTTTCGGGTATTGAATGTGGTGGATGACTATTCGCGGGAAATGGTTGGGCAACTGGTTTCGGTTTCTATCAGCGGCAGACAAGTCGCCAGATTCTTAAGTTTGCTGATTGAGCAGCGTGGCAAACCTAACAAAGTAATTTGCGATAACGGCACTGAATTTACCAGCAAGGCAATGTTCTTCTGGTGCAAAGAAACTGGCGTGAGTCTGGGGTTTATTCAGCCTGGGAAACCAACACAAAACGCTTTTGTTGAAAGCTTAAATGGCAAGTTCAGGAACGAGTGTTTGAACCAACACTGGTTTAGAACGATGGACGAGGCCCGATACGAAATCGATTTATGGCGCGAGCATTACAACACTGTTCGCCCACATAGTTCATTGAATTACATGTCGCCTGTTGAGTATGCAAAACAGGCAGCATAAGCTGGAAAATCTCATCACCGGATTGGTATTAATTCCGGGGAAAGGTCATCGCTGGCACGGGTTGTTCAAAGCCATTGGAAAATGACACAGTTAAGTCGAATGCAAGGTTAACGGTTGCCTGTACTTTCATCTGGGTAGTATCCACATAGGTTAAGTCGCGCTACGAAGCGGCTCAGGCTTAGACGAATGATTAGACCCCTGACCACAGGCCCATCGAACAACAGCTGCAACCATTAGCCCAAAAGGCAGACACATCAGAGCTAAATCTAGGATAAATGGTGCCACTAAAATTGCGGGGGCTGCGCCAATAGCAAGCACCATCGGCCATGTGGCACTTTCGCGGCGCAACAGAAATACAAAGAGCGGCGCACCAAAAAAAATAATCAGGGGCACACCGATGAACATGATCCCCAACAACACAACCGAGCCCGACGCGGTAAGCCCTAGCATGTTAAACGGTTGCTGTGCTTCAGCAATAGATACCCCATACGCGATTAGTGTCGCCGCAACGACCAGTGCAGCGATCCCGACCATAGCCGCTTTAAAATATTGTTTCATCAGTGTCATAGGTACCTAACTACCAAATTTAGCGCGGTAAAACGCGAACGCGTATTACCGGCGAAAGCCAGGCCCTACCTGGGCAATTAAGATTTGTTTGTTATGAGTTGGCAATTTGAATCTCACTTTCTGCGACTACAATGTCTTTGCCGGTTTCAGTCTCTACAACGTAGCAAGGAGTCGGCTCAAATTGATAAATAGAGACAACCGAACCCAACTCACCAAGGTGCTGTCCTGCGATGACGTCAACGTAGTCATTCATTAAAAAATGCACATTAGGCAATCGAGCGCCATCAAGCCATTGGTTATGGAGATCTGATAATTCGTTCATGCTAAACCTTATTGCGTCCGGCACATGTCCAAGCAACTGTTGACCAGCCAGAAGGTGACTTGTGCTGGCATTTGTTATCTAGGTAGCTTTGAATCATCAATTCATCAGCTCATGTAATTCAAACCCAGCACATTCCCCAGCACTTAAATGGATTGTCATTGATAACGCGGTCCTGCTAGATTTTGGGGGCGGGATTAAAACAGCAATTTTTTCTTTCTTCGCATTAGGTTGAATTTATTAGCTATCTTCGGCGAAATCTTCCATTAATTTAGTGTAATCAGTCCATTCAGGATCACGATAAAAAACTATTTCTATTGGATACCTTTTATGGTCTTTTGCAGCCTGATTGAAAGAGTTCATATACGATTCTTCATCGGTCGTGTAATGCACAAACTCTCTAAAATTTCCGCCTGTTTTGGTGTAGGCGCTAAAACTTTTACCGTCGTCGACTAATTCATCCAACAACGCCTCAAATGCATAAATAATTGCCGATCCAGCTGTGGAGGGCATTCCATCGTTTTCGCTGCCATCATATGCAAATTTGATTACAAGCAAAGTTGGAAATTTCTGAACTATCTCTTTGGCTGGTAGGTAGTTATCAAAAGAGTAAACAACACGAAAACCATTTTCGTATGCCTCCGCAATTACTCCATATTCTTCATTGTCCATAAATGTATTTCACTCAGAATTTTATAATTACCTAGCAGCTGGTTGATTGACCGCTAACGTCGAAATAACCATTCCAGCATTGCTGGCGTAAGGAACTTAACTCAAGCCGTTAATGGACCTTTAGCTTACAAGGGCACATATTTTTGGCGCTCCTCTGCCCAAGATCCGTCCTTTAAGTTTGAAAGCATTTTTTCATTAAACAGACTTATAGGTATGTCAGAGATCTTGATTTCCTTTTGACCCGCATAAGTCTGCTGCTCAGCAAAGCTCCAAATAGTTTGGTGAAATGCCCATGAACTTACTTCAAGCCACGAATCTTCGTTTTGAGCAATTTTCGACTCAAATTCCCTGTATATTAAATTCAGAGTATCAAATGTGTCTTCATTCAAAGTGACTGAACTTGGCCAGTACTTTTTTACATTTCCAAATAATTCAGCACAATCCATATTCTATCCATGAAAACTTACGATTAAACAAAGGTGCAGCCATAAGCGTCGCTTTGGGCTTCAATTGACACTGTATTTTCAGTTCTCTGAACACCTCAATCCTCGATAAACAGTGGTTTTTAGCTTGAACTTTTGCCATTTAATGGAGCAAAGCGGAATGGCTAAAATGCAATTAAATACCATCCTCGAGATTGCTTATAAGGTGTTATTTTTTCGAAAATATTTATTGTACATCTTAAATACTTCCTCGTTTAACCGGTAACTAAACACCTCTAAAAAAGTAATTCTCTTAGTTGCCGCATAATAGCAAGAGACAAATAGCAGCAGCACCATTGTTAGGATATTTTGCCAAGCATTTAACTCCCACTGATATGCCCAAGAAATGCTGTAATACGGATTTAGCGGATATAAATAATGTATTGGCCATTGGTTCCCATCTGGCCCTTTAGATCCTGCGATGTCACATAACAAATGTAGATGGACTACGAACAACGCAGCGAACCATACTGTTAGTTTTTGCACTTTAGCGAATGCTGCTGCAATTGATGCAATTATTATTGCCGAAAAAACAGAATGGCCGAGATAGTGATGGTACTGAAAAAAGTAATTTGTAGTGCCTGATACTTTATCAACAATAAGGCCAAGGCCATCTAAGTCTGGCGCCACTCCCGCGATTGCGACTAAAGCGCGCTCGCGTCGAGCGTTAAATAAATTAACTCCAACTAACCAGCTAAAAAGTAAATGAGCGCCTGGAGCCATAAAATTACCTAACACAAAGCTAAGAGACGATTGGGGCGTAGCGGAAATCTCCCCAGTCACGAAAGTGGCGATAATAACGCCTTGTTAAGGCTCGTTGCACACCTTGAGTTCTAAAAACTGGAACAAGGAGCCGATAGATTGTGACAAATTAACACCTTGGACAATGTCATCATGCTCGATGAATTGCCACATTAAATCGCCAGGATCGTTTGCAGATTGTGTGATGAGTCGTTGCTTCAATCCTTCAAAATCATACAAATAGGATTTTAAGAACCCATAGTCAATTGCGACTTCCACATGGTTTCCAATTAATACTTTTATCCTCTGCGCCAGAGTTATGTTGG
This sequence comes from Gammaproteobacteria bacterium, assembly GCA_017302255.1. GTDB lineage: Bacteria > Pseudomonadota > Gammaproteobacteria > Enterobacterales > Alteromonadaceae > Pararheinheimera. The sequence goes on along the minus strand of JAFLDV010000005.1, from coordinate 912 downwards.
GTTTCTTATTTAAAAATAGCGTCCACTCTTGGCCTTCAGAATCGGTAATAGAATCACCTTCGAGTAAAAGCGGCCCAAAGAACAGCAATTGTGCAGTATTCAGCGCTGCTAGGTTACGAAAGTGCATGACGCCACACTTAGGACCAAGCCAAATGATTGGAAATTTCGGCATATTCCTCCTTAAAGACTTAAGTTCTGCCTGCTGCGAAGGGTTAGATCGCGGCTCACTGGACATACCGAACCCACTGAACAAGGATTTTCTTGAGCGCTTCCGCCTTATCGGTTACTGCCCCAGGCTGCGGGAAGCTAACGCAGGCTCTATCTGCTGCAAGCCACGTAACCACTACAGCGTACGATAGTGCGTCTTGCCCGAAGGGTGATGTTGCTTTTGCTTGTTAGCGCTTTGACACATGAAAATTTTGTGCTTGAATTTCAACAAAACCTTCAAAAAGGCTAATTCTTAATACATTAGCTTTAAGTGAACCGTGGTTGATGCTGCCAGCAACACGATTTTCATTCAATTCAATTAAATCGCAAGCTGCATTAAAGCGCGAAACACCGCAACACTTTATTAAGAACTCATCTCTACCTTGAGTTCTTTCAGAATCATCATATAGCTCTGCATGGATCCAAATTTCGGCTTCTTCGCCATACTTCGGCGAAAGCTCGAATTTCATAATATTTCCATCATGCCAACGTAAATCGTTTATATCCATATATCTACTCTTTCTAGAGTGCTAAAGCTGGAGTTAAGAGGCTGCGCGCAGCGCTTGAACAATAACATGGACTCCCCCTCACTATTCGGCATCGAAGTGCCACACTGAGAGTGATGAATCAAACAGTCACTAGTAAGGGGAAGTCGCATGGAACAGTCTATCCGTTGTGGGATTGATATTGCAAAGCTTGTGTTTC
>JAFLDV010000049.1 GCA_017302255.1 Gammaproteobacteria bacterium | reverse complement strand
CTAACGTCAGCAAGCTCAAACAGCCGTTTTCTTAAAACCTCAGAACAGCATTTTCCATCGGCTCGCTACAACGGGGCCGAAGAGCAGCAGCTAGGCACATATGGGTATTGGTTTTAAAGGTTGTTTTATTAAAGTTTCAGATCAGCATTTTCCAGCGTCTCGCTACAACGAGCTTTTGCTTTGTAACTACCTCGCTCTTCACGGCCCCGTAAAGCGAGCCGGAGCAAAACAAGGCTTTAAGGTTTTAAACGGGCGACTGTTTGAGCGGGGCGACGCTAGCGACCCGCGAGTTTCGCCCGTGCCTTAAAGCGTTGAATTTGCTTCGGGCTTTCGAGCGATCCGGGGTGCCTTTCTTTGAATACTTTCTTTGGCATCAAAGAAAGTATTGGCAGGAATAGTGGTCTTTGGTTACTTTCTTTGGCATCAAAGAAAGTAACGGCAGGAATAGTGGTCTTTGGTTACTTTCTTTGGCATCAAAGAAAGTAACGGCAAAACCGTCGACTGCAAGTCAAAGCAACAGCCGACTGCAAGTCAAAATACCACCTTAGTTTGCCCCACAGCCGACATCACTTTTATACTTCTGTTCGCGATACAAAAACGCAGGCATTTGCACTTGTGCTAAGGCTTTATCGCGTTCTGCTTGCGTTGCAGGTCGTTCTAGCAGGTGCAGCTTTTGCTGACTCTCGTCATAGCTCGCCATTTGCACTTCTTGATTTGGTTTTAGGATCGTCAGCTCTTTACCCTGCATCAGCGCAAAGTATTGATCGAATTGAATTAACGCACGACCTGGGCTAGTCCTATCAAGTGTTAAATCGCGTCCCATCAGTGGGTGGCAAGCTGAAACCCCCATCATTGATAACAAGGTCGGCACTAAATCTACTTGGCTTGATAACACGTTTAAACGTTCCGGCTTAACGTCAGCCCCCAGAATCAAGCCTGGGATTTTAAATTTTTCTAACGGGATTAGGTTACTGCCATACACCCGGTTATCGTGATCAGCGACAATCAAGAACAACGTATCTTGCCAATAGCTACTTGCTTTGGCCTGCTGGAAGAATTGTCCCATCGACCAATCCGCGTACTTCACCGCATTATTCACGGTATTTTTCGGTTGTTCGTGCAACTCAATCCGACCGTCTGGGAATTCAAAAGGCTCGTGGTTACTTGAAGTAAAAATCAAACTTAAAAATGGTTTGCCACTGGAGTGTAATTGCTGCAATTGCTGATGCGCAGTATTAAACAGATCTTCGTCACTTGCGCCCCAGCTTCCTACAAACTTAGGTTGCTTAATCTGATTAATATCGACTATTTGTGAGAAGCCATTGCCAGTGAAAAAGCCACGCATATTGTCAAAGTGTGCTTCGCCACCATAGACAAACTGTGTTTGATAACCCTGACTTTTTAAAATAGAAGCTACAGTAGTGAAGTTTTGCTGGGAGTTGGCAAGCTTCACGGTACTTTGGGCTGGAGTCGGATAATAGCCAGCGACCACTGCTTCGATACCGCGGACCGAACGGGTACCTGTGGCATACAGTTGTTCAAACCAAATCCCCTCAGACTTTAACTTCTCAAGCTCAGGAGTTACCGGCACACCGCCTAATGACTCGACAAAGGTCGCGCCTAAACTCTCTTGCAGCACTATCACTAGGTTTAAAGGTTTATCACGTTGCACTGTCGCTTGCTGTTGGTGCAATGTCGGATAATCAGGATTTTTAAATTCATAGTTTTTTAGCCATGGCCAATCCAAAACTAATTTCACCATTTGCGCTTCATCGAGTTTGCCGTAGATTTCGCTCGAACGCGCCTCATAACGCATGCTATACGCCGCATACAATACTGAATATGGTGAGTTGATAATCAGCGAATTCACCAAGGAATCGGAAGTAATAGCGAATAGAGCCGGGTTTGCCGGCCGATGGTCAAAAGTCGAGCGAATAGAAATAAACACCACAATCACGACTAGCGGCCAAGTGAGGCAAAGTTTTAGCACTGAAAATGGGCGCATTTGTTTGGCTTGCGCGCCAAGCACTCGAACACCAGCCCAGACTAATAAAAAGGTTAATAAAGTCCCACCAATCAATGGACCACGAAAGCCTTGCCACAAAGTGCTGAACACTTCTTTTGGATATTTCAGGTATTCAATGTAGAGCCGATTCGGTCGAATATCGTATTGCGCAACAAAAGAAGGTGTCGATAACTCAATAAAAATTACCAAAGTAAGCGCAATTAAACTCCAAATAAGCGCGAATCCACGCCAGAACTTAAATAATTTTGGTAAAGCCAACACAGGCGCCAGCAGCACAGGCACCGCCAGCAACAAGCCAACTAAGATTAAATCTGCGCGCACGCCTTGTAAAAGCATCCAACCCAAATCTCCTGAGCCCTCAACTCGCGGCCACTGCCAAAGTAATAGGCCGATTCTGGAGAGACTCAGTAAGGTCAACACCATCAGGGCAAAAATGGCGAATACACGATATGGCCCAAGCCAATTGCGACTTGAGAGGTTGGTTGTTGTGATCATGCGCTATCGTCTCGTCTGTAAAATTTGAATCAGTCGCAGTAGGCTGCGTTGTTGTTATCTTTTTTTGTTGTTATCTTTTTTTGTTACTTTTCTTTTTTGTTATCAGCACACACCGCTATTTGTAGCACAGAGGCTCGCTGGATTTTGGCAGTGAAACTACCTTGCAATCGCGGTAAAGGCAACGAAAATACGATCAATTTCCACCGTTAAAACTCAAATTCTAAGGCAAAACGCAGGGTGTTATTTATCGTTGAGTTATCAATTGCGAAGATGGTAGCAAACTCCCACTTCAGCTGATTTTCCTTGCTAAATTTGTGCACGCCCATCAGTGCTGGCCCTATCCCTTTGTAGTTTTCACCACTGTAGAACTCAACGGCAGGTTGTACTTCTGGCATCCAACGGTAGCGATATTGCATCCGAAACTCAGTTTCCAATTCGGAACGCAAGGTTTCGCCCCATTCGTAAACTGTCAGGGCATTTATAGTTAAACTGGTTGGGCCGAATTCTTTTTCCATAATTAACCCGGCCGAAAGCTCATAATTATTCAACGCGTTTTGCCGCTCAAGTTCAAATAACAGCCCCCAATCAGCGCTATATTCGCCTTGCTCGGTCAACATCCAACGCAACTCAAGCTCGTAACCTGTCACTTGATAGTCTTCAGGTGTAATACGCGACGCTTCGATATAGCCCTCGAGTGCCATACGGTCGGCGATATTAAAACCGTAGCCAAATTTCTGCACCATCGAGTTATTATCAGGATGATCAGGTTGCTTTTGAAAGGCAAAACGATATTCAATTTCGCGCTCCCAAGACTGTACATAAGGATGATAAACCTTATCCACCACTCGGCCATCGGCGAGCGCATGGCCGCTGATACACAGCAGCATCAGCATACAGAACGAGGTAAGTTTCATCGGATAGCTCCTTTACGGTAACTCAGTGCAAGAATTACCGCAGCGGTTAGGAAATATGCAATTAATTGGCTGAGCGTGGGTGTGGCTTCATAACCGACTAAGGCATTGAAAAATTGTCCGTATTCGGACTGTTCATTGATGATTTTCTGACTGTCCCATAGCACTGGACCACCTGGGATCCAATCAGATTGAATTAGGATTTGCGTCGCTTCACTGCTTTGTCTGGCTGCAATCAATGCAACTACCCAATAGAAATATTGGCGACGAAACCGCTTTAACTCATCGAGGCTGTAATACAACAACACTGCGACCGAAAGACCAATCCCAACGCCTAGTGCAGAGCCTAGCAACAACGCTGGAGTGGCACTGGCTTCGCGCTGGTAGACAAAAAAGTACAAGACTAAATTGCTGCCGTTTATAGCGAGTAGCGCAGCGCCAGCAAATCCCACAAAACAAATTCGGAACTTCGACAATAACAATGCAAGCCCCAATAGCAATGGGACCGAGAAATACAACATGGCGTACACCAGCTCTAAACCTGCGCCATCTGCCCATAACGAAATTTCGCTATATTGTTTGGCCATCAGTAATAGAATGACCAGGGCAGGCAAGGCGATAGACAATAATAAAATCCGCCAATGTTCGCGTTGCCACACCAAAAGCACACTGACCAACAACATCACTGGCATTAGCTCACGCAAAAACAGCACAACAGTGTTGATTAACATCAGTGGCCCCCTGCTTGCCATTCAGACAAAGGCACAACTTTAATCAAGCCCCGCGCGGTATCCGGGTTATATTCGCCACTAAAACTATGCTCACCCGGCTCCAAGGGCCCCAAAAACACCACACCTGTCGCTTGCCCAAGGATCACTTTTTCCCGGTTAAGACTAAAACTTTCGAATTCTTCAGGTGAACCATCTTGGTTATGGATTAAGAGCTTTATTTTCTTACCCGCAGGCAAAATAAGCTGAGTTGGCGCGAACAAGTGCTCTTTCAGCACTAATTCGACCACCACAGTCTCTGCGCGGGCGGCAAACGCCGCAAGCAATAAGGTGAGGAAACAAATTTTTTTCACAAAGGGAATTCCATAATCACTTTGAGACCAGTTGCAAACCTTGAGTGCGCGAGCTTGATGGCGCCTTGATGCAATTGCACCACATCCCGCACAATTGCGAGGCCTAAACCACTGCCCAGCTCGCCTGAACTATGCCTATCACCGCCCACCCGATAAAACCGGTCAAACACTCGTTGATACTCGCTTTCATCGATACCTGGGCCTGAATCTTCCACGCAAAGTATCAGTGTTTGCCCTTCGACGACCAGCGATAACACCACTTGGCCGCCGCGAGGGGTATATTTGATAGCATTACCTAAGATATTAATTAATAGTAGTTTAAAGGCAAATGGATCAGCATGTAGCTCCACTTCGATTTCGGCTTCTAAAGCAATTTGCTGATCTTTCTGCAGTAATTGTGGGTATACCTCGGCAATCACTTCACGGCATAACGCAGCAACCTCAATACATTGAAGTTTTGCTTTAAAATGCTCAGGATTAGTGCGGTTAAATAGCATAATTTGTTCAATCAACTGGCTCATCCGCGCGACACCTTGCTGCAGTGCAGGCATCAACTGATCGGGATCGGCAATTTGGGCTGCTTGCCATTGTTGCTGCGCATTATGCAGATTGATTTGCAGCACACTCAGTGGTGTGCGCAGTTCGTGCGCCACATCAGACGCAAAGCGTTTTTCACGGGTAAAAGCTTCTGCCAGACGATTAAGCAGCAAGTTGGTGGTGTCCAACATTTGGCGCATTTCTTTTGGCACTTGTTCGAGATTAACCGGCGATAAGTCATCGGCTTTTTTGTCTGCTAGCTGCTCTGTTAATCGACGCAGTGGCCGCAAACCTTTGCTGACGATCCACCATATCAATAGCGCTTGCAGCGGCAAACTTAGCACTACCGGATAAATGGATGCCAATACAACTTCGTTGGCGAGAACTTGCCGCTCTTTTAATGGCTGCGCCACTATGACCTGCAGTTTGTTTTCATCAACGCTGTGAAAAACACGCCAACGCTTACCCGAGAAATTTTGTTCACTAAAACCAGTTGGAGCGACAATTTTTTGCAACGAGGCGTTAGGGCTTCGATAAAGTAAATGGTCTTGCTGCCATACCTGCACGGCATTGGTCGCTTGCTCGACATCGCCAACCGGGGCAAATTGGTTATGAAATGAGGCTGCCAGTAGATGTAAATCTTCGTCGAACAATAATTCCGCCTGCTCGATACTTTGCCGATAACTTTTTAACGCAGCCATAAAGCTGGTCAGCGTTAAAATCGCTATCAACAGAGTTACCAAATAGCGGCGGATCGATCTCATGGCGGTGACACGCTATAACCAACTCCGCGGATGGTTTTGATGAAATCTTTCGGCAGTTTTTTCCGCAGATTTGAGATATGAACTTCAAGAGCGTTGCTTGCAACTTCCTCGCCCCATGCATACAAACTTGCTTCTAATTGTTCGCGAGTTTTGATGCGTCCTGCAGATTCCATCAACATTTTCAGCACCATGTATTCGCGTCGAGAAAGCGTTAACGCTTCGTCATTAAAAAACGCCTGGTGGCCAGTACTATCCAGAGTGACACCATGTAAATTAATCAAGTGACTAGACGCAGTACCTAGACGACGTTCAATGACGCGTAGACGAGCAAACAACTCAGGCATCGCAAAGGGTTTTACTAGGTAATCATCAGCACCAATATCTAAACCGCGGATCCGGTCGTCAACGCCATCACGGGCAGTCAGCACTAATACTGGCAAACGACTATTTTTTTGCCGAGTGATTTTCAGCACGTCGAGGCCATCTATGTCGGGTAACCCCAAATCGAGCACCACCGCGTCACAGTCTTGGCTTCGAATGGTATTAAGCGCCTGTTGGCCAAGTGCGACGTGATTGACAGTAAAACCTTGTGCCCGCAACGCCAGCAACATACCGTTGGCTAGGGCAATATCGTCTTCAACTAATAAAACTCGCATGCGGTCCCTGCCCTCGTGTGTTTATGCGCATGTTTTCATTAAAATCACATAGATACTGACAAATCAAACTTAAATAAACCTTAAGAAAGTTTCAACTTGTCCGTGATGCATCTAAGCAAAAACCGACAGCATTTGGCGCAGTTAGTCTGCGGCAGAGCTATGGGCACCAGCTAATCGCCGAAGATCATCCGCCAAATACTTGGGCTACGCTCTTTGTGATATTGCTTTTTTAAATCAAGCACAGGCGCAAGTTGTTCTTTGGCTTTGGCTAAATCACCTTGCGCTAAGCTTTGTTCAACTTGCGAAAGTTGCGCTTGCACCTCGGTCAACCCTCGTTGAAACATCACTTGTTTTTCAGTCGGAAATTGATGCGCTTGGACCGACGTAACTAGCTGTTGCAAGCTAGCAACAGAGGCTTGCATTGCAGCCACAGTTTGCGCTTGTTCGGCTTGTTTAAAGGTGAAACTCATTTGTTTCATGGTGGCTTCGACATCGTCAGTGGCGGTCACTGGCGCTGCGACTGGCTCTTCAGCATACGCTGGCACTAGGCTTAATGCGCCTAACAATACTGCACAAGATAACTTCACTGGGTTCTACCTTCAGTTATAAGATGTACTTAGTGTACAGTTTTATTAAACCAGTGCACAGCCAACAGTCTTATTCACCTCGCTGTCTGCCTCGTTATTAACCGGACTATCCGCAACTAGTCCCTTAGCCATTCGCGAAGCTTAAGCTAGTTGCCATGTGAGCCCCCATTGGCTAGACTACGGCGGTTTTCTTCTTTTTCCTCTTTTATAGCGAGATCCGATTCATGGGCGCCCAATGGAAAGTCAAACATAAGGCCGATGCTGCTGCGGCAAAAGGCAAACTGTTCACCAAATTAGCCAAAGAAGTCATGGTTGCGGCACGCAATGGTGCCGATCCAGATATGAACTCTAAACTGCGTATGGCGATTGAAGCGTCACGCAAAGCATCAATGCCAAAAGACACCCTAGAACGTGCTATCAAAAAAGGCGCAGGTTTGTTAGATGGTCCAGTGAACTACGAACACGTGGTTTACGAAGGTTTCGCACCGCATCAAGTGCCGGTGATTGTTGATTGTTTAACAGATAACAAAAACCGCAGCGCACAAAGTATTCGCGTGTTATTCCGTAAAGGTCAGTTGGGCTCTTCAGGCGCAGTGTCTTGGGATTTCGATTATCTAGGTGCTATTGAAGCATCTCCTGAGTCAAAAGATGCTGATGTTGAAGTTGCAGCAATCGAAGCTGGCGCGCAAGATTTCGAAGCCGGTGATGATGGTGATACCATTTTCTATACCGAACCGACTGATTTAGACGCTGTCAGTAAAGCACTGCCAGAATATGGTTTTAAAGTGTCTAGCGCGAAGCTGATTTATAAACCGAAAAATCCAGTTACTGGTTTAACAGCTGAACAACGTGCTGAAGTTGAAGCTTTCTTAGAAGCTATCGACAACGACGATGACGTCCAACACGTTTACGTCGGACTTGGTGAGTAATCACCAACATCGTTAAAAAAGGCCGAATTCGGCCTTTTTTAATAGCCATTTTTTGCTCGTTTACGATAAAAGCCGCCACTTTAGGAATCTACCATGTGGACCATCGCTGTAGCCTCTGCCAATCCAGCCAAAATTGCCGCTGTCGAGCAGTGTTTTTCGCAAGTTTTTCCGGGGGAAATTGCCAGTGTCCGCGGCTATGCCTGTGAGTCAGGAGTGCGTGCGCAACCGATGAGCGCAGAGGAAACACTGCTCGGCGCCGAAAATCGCATCGCAGACTTAAAAAACCAAGTCGAAGCGGACTTTTACGTCGCAATAGAAGCGGGCTTAGATGGCGACATGACCTTCGCTTGGATGGTAATTCAACGTGGGTCGCAAGTTGGTAAAGCGCGCTCGGCCAGTTTGTTGTTACCGCCCAAAGCTTTGGAGTTATTGGCAAAGGGTCTAGAACTTGGTGATGTCATGGACCAACTATTTGGCACGCAAAACATCAAACAGGCTGGTGGCGCCATTGGTTTATTAACCGAAAATCGCTTAAGCCGCTCCAGTGTGTACCAACAGGCGCTAACCTTGGCATTAATCCCGTTCTTAAACCCAGCTTGGTTTTAGATCCGTTCTCGCAGTGGATCACAACTGGCGATCCGCCGAGCAAACAACCAAAGCGGTAATACCAGCGCACTTAACAGCGGCTGTAACACACTCAAAAACAGCAATAAACCGAACCAACCAATCTCTGGCCCAAGCGCCAAGGCCCAACAAGTCAAAGCACTAATAAAGGTTTGTAATGTGGCCAATCGCCAATAAGGAATATTGAGCATCGGTAATAGCTGCGCCAGCAAGCGCCACAAGCCTGTGCTAAGCACCGACGCCAACAGCAGCGCAGCGGCAATCCAAATCATTAATTCAAAGCTAGGCATTTAATTTCCAAATTGTTCGAGAGTTGCGGCATCTGCGCGCTGCAATAATAAACCTTTGGCGCTGGCAGTTAAAAGCTTAATAGCCTGCTATGGTTTACTTAATTAAATTGCGTTCGCAGCTCAGCGATTTGCTTCGGCGTGGCCAAATGATAATGGGCAATGGTTATGCTCTTTTGCTCTGAATATTGATAATTTCCTTGATGGCTCGCTAATTTACGAGTATCAACGATAAACAAATAGCTCACTCTGTTGGTTTTTTTTGGCCCGAAAGAAACAGACCAGTTAATTCTCTATTGCGGTCTGTTCTCGGTCTATAACCCAATTTATTGGTAACTAGGTAATAGGATCCATTATGTTTTTTCGTGCCAAACAACCGACAGAATTGCTGTCGAAAATCTCTAAACTTGAAATCGATCATCAACAGCAACAAACCCGGGCGGAAGCCCTGCAGGCTGAAATTGCTCAATTAAAACTTGAACTGTCATTAGTTCAACAAGAAAAAGATTATCAGTTATCACTGGTCCATCAGTTGCAGAACATGGGGAACTCGATGCTCGAGGTCCAGAGTAGTCTCAGTGGCTTTGCCGAAAAAATGCGTTCGGAACAACAACGTGCGGCATCCATGCAAGAAAATTCAGGGCAATGCAGTACTAGTGTCAACACTATCGCTGGTCATTTAGGCAAAATGGCGCTCGATTCACAAACTGCTTCTTTAAAAGTTGGTGAACTCGATAAACGAGCACAACAGATTAGCAGTATTGTGCAATTAATTCGTGAAGTCGCCGATCAAACCAATCTGCTGGCTCTCAACGCAGCCATTGAGGCGGCGCGGGCCGGCGAGCAAGGACGTGGTTTTGCTGTTGTCGCCGACGAAGTCCGAAATCTGGCGAAAAGAACCAGTAGTGCAACCGTGGACATTTCAAATTTAGTTTCGCAAATGCGTGCAGATAGCAGCAGCAGTCGATTGGAAATCATCAGTTTTGCCGAACAGGCGACCGAATTTAGTAAAGATGGGGCCGTAGCCGCTTCGGCAATTAGTGAAATTGTGACACAAGCGAATGCGGCTGGTGATAACAGCCACGCTAATGCATTAAGAGCATTCTGTGAGGTTGCAAAAGTCGATCATCTATTATTCAAATTGCGTGTCTATAAAGTGTTGTTTGGCCTTTCAAGTGAAACAGCCGCGGATTTCGCGAACCATACAACTTGTCGTTTAGGCCAGTGGTATTATCAAGGCGAAGGAAAGAACAATTGCCATTTGCATGGATATAAAGAGATGAATGAACCACATTTGGCGCTACATAAATACGTTGACGAGGTTTTAACGTGTCATGCATCAGGTGATCGACAAGGCGTTTTTAAAGCAGTACAAGGCCTAGAACAAGCTGGCGCAAAAGTTATTCAAGCACTAGAACAAATGGCGACGGCAGCCGAAAGATCCCATCACTAATTGTTAATTAAGCAAAATACCCAGGATCTTAAAATGAATTTTTTGCACAAACACACCGCAGAACACAGTGTTGAGGATCTTAAAAAAGGGCTGTTGAATAGCTTGCTGGTGATGGCATGGGTTGTCGAAGCTAGAGATCCCTATACTGGCGGTCATCTTTGGCGTGTGTCGCAAATGAGCAGAATTTTAGCAAAAGCAGCAGCGCTTCCGGACGACGAGGTTGAAAAAATTGCCGTCGGGGCATTTTTACATGATTTGGGGAAAATTGGTGTTCCAGACGCAATCTTAACCAAGCCGGATCGACTAACTGCGGAAGAGTTCGAGATTATGCGAACTCATCCGGAAGCCGGCTGGCGACTGTTAGAGGGACATCCATTAGCGCATTTGGCGGAGTCGGCAGTGCGTGCGCACCATGAAATGCCCAATGGTAAAGGTTATCCGCTTGGACTAACTGCAACAGAAATACCCTTAGCAGCGAAAATCGTTGGGATCTGCGATGCTTTTGATGCCATGACCAGCACCCGCCCCTATCGAGCTGGCATGGCCGTTGCCAAAGCACTTTCTATCATAGCGGAGCAATCCGGGGCTCAGTTTGACGCTGAATTGTCAGAAATTTTTGTTGAGCTAGGCAATCAAGGCGCCTTCGCCCATATTGTGTCGCATAGCGACCATGGTATCCCATTACAACACTGCGCCGGCTGTGGCCCGATAGTGGTGATACAACGCCAACAAGCAATTGGCGAGCATGTTTTTTGTCACAGTTGTCACGCTGAATTTGTGATTGCCCAAGATACGAACGGACAACGCTTAGCCACATCAACTGGCCGCACAGCTGCTGCTCATGAACTAGTATGCCAACCGGATCAACATGTCATTCAAGAACTCGTGGAGCAAGTTGTTTAAAGCACTTAGTCGGACTGAGTGGTCACTCAGTGAGCAGTTCAGCCACAGCTGTTTGCTGTAGCTGAACTGCTGTGGACGGCACTGCTTGTGTATCCCACTTACGGCATTCTGACGAGCTCAATTATTGAATCATAGCCCCAGTGAAAAATTCGCTCTATGCAACAAATCCAAAAATTATCTGCACCAAAGTGATAGCCTGAAAAGCCTCATACTTAACACGCTCGGCTGTGGCTGCGAAAAACCCGACATAATTTTTAACAATTAATCCCAACTAAACAATTTAGATTTCCACCAAATTGCCGCATATTAAGTGCTGAATCTAGTTGCCGTCACAAGGACACGTTATGCAAAGTCATCAAATTGATTACAAAATTATTGGTAATAGCATGCAAATGGTGGAAATCGAGCTTGATCCGGGTGAAACCGTGATCGCCGAAGCCGGTGCTATGAACTATATGGAACAGGATATTCGTTTTGACACCAAAATGGGCGATGGCTCAGAACCAAACCAAGGCTTGATGGGGAAATTGCTTGGCGCGGGCAAACGTATGCTGACCGGTGAATCCATTTTTATGACGCACTTTACCAATACTGGCAGTGGCAAAAGTCAGGTTACCTTTGCCTCCCCTTTCCCAGGCTCAATTATCCCGATGGATTTATCCCAACTTGGTGGCGAAATTATCTGTCAAAAAGATGCGTTTTTATGCGCTGCGAAAGGCACTAAAGTCGATATCGCCTTTAATCGAAAACTCGGCGCGGGCTTTTTTGGTGGTGAAGGATTTATTCTCGAACGACTTAAAGGCGATGGCATGGCCTTCGTACACGCTGGTGGCACTGTGATTGAACGTGAATTACGCGGTGAAACCTTGCGCCTTGATACCGGTTGTTTAGTCGCTATGACGGCGGGCATCGATTTTGATATCGAAATGAGCCGTGGCCTTAAGTCCATGTTCTTTGGTGGCGAAGGCTTGTTCTTAGCAACAGTGCGCGGTCATGGCAAAGTCTGGATCCAAAGCTTACCATTTAGCCGTCTTGCCGATCGAATTATTCAACATGCACCATCCATGGGTGGCAGCAGTCAAGGCGAAGGATCAGTGCTCGGCGGCATCGGTCGCATGCTTGACGGTCGTTAAGTCGGATAGTTGTTCACGCAGCTGGAACTGCTGTTTTAGTTGCGTGACAGCTTCATGCTCACGTTGTAGAAATTGATCAAACTGCGCAATAAATTCCGGCGAATTCGAGCTTGAAAGGTGAAAACCGACCAGTGAAATCGGCAGATGCTTCGCAACTGCAATTTCGGCTTTGGGATCTATTTTATCAAGCAGTGCTTGTGCCACATTCCACTCAACATCTGCACCATCCACACGACCTTTAATCACCATCAGTAACGCGGCTGATGCATCATTGGTTTCAATAAAATCAAAATTGTATTGCTGTTGTAGCTGCATTAAATGATGCGGGGTAAAACCTCGCGGCACGCTAATCGCTTGTAGTTCCTCGGGTTTTATTTCGGCACGTTCAGCTTTAACTAAAGTCGTCCCTAATATTTGTGTAAGTGCATGACTAAAATGCTGAGGCCGCTCGGAGTCTCGTCCCTGATACCACAGCGGATTATCCGGATATCTGACATCACAACCTTTCGCTAGATCCAGCCGCTTAATTGGCATTGCGCGAACCTTCAACCGAATGCCAGTTTCGCTGCTGAACAGTTGAAATAAGCTTGCGGCATAACTCACTTGATTTCGTTTGGTGAAATCATAATGCGGGTAGTACTGCAGATCTTCGGTGCAAATCACATACACATGAGAACTAGGCTTCTGTATTAGCAAGGTTTCTGTGGCTTTAACCGGTTGAAATGACACTAGTATTAGCAAAAGTGACAATACCGACAGCAGCAAACGCGCTTGCTGGAGCCGCTTGGCAAAGCTTTGAGTACTCCAGCAGCGTCGCAACATTATTGCCCTAACAGCGCTAAAAGATCTGGCACAAAAGGCCTACCTTGCGCATTGATGGCTGCGCCAATCACTAAGGCATCCAACATTAATTTTTGATCAGCGCTTCGAATGACTTGCTGGCGAAAACCAAATTTCAATTTGGAAATTTGCTCAAATTGCACTGTCACTTGAAAGTTATCACCACTAGTTAATGATGCCTTGTAATCCATCTCCGAGCGCACCACCACTAAATTCACTTTGTCGCGAGCTAAAGCGGCGAAATCGACGCCTTTTGCTAAGAGAAATTCATGACGGGCATGTTCTAAATAATTGAAATACACAGAATTATTTACAATACCCTGCATATCTAACTCATAATCACGCACTTTAAAGTCGACAGAAAACAAACTCATTCCAGATCCTTCATGGTTGTTAAGCGGTAAGCCTGTTAGATATTGCTTGGCAAAGACTCAGCTAACAATTGTTCTAAACAATGATCAGTAATACCGTAAAACGCCTTGAGTGCCTGAATTTGTTCAAGCACAACGCGGTTATCTTTTGCTTTACTCCGCTTTTGCGCAAGGATCATTTTATTCTTACTCGTATGCTCAAGCGAAATAAATTCAAAGACTTGCGTATCATAACCATGAGCTTCAAGCAACAAAGCGCGGATGCCATCTGTGAGCATTTCCGCCTCTTGGCCCAAATGAATACCATGCTGCAGCAGCGGCGACAACACTGCAGGGCTTTGTAATTGTGGCCGAATTTGTTTGTGACAGCACGGCGAACACATAATGATTTCGGCGCCAGTGCGGATCCCCATATGAATAGCGTAATCAGTTGCTGTATCACAGGCATGCAAAGCAATCATCACGTTAACACCACGAGCTTGAAAGTGTTGCACATCACCTTGCTCAAAATTAAGTCCAGTTAACGCCAGTTTCGCTGCAGTTTCATTACATAAATCAACCAAAGCTGGCCGAAGCTCCACGCCGGTAACTTGGGCAGAAATACCAAGCTGTTGCAAATAGTCATGCACTGCGAATGTTAAATAGGCTTTGCCGGAACCAAAATCAGCAACATGGACCTCTTGCCGCTCTTGCAAGCCAGTTTCGCGAATGGCCTTTGCCAAAATCTCGACAAACTTATTAATTTGCTTCCATTTTCGCGACATTGCTGGCACAACTTGGCCGCTGGCGTCAGTGATGCCAAGTGCTTGCAGGTAGGCTCGACTTTGTTCAACAAACCGACGTTTTTCACGATTATGGGCAGTAGCTGGCGCGACAGGCGCTGCGTTTTTCAGCTTGGTACGATTTTGCAGCAGTTTGTTTTTCTTACTGAACGAAATCTGCCACTCCTCACCTTGTGTTTGTAATAAGGCAGATTTAAATTCAGTGCCAAGCTTTGTAGTTAGATACTCAACAGCTTCGGAAATCTCAAAATTTTTAGTAATATCAAAGGTCTTTCTTTCATACAATGCACTTAAAACGGTTTGGCCCTTGAGTAACACCGGCCGAAAAATTACTCGTTGCAATTCTTTATCGTCACCTTCGTGGCGGGATAAAACCAATCGCTGCAATTCGCCTTGGGAAAAAGTACTCTGTAGATGTTGTAAAAATGGCGATAGTTCCAGCACTTCGAACTCCAGTTCAGATAAAAACTCAGTATACCCCATTGTGGCGTCTGCTTCATCGCGGAGCCCCCTAAAACTACATCTGTACCGGAATGAGCTTTGCGATGTTTATGCCATCTTTACGCCATCTTTACGCTTGCCGGCGCTGCAACGAAGGCGCAATCGCAGTAAGCTGATAGCGCAATATCAACACAAGGAGCCTGATGATGCTGCAACTGTCGATCCGCTTAACAAAGTTTAATTTTGCTATCACAAAGGTTTCAAAGGCGCCCTTATTGGCAATTCCATCCTGTCTGGCGTTAGTTTTTGCTGGATTGTTGCAGGGTTGCGGCTCCAGCGAACCACCGATTAGCGATTCACCGATTAGCGAGCCACCGACAGCACCAAGTTGCTCACAGGCAACATTGTCAAATGAACTGACTCGGCAACTGAGTGTGCTTAGCAGTAGTGTTGATTTTTCTCTGAGTTTGTTGCATCGCGATGGCAGCCGCTTTTATTACTCGCGCGGCAGTGTGAATGCGCAAACGGAGTTTGAATCGGCATCCACCTCAAAATGGGTGAGCGCTGCAATAATTTTACAGCTGGTTGATGCAGGAGTGTTGCAACTCAGTGATAACCCGCAGCAATACATTAGTAGCTGGCCTAGTGCGAGCTCAGATCCAAGATCGCAAATCCAGCTGCGACATTTATTAAGTTTTACCTCGGGTCTCACCGAAGAGCCAGTTTGTGTCAATTTAGCCAACGCTGACTTTGCGCAGTGTGTGGATAAAATTGCCGAAATAAATCAAAACAACGGCAAAATACCTGGAAAAGAATTCTATTACGCCAGCACCCATATGCAAGTCGCCGGTTTGATGGCGATTAAAGCCAGCGGTAGCCGTGATTGGGCTGATGTGTTTAGTAAATTTAAATTGCAGACCAATCTGTTTAGCCATAGTCGTTACGATTTGCCATCAGCAACCAATCCACGTTTGGCGGGCGGTATGCATTGGCAAAGCGACGATTATTTGGAGTTTCTGCGAAGTTACCAGCGTGGCAACTTGCTAAGTAACTCACTCAAATTACAGGCAATGAGTGACCAACTGCAAAACGCAACTATCGGTTATTCGCCTGCTCGAGCGGCGCTTAACCAAGATTGGCACTATGGCTTTGGTCTATGGCTAGAGTGCTCTGCTAGCAGTTTTAATTGCAGCAATATCCGCTACTACTCAAGCCCCGGAGCCTATGGTGCTTATCCATTTATCTTCGAAAGTGCCGGAATGGTCGGTTTACTTGCCCGTCAAGGCGGACTTGGTTCTTTTGCCGAAGGCAAAGCACAGTTTGATAGTGTCGCTCCCGCTGTTGAAGCATGGGCACAGTGTAATTTGCCATAAAGCCACAAAGCATTCTCATCGACACTTAGCACAGCAGCCTGCATCTCTAAGTGTTTATGATTACAGCAAAAAGCTTGGCAATTGTTAGTTTGCTGATTACCATGAGAAAACTTTGCATTTTGGAGCGAACTTTGTGAAAAAAATTGCTATATGCGCAGTAGTCTTGCTTAGCGGCTGCGCCAGCATCAGTAAAGATGAATGTATGATTGGTGATTGGTATAGCCTTGGGGTTAACGATGGCCAGCGTGGTGTATTAGCGACTCAATTTCGCACATACCAAAAAGAATGTGCCGAATACGGCGTTCAACCAGATTTTAAAGCCTATAACCAAGGCCATTCACAAGGCTTGGTGAGTTACTGTGACTATCCGCATGGTGAAGCCCACGGCCGCAGCGGCGCCGAATACAACACCGCTTGTACTGGCAATCTCGAGCCCGCATTTCGCCAAGGCTACCAAGTGGGGATCCGTTGGTATAAAGCGAAGAAAGTGGTCGATGACATCGTTACAGATATCAATAACTTAGAATATCGAATCAAAAATTTAGACGATGAGTTATATCGCACTAATCAACAAATTGCCGCCGAAAATAATGCCAGTAACCGTGCAAATTTATTGTACCGCACTGATCGCATTCGCGCGGAAATGCAAGATTACGCGGCTGAAATCGGCAGATTACAAGTACAATTGGCGCATGCGGAACATGAATTTCAGCAAGTCGATCGCTAACTGATGTTTGAGCCACTGCTGCAAATTATTGCCCAACAACAAATTTGGTTACTGGCGTTTGTGATCTTATTAGTCGGCATCTCCAAAGCTGGATTTGCCGGCGGCTTGGGTGTACTGGCGACCCCATTGTTATTACTGCAATTTCCACCCAAAGAAGCATTAGCACTATTGCTGCCGTTGTTGATGATCACGGATGTCTTTACCATTAAGCGTTATTGGCAACAGTGGAATTGGGATTTGCTAAAGCCGTTGTGGCCAGGTGCACTGCTCGGCGTGTTGTTAGGCGCCCTATTGCTTGGGCATATGAATAATGATGCGCTGCGATTTGGCATTGGCTTGATGGCAAGTTTGTTTGCCGCTAGATCATTAAGCCAACTGCTATTGGCAAATAATCAACTGTTACAAACAGCTAGAGTGCCGAATTGGGTGAGTCACGGCCTTGCAACCTTGGCAGGTGTCAGTTCAACGTTATTGCATGCTGGCGGTCCGCCAATCACCATGTATTTAACGTTGAAACGGATCCCGTCAAGTACGTTTATCGCCAGTAGTGCACTGTTCTTTACCCTGCTGAACTGGAGCAAAGTGCCAGTTTTTGTGCAAAGTGACTTATTAGGTTTAGACACCGTCATCACCGCGCTGTTGCTAAGCCCTCTTTGTTGGCTAGGCACATGGTGTGGTGTTTATATCCGCGGATTTATGCAAGAAAGTTTCTTCCAATACTCAGTTCAACTTCTACTGCTTATCACTGGTCTTAAACTGATTTATCAGAGCATTTGACTTCAATAAATTGAAAGCTGCTTACTCAAAAAGTAAGCAGCTATTGTTGAGTTACAACAGCTTATTTTCGCCGAAGTAGATACTGAAAAAGCGGTAATCCAACAAGGCTGGATCTTGCGCTTCAAGAGCTAGGTTTCGACTTTTATCTGCAAGTCTTTGTCTGAACGCTTTCAGGTCGGTGTTTTGGCCATATCCCATGAAATAGACTTCAAGTTCAAAATCAGCAGTGTCACTTTGCATTGCAGCCATCAAATCGGCAGGCCACTCAAAAGTTGGGATCTGTGCCTTCATTGGACCAGAGAAAAAAATCTCAACTTTAGCGGAGGTCAACGCATAACTTGCTTCAGCATAATCAGTCATATACGAAAAATCGTAATTTATGCCGCCAGTGTCGGTTGCATTAATGATTGATGTTTGGATTGACTGTGCAACAGTTGAATGATTGGTTGGCAGATTAATTTGTACAGTATTCGCATTTTTATCCACTGCGACCCGACGAGTGACAATATTTGAATAGCCGTTACCAGGGTTGTTAGACGAGAGCGATGCTGTAGATTTCACATCATTACGTTCAAACACTCGAACTGGCGTCGATTCAGTATATGGATAGTAAGACACAAAGGCCCGGCCCTGCTGACTTGGTGTATAGGTCCGAACGTTTTGTTTCATAACATTACTAACGACAGTAATCGGGCGGCCAGCATTTTGAAACTGACTGAATGTAAGTTTCACGTTTGGATTACTCAGCAAACTGCTGATGTCTGTTTCCATCGCATAGGACTGCCCGGCATTATTCGGGATCAGCATCGTCTGCAACTTACCATATTGACCATCATTATTTGGGCATACTCGATAAGAGTTAACCCCGACTGTCGTATTCAAATTATTTTGAAATTCACCACTTACCGACAGTCGATACTCTGGCATTGCTGCTTTGATATCACTCCAGTCGATACTCAAGGTTGTGCAGCTGCATTCGCCTGGGGTTGAATCTTCACCGAAGTAATTTTTACCAAAATCTGTGGTCGTCACTTCGATTGTCGAATTGACTGTATAAACACCCTTGGCATTTTTATAAATAGCACTAGCATGCCGAGCATTCTCTGGCCAATCCGCTTCGATATGGCCATTGGCATCCGTGGTAAAAGTCTTGATAGCTTTACCGTCGGCACTGTGGGCAATAAACTGCACACCAGCCAAAGGTTTTGATTTATTTACACAGCCAGCGACTCTAGTCACTGCATCGAAAACCAGTTTTTGTTTGCCGCTTCCCGAGGTTCCATTGGCATCACTACCACCGCCACCACAACCCACTAAAAAGCTCATCCCTGCGGTCAATACTGCTGACCCAAACCACTTGTTCATCAAAATTTCCTAGTTATCTAATTGATATGAATGTCCTTGTGTCCAATCCGTATGCTTAAGAATGACCTAAAACGTCATTAACATAACCAAACCAGACAAAACACAACGATATTTTAACATTTCGTTATCTTATCAATCCAGATAAAATAGAGGAAAAAGGAACAAAATTGCAGCATTCGCAGAAGCAGAAAGGGGCAGAGTCGTTGATTCGTTAAAAAATCAATAACTCTGCCCCCATCGATATGCTGATCTAGTCGATAAAGATCAGCGTTTTAATTGTGTGTTTAGATACTGCACAACTTCTTTGTAGTAGCGGATTTGGTTTTCTTCGGCATAAAAACCATGTGCTTCATCGTCATATTCTGACAACTTCACTTGCTTGCCAGCATCTTCCAAGGCTTCTTGCATTAATTCGGCATGGATAAACGGTGCTCGTTTATCTTTTTCACCATGGATAAGTAAAACATTCGCCTTGATTTGACCTGCCTGATAGACCGGTGAGAAACGTTTTAATTGTGCTTCATCATTACCAATCACGTTATCTAGATAGGCTTCGCCATAAGTGACTCGAGTAATATCACCTTTTTTGGCTAATAGGGTTAAGTCATAGACGCCGGCAACACCTATTGCACAGCTAAATAAATCAGGTGCCAATGCAGCCGATTGCAATGCTGAATAGGCGCCGAAGGAACCGCCCATAATACAGATATTGCCCGCTTTCGCGACGCCCTGACTAATAGCCCAACGGGTGCCGGCGATGATATCTTGTTGAACATGGTCACCCCAATGATAGTCAGCTGCATTATCAAAGCTCGCACCATATCCGTCAGATGCACGGAAGTTAATCTGTACCACGTTAAAACCAGCTAAGGCCAACATCTGCACTTCCGAGTTGTAACCCCAATAGTCGCGAACGCCATAAGGGCCACCATGCAGTAATACAACTGTCGGATTAGCGCTATTAGCTGGTGCGCCTAAAGTTGCATAACCACGGACAAGGGTCTTATCAAAACTCTCAAACTCAAAGGCTTGCATCTGGAAAAATTTAACACCATGCAAATCGGGGTAACTATCCAACAGTCGGGTGGTTTTACCGGTGCTGTTGTCATGGATAAAATAAATCGGTGGAAGTTGATCCGCGGTAACCCGCACAATTCGTTGCAGACCATCAGTGGTTTGGCTGGTCAAAATTACATCGGCACCTTTAAATTTTTCGATCAGTCCACGAAACACTTTGGCATCAGGGGATTGTTTATTCAGCAATAAATACGAAGGATACCCATCATCAATTCGTGCAGCGTAAATACTCTCACCGTCGGTGCTAAATAACGGCGCTGTAATATCGATTTTGTCTGATTCATATAACTTGGTAATACGCTGATCAGCAAAAAAGTATTGGTACAATCCTGTGAAATCGCGATTCATCCGGCCTGAAAAATAGAAGCCTGATTGATCAGGCAACATCCGGATCGCGGAGAATTGATTGACGTCATTTAAGGCCTCATTTTCGACCCACTCTCCGTCAGCTGTTGCTAAAAATACATGCTTTTCACTCTTGTCATCTAGACCGACCGCAACTCTCGGCACCCCTTTATTGTCGGCCAAAATGTCAGAGTAACCCATCGGTGCTTTGCCTGTTCTGGTCAATTTACCGTTGTAGATATCTAACTTGAATATATCAGCTTTGGCGCTACCGCTGTCGGTCCAATTCGTTGAGGTGATTAAGATCTGGTTCGGTTCACTTGGTAAACGGTGAATAATATCGGCCCACGCACGACGGTTTGAACTGAGGATTGAAGTTGGACCATCGCCTTTACGATAGCCAAACAATAACTTACGTTGTGAGCCGTCACAGTTAATACCAAAAAGTTCGCCATAGAATTTTGGCTCTTTTTCCCAAGGCTCACGCGTATTGACTTTCATCACGATACGTTCGTGATTTGCCCAGAAATACTCGCCGACTTCATCTTTGCCGACCAACCGAACACCACCCACAGACTTTAAGCTTGCTCGATCAAGACAGAGCAATTGCCGTTTATCTTCTTCAAAGACAATAACCGCCAAATATTTACCATCTGGCGAGATTTTTACATCCGCGAAAGTTGGATTTTTGGCTAATAACGCGGTGATATCGGCCGCTTGCTCAGCGGCTTGACCAAACAATGGCAAGCAAATGCTTAAAGTTAAAGTGAGGAATTTTATAAAACGCATAAAGTGTACTCGTGATTACCTATCAAGGTGTTGTGGAAAGTCCATTTGTTGTTGCACATTTTAAAGTAATTTGTTGCAGATTAATACCTGAAATTAGGTCAAGACCAAGCGCATACTGAAAAGCTCCGAGTTGCTGTTTCACGGTTTAACCTCCACCGCCGAATTATTTATGTAATTGATAAATAATGCATTTAACCGAAAACATTCAATTTATCTTTAGCTGTTAATAAGATTTTTCAACCAAAATAATTTCTCGCGATATGAAGCGCTTAGTGATAAGTGCGAAAAAACTTGCAGCGAACTAGGCAATTGTTGGCTAAGTTATAACCTCATTCAATCGAAAATAGGAGTCACTGATGGATGCAAAAGCACTGAAATTAGGCATGCTCTGCCACAGTGAGCAAGGAGTTGGCGTGGTCCGCTGGATTGATGCCCAAGATCGTGCAGTGTATTTAAGCACTCCCGAAGATCCGGCAAAAAACTTTGCCGTCAGTTTTGATGAATTACTGGATGAACCACAAATCCATCAGAGTAGTGATATTTACTACTAACTTCGCTCAAAACTACCGTCACAGATAGCAAAATGGCCGCAATTGCGGCCATTTTCTCAGAATCTTTCTGCACTTACATGTGTCATTTAATCAACGACTTGAGCAGAAGTATCCAGCGGTTAAATCCGAGTTTTGGTTTTACCTTTAAACGGTCTAGCGCCAGGCTTGCGAGTTTCTTTTTTCGCTTGCGGTTTACTTTCTGCTTTCTCAGCTGCTTTTTCGCCTGATTTCAGTGCGACTTGGTGCTTGCGCACGGCACGTTTAATCGACGCCATCCGACGACGACGTTCGTCGCGATCTTCCGGTTTTGCTAATGATTCTGTTTCATAGTCCATATGGACTAACTTACGTAAGTAGTTCACTTCTTCAAGTGGATATTCGGTATAACCGCCGGCTGGTAAATGTTTTGGCAACAACAAATCACCGTAACGAACTCGGATTAAACGGTTAACGATAGTGCCTTGTGATTCCCACATCCG
>JAFLDV010000048.1 GCA_017302255.1 Gammaproteobacteria bacterium | reverse complement strand
AGGCTTTGTTTTACCCGATGCTTTTAGCACTGAATTAGGTTCACGAAAAAACGTATGTCTGCAAATTAAAGCAAAGCAGAGATTCGTTTATTCAAGAGCGCCTGATCTGAACATCTGCAATTCGCTCAACGCTGACAAACACTTAACTTGAAGATTGCTGAAACTATTGGTTAAGTGAAAGCGCAACGGCAGCAAATCCGCCAGTAATGCTGCTGTTAAATTGATGCCACAATTTACAGCGAGGCGAAAAAAACCAAAGTAATAGTTATTAGCGTCATGCCGAGCTCAGATGCAACTTATCTAACACCAACTGCCATTGCTTTAACAGGTGAGATTGCCACATTTGACCACGCTCAGAGTTGCGCAGCTTTCGCTTGTTATTCAAATCATGATCAAACTGCCGCCATTTCTCAATGTCCGGCACAATGCTGTTATACCCGGCTCGCAGCGGCAGCTTGGTTAATTCCGAGGGCCGAACACTGGAAACACGTTCCGGCGAAAGGATTGAGCTGATAGTCGAAGTTGCACGTTGTTTGCTCATTTCTTACCTACATTGCTGATAGTGCGTAGTTTTAATATCACGGGGCTGATGTTTTTTCACAGTTGGCGATAGCTTAGGCTTTCACCAAAACGAAACGCCGGTCGCCAAATTGCCCTGCTGCCGAGGATATTATCTGTGCTAGATGACAATGGTTCGGTGCGCTAACCCACAAGTCGAAAAGTTCTTTAGATGTGGCATTAAAACAAAGGATTGAGAACTTTCTTGATTTAACACATTGTTGGACATCACGAAATATTTGGTTGTATGGGATCCATCCCCGACATTGCAAAGTTTAAGAAATAGGAAAAATCAAACCGTCTAACATATTCGCAGCTCAAGTCTTTTGCTTGATTCTGATTCAACTGTGCTGTCGACTCCGATTAAATAACACGCAGAAGCTAAAATTTTTTGGGCTAACTAACAAAAAAATGAAATTACGTTCAACGCGCAGCTGCAGTTAGCGAATGAAGCAGTTAGCGAAAGTCTTCGGTCAAGAGCCGTCAAATAGACGACAGAGTGCTCGATTACGGCCTTGATGTTTAGCTTGATAAAGTAATGCATCGGCGTCTTTGTAGAGTTGCTCGAACGGCGCATGACTAGCAATGGCACAACCTATACTCGCGGTTACCATGATCCCTTGGATTGGTTGCTGACGAATTGCCGAAAGTAACTTTTCCGCAAGAAAATTGGCAGAATGTTCAGCTTGGTCAAAAGTGACTAACGCAAACTCTTCTCCACCTACCCTCGCAACAATATCGTTGCTTCTGGTGTTTTCCGTCAAAATTTTCGCCATGTCTTTGAGTACTTGATCGCCAAAAGCATGACCATGCTGATCATTAATTTGTTTAAAAAAATCTATATCCAGCATAAAAAAGGCATAGGCAACGCCAGAGCGCTGCGCTTGTTTAATTAATGTTTCAGCGCTTTGGATAAAGGCTCGGCGATTTAATAATCCGGTGAGTTCATCGGTTCGCGACAGCACTTCTAGTTTTTCGGCGCGAATTTCTAAGTCGTTCCGCAAATCAACCAGTTGTTGATACAAAGTGTCACGTTGCTGGGATGGACTGATAGCCCAATACACTATCGCAGGTTCGCCACTTACAACTCGGGCATTGGCAAGAACCGGAATGCGCACTGAAGATCCGGCATCGATAGTTAATTGAATTTCATCACAATGCCCTTGATGCAACAACATTGGCATCACAAAGCTCTCCAGTAAAATTTTTGAAGCTGGAGTAAAAAATTGGCCAAGTTTGCTGGTCGTTAGTGGTTGCTGCTGTGATAAACGATAAAAATACGGACTTGCCTGCAACACCTCGGTTGAATGCAAGTTGGTGACAACTAAGCCCACCGGAAAATCATCCAGCGAAAAATCAGTCTGCATCTGGAGAACCGGCTTCAACAGGAATACGCAGAAAATCCTTTATGATTAGCGAAATCTGCTCAGGATGACTCATATGCAAACAATGTCCCCTTGCACTGACCACTTCAAGCCTGCTCTGCGGCGTATGCTCGAGCATGTAATTACCAACAAATAGCGACGCCAAGGCATCAACTTCGCTTTGCAGCAGCAACACCGGATGTTGATTTAATGGCAACAAGTGACGATAGTCAGAAAAAAATGTCGCTTTCGCAAAATTTTTAGCTGTTATCGGGTTTGTCGTACAAAAACTTGTGGTTAATTCAGTAGCAAACACTTTGCCCTCGAGTTCTCCAGTGACTAACGGCGCAAGATAGTTAGCCCAGCCGATATAGTTTTTATCCATTAGATCAATAAGTTCAACTAAATCCTCGCGATTAAATCCGCCCATATATTCTGGTGGGAAATTTAAAAAACAAGGAGATGGACACACCATCACTTGGCTGTGAATACGCTCAGGTATTTTTTGCGCAGCAAGTAAACCAATAATACTGCTAACAGAATGACCAACTAGCACCACATTGTTTAAATCTAACGCTTGGCAGATATCGACAATATCTTGTGAATAACCCGCTAAATCGGCATATTTTTGTTTGGAATACGCGCCAAGATCGGATGAACCAGATCCGACATAATCAAACAACACAATTTTAAAGTTACCTTCTAAATATGGCACCAGAAAACGCCACATCTGCTGATTGCAGCCAAAGCCATGCGCCATCAGCAGCACCTGCTCGCCACGTCCCAGCACATTTACATTATTGCGGGTGATGATGTCTTCCTGAACGAACATAAACGCTCCGATGTTTGGCACTGGATGCTTTAATGCACCAACGATTAGTGAAAACTGAAACAACACAATCCTGATCTAGTATCGAGAACTATAGCATTCTCCCGATAAACGCGAAAATGGCCATTCCTCCAAGCGTAAGCGTGCGGTTATAACTAGACAATTACTTTTTTAAAAATCATTCAAAACCCCAAGGCGGGGGTGGCGTCGCAATAAACTTGGTTAGGTCGAACTCCACTACAAACTCGCGACCTTCGCGTTTTAAGCCATATCGGTAAACTTTGCCTGGGACAAGTTCAATCGACCAAGTATTGCCGGTTGAAGCAGACATGCTATTTGCGATAAACATATCCTTCGAGTACTGATCTGCCGGAAAAGCTTGTGCATCATTACTGCCTTTCGCTAGGGTCGAGCCACCGTACATTGTAATTTTATCGGAACTACCATCTTGATGACGGTGATCATGCTTTAACTGCAACCCATCAGCGGTTTTACTGATGATCCAAGTCCGTGAACGATCGTCACCAATGTGAAACGGGATTTTCAGTTCGGTATCACTACATTCACGCACATGCATCACTAAAGTTTTTCCGCGCATCGCATCGTCGCTGGCATTGCCTTTGACCACAGTGCCTAAAAAGGCTTTTCCACAATAGGCTTTGATTTGATTAAAAAATTGCAATTGCGGATCGGAAGAGGCAGCAACGCATGTGGATGCAGGTATAAGTAGCGAACAAATTAAAGCTTTTAGGTTTAGTTTCATAAATTCTCCCTTTCGCCGACTATAACTAACCGAGCAATGTCCAGCAATGTAATTAACATCATTAGCTTCGGATGTTGGCGGTTTAATGAAGGAACAAATGGCGAATGCATAGTTCCTTAGAGTGAGAACGAATCATCGGACAGAACAAAAAAACCACAGAAACCTCGGAAAAACCGAAATTCGGTTGAATTGTAAATGTTGTTGATTTATTTTGTTTCAACTCTAGAAATATCAATAACAAATGGATGTGAATGTGCGACTAAATTTTGCGTTAAAACTTTCAGTAATAGTGATGTCGTCTGCAATATTGGTAGGCTGCGGAAGCGTTCCAAGAAAACCAGCAAGTTCCTATAGCCTACAGCGTTTTATTACCCCTGAAGTCGCTTCTGAGCCATTGAAAGTTGCTGGACAAGCCGGCTATGCCAACATGCATAAAGTCATACTGCCAACGACTCAAGAGGGCAGCCCAGACTTTCAATGCGAAGGTACATTATATTGCCGAGTGGACGAATCAACCTTTATCCGTGGCGATCTAACCGTGGCAAGTGGAGTAGCATTTAACTACAACACCCAACTAAACCGCATTGGCGCGACGTGGCAATTTTACGGCGATTATAGTGACCAAGCTAAAGCCGGCAATTTCTCGCAAGCGTTAGTGATCGGTTATAGCCGCGATAAAGACGAGGAAAGTACACCTGAAGAACTTGGTGACGTTAACAACGGCTTCAATTCTAGATTATGGCACCAATCTACTTCCTCTCTCGATATTGGATGGGTTGGTGGTTACCGTTTAGCTGATGACTGGTTAGTTTATGGTGGTCCTTTTACCATCGTCCACGATATCGACAACACGGTAAATGTGGAAAAACAGGTTGATTTTGAAGTTATCAGATTGCAGAACAAATACGCCTTTAAAGGGCGTCAGGTTGGCGCAAACATCGCTCTTCGCTATGAAGTGCTTGATTGGTTGGATTTTCATCTTGAATTCGTTTCTTCACGCTACCGTTTGAATAACGTGACTAATAGTGACAGCCAATTCAACTTTATGGTTGGTACCCGTTTTTAACCCACAGTGATGATATCTGAGTAACCAACTCATAGTAGGACTAAAAAGCGGACTAAAAGTCCGCTTTTTTACTGCTATTTTTTGTTGCGAATTAAGTCACCGCCAGCCCAGTACCAATGCGGCTCACCGAGCCGCTTTAGCAGTTTCTTGGCGTCTTTAACCGGAACTACTTCAGTGATAACGTTATCTTTATTCACGTAAAACAGAAACTTAGTGTTTAGCATTTCGTCAGAAGGTATCGATGAATTTGTGCCGAATGCATATTCGGCGGCAATCGCATAACGCGGAGCTATGCCTTTCCAGCCTTTTTCCAAATAGTAGACATAACGCGCCTTGGCGCTTTCAGGAACGAATGTATTGCGGTACCGCGCTGGAATTTGCTCATAGGCAATCAACTGGCCAAGCACCACAGAATTTGCGTGTTGATAAGCTTGATCTTGCGCTTTTGTTTCTGAAACCTTCACGGCTTGCTCGGGTTCTTCTTGCGATTGCTGCACAGAAGATAAAACCTCTGCTTCCGTCAATCTTTCTAGAGTGGTTTGCAATGAGCTTTCGGCCATTTGTAAATCACTACTACTAAATCCTTCTGGGCAAGGCTGCGCTTTCAAATCTTGGATGACCATTTCGAAATCTGCAGAATCATCGAGCATTTGCTGATGCAGCTCATTAAAGGTCATACCGGTTTTATTGAGTATTTGTTGGTTAACTTTTTGTTCAATTGCAGCGATGTTCACCGAACTATCTTTACATGCTGCAGCATAATGCTTGAGTTCATCAAACTTCATAACCAATCGCGATACAATACCAATAGTTTCACTATCGCTAGCTAAAATTACATTGGATTGCATGGCGAAGGATGCTACCAAAGTCAACACAACAAACTTTCTCATTATAAATCTGCCATTAGTTAAAATGGGGAAATGATACAGTTTCCCCGCAATTCACTCAAAGATATTTATTAAAATTATTCACATTTTATCAGCAAATAAACAAACATTAGCACCGTTTTTACTGTTGGGAGCTTTGCTCAGCAAGTATGAAATGGACATTTGCTGCACAAATCCTAAGTAGCTTGCTAATCTCTACACAAGCAAAAAAAAACGAACCGAGACGGTTCGTTTTTATTTTAAGCCTAGGTAACTCATCGCTAGCCTTCGCAAAAATCTGGCGAAGGCTAAACTCGACAATATTACTCGCGGTAATCTTCTGGGCTTGGGCAAGCACACATCAGGTTACGGTCGCCGTAAACGTCATCAATGCGCGTCACAGTAGGCCAGAACTTGCTGTCAGCAACGTATTGCGCAGGGAATGCGGCGTATTGACGGTCATACACGCGGTCCCAGTTCGCATCAAAGATGTCAGCCATAGTATGCGGTGCAAAGTGCAGTGGGCTGTTATCCGCTGTCCACTCACCCGCTTCCACTTTAGCAATTTCAGCACGAATAGAGGTCATCGCTTCGATGAATTTATCCATCTCAACTTTTGACTCTGATTCAGTTGGTTCAATCATCAAAGTACCAGCAACTGGGAATGACATAGTTGGCGCGTGGAAACCGTAATCCATCAAACGCTTAGCAATATCCATCTCAGTCACACCAGTTTTTTCTTTCAGTGGACGCATATCGATAATACATTCGTGCGCCACACGGCCATTGGTACCTTTGTACAGCACTGGGAACATCGGATCTAATTTTGCGGCCATATAGTTCGCGTTTAAGATCGCATATTCAGTGGCTTGACGTAAGCCATCGCCACCCATCATTTTGATGTACATCCAGCTGATTGGCAGGATGCCTGCGCTACCAAATGGTGCTGCAGAAACTGCGCCGTTGTTCGCGCCAGTGTCGGCAATTTTCACCACTGCATGGTTAGGCAGGAACGCTGCTAATTGTTTTTTCACACCGATTGGACCCATACCTGGGCCGCCACCACCGTGTGGGATACAGAAAGTTTTGTGCAAGTTTAAGTGCGAAACGTCAGCACCGATGAAACCTGGTGAGGTCACACCAACTTGCGCATTCATGTTCGCGCCGTCCATATAGACTTGGCCGCCATGAGCGTGGACGATGTCACATAATTCGCGAATTGATTCTTCAAATACACCGTGCGTTGACGGGTAAGTCACCATGATTGCCGCTAAACGGTCAGACACAGCTTCAGCTTTGGCTTTTAAATCAGCCATATCGATGTTGCCTGATTTATCACAGTCAACCAACACCACTTCGAAACTGGCCATAGCCGCAGTTGCTGGGTTAGTACCGTGTGCAGACACTGGGATCAAACAGATATTACGGTGTGAATCACCACGGCTTTCGTGGTATTTACGGATAGCAATCATGCCCGCGTATTCACCTTGCGCACCTGAGTTTGGCTGCATCGACATTTGGTCATAACCAGTGATGTTTACTAACCAGTCGGCCAGTTCGCCGATCATTTGGTAGTAACCTTCCGCTTGGTTTTTTGGCACGAATGGGTGCAGTGACGCAAATTCTGGCCAAGTAACCGGAATCATCTCAGCTGTTGCGTTTAACTTCATGGTACAAGAACCTAACGAAATCATCGCATGATTGAGCGCTAAGTCTTTGTTTTCTAATTTTTTGATATAACGCAGCATCTCAGTTTCGCTGTGATACTGATTAAATACTGGGTGTGTTAAGTACTTAGAAGTACGCACTAAATCCGCAGGAATTGACGTTGAGCCGTTCGCAACAATAGCGGCATCTAATTGCGCAACATCCAAACCATGACCAGCACCGAAAACGATATCAAACAATTCGGCGATATCAGCAGCCGAAGTTGCTTCGCTGAAGCTTACACTTAAGGTGTCAGCTAAATCAGTACGGAAGTTCACGCCTGCAGCTTCTGCGCGAGCGACGACATCAGCACGGTTGCTCAGGGTGAAAGTGACAGTATCAAACCAAGTTGTGTGCTTCAGTGCGACGCCTTTCGCTTGTAAACCAGCGGCAAACACGTCTGCAGAACGGTGAATGCGTTCAGCGATATTCTTCAGACCATCAGGTCCGTGGAATACGCAGTAGAACGATGCCATATTGGCCAGCAATACCTGTGCAGTACAAATGTTTGAGTTGGCTTTTTCACGGCGAATATGTTGTTCGCGAGTTTGCATTGCCATACGCAGCGCTTGGTTACCACGACGGTCTTTCGACACACCGATAATACGGCCTGGCATAGAACGTTTGTAATCATCGCGAGTGGCGAAAAACGCTGAGTGTGGACCACCAAATGCCATAGGCACACCAAAACGTTGGGCAGAACCCAGAACAACGTCGGCGCCCAATTCACCTGGAGATTTTAACAACAACAGTGCCATTGGATCTGTTGCCACAGCAACAACCGCTTTTTTCGCGCGTAAATCAGCAATCAATTGCGCGTCGTTACGGACTTCACCTGTGGTTGATGGGTATTGGATTAACGCACCGAACACATCATGATTAAGGGCATCTGCTGCTTTCCCAACAATCGTTTCGAAACCGAACATTTCAGCACGAGTACGCACGACGTCGATAGTCTGTGGATGCACATCATCAGCGATGAAATAAGCGTTTGATTTGTTCTTAGTAACGCGTTTGGCCAGTGCCATCGCTTCGGCAGCTGCAGTCGCTTCATCTAATAAAGACGCTGACGCTAAATCCATGCCGGTTAAATCTAATGACACTTGTTGGAAGTTTAATAAAGCTTCTAAACGGCCTTGCGCGATCTCTGGTTGATATGGAGTGTAAGCAGTGTACCAACCTGGGTTTTCTAACACGTTACGTAAAATGACGTTTGGCGTGTGCGTTGGGTGGTAGCCCATACCGATATAAGACTTGAACATTTTGTTCTTTGACGCAGCAGCTTTTAAATAAGCTAACGCGTCCACTTCTGAGGTTGCAGCACCTGTCGCCAATGGCGTTTGCAAACGAATTGAAGCAGGCACAGTTTGCGCAATCAGCTCTTCAATGCTGCTAACGCCAAGCTCAGTCAGCATTGCCGCGGTCTGCGCCGCGTCAGGGCCAATATGGCGCGAAATAAAATCAGTGTGGTTCGCAAGTTGCGACAGGGTTTTCACAGAAGTGGTCATGCCTGATATATCCTAAGAGAATCAATAAAACCTTTGAGTTCCCGCCATTTGGCCAGAACTAACTATGCTTTTTACTTAGCTTTGTAATCAGCATTTACGATGCTGTTTACGAAGCTTTTTACGAAGTGGACTACTCGCTCACATCGCACTAAATCAAAGCCCCGTTTTCAGGCGGGGCTTTGGTTCGCTCGGTTGGGAGCTATTATTCTTCGTCGATGGCGTTTTTGTAGCCTGCTGCATCAAGCAGACCAGCAACTTCGCTTTCGTCGGATGCTTTGACTTGGAACATCCAACCGTCGCCATATGGCGCGCTGTTTACCAGCTCTGGCGAATCGTTTAATGCATCATTTACTGCGACGATTTCACCGCTGATTGGTGCGTAGATATCTGAAGCAGCTTTTACTGATTCAGCTACGGCACAGTCGTCACCTTGGGCAACGTTGTCGCCAACTTCTGGCAACTCAACAAAAACCATATCGCCGAGCAAGTCCTGCGCGTGTTCAGTGATACCAACAGTGAATACACCATTGCCTTCAGCACGGATCCACTCGTGAGACGTTGCATATTTTAAATCTGTAGGGATATTGCTCATAATTTTCCTCGGACCTTACTCGACTGTTATTGTACTGTTTTAACCTTCATCCTTGCAGAGCCGGTGGTTATTGCTGCCGACGCTCCAATTACTCTGGTATTAAATATTTTTTGGTTTTATTCGTTGGTTCAAATGCCACAGCTTTAGTGTGGCAAGTGTAAACCACTGTCACAAAAAGTGAACCCCACCGCTAAAATTGCTGGAGTCCACTGGCAAAATATCAGAACACTTTTTTACCGAAGCGCACAAAGTTCGGCTTAACCACCTGAACTGGCACTAATTTACCACGAATATCAACTTCCGCTGTGTCACCAACCGACGCTGGTACACGAGCCATCGCAATACTGAAACCTAAAGTTGGTGAGAAAGTACCAGACGTAATTTCGCCCTCGCCGCCTTCAACCACAACACGTTGACCGTGACGTAACACACCTTTTTGTTCCATCACTAAGCCGACCAATTTATAAGTACCAGCGGCACGTTGACTTTCAAGTGCTGCACGACCGATAAACTGACGATCACTTGGTTCCCAAGCGATGGTCCAGCCCATGTTCGCAGCCAGTGGCGATACAGTTTCATCCATATCCTGGCCATATAAATTCATACCGGCTTCTAAACGCAAAGTATCACGCGCGCCAAGACCAGCAGGTTTAACACCAGCGTCTAACAGTTTTTGCCAGAAATCAGCAGCCATTTCGTTTGGTAAGGCAATTTCGTAACCGTCTTCACCAGTGTAGCCAGTCGTTGCGATAAACAGATCGCCTGCTTGCACACCAAAGAAAGGTTTCATGCCAGCAACTAATGCTTGTTGCTCAGCAGATAACAAGGTCGCTACTTTCGCTTTGGCATTTGGGCCTTGTACGGCAATCATTGCGAATTCTGGACGTTCAGTCACAGTCACGCCAAATGGCAGTGCTTGTTTATTGATCCATGCTAAGTCATTTTCGCGAGTTGCTGAGTTAACGACTAAACGGAAGTACTCTTCAGAAAGGAAGTAAACGATTAAATCGTCAATTACACCGCCAGCTTCGTTCAGCATGCCAGTGTAGAGGGCTTTACCTTTAACGGTTAATTTAGCGACGTCATTCGCCACTAAAAAACGTAAAAATTCGCGAGTGCGCGCGCCAGTTAAATCAACGATAGTCATGTGAGAAACGTCAAACATGCCTGCGTCAGTGCGCACGACATGGTGCTCTTCAATCTGTGAACCGTAGTGCAAAGGCATATCCCAACCGTGGAAATCAACCACTTTGGCGCCCGCTTCGATATGTTTGTGGATTAACACAGTTTGTTGAGCCATCAGTACCATCCTCTTGAACCGGTGCTTTGCCGGCAATAATCGTAGGGTCAGTTACGGCTGTGGTTATGCGTCTGCGCAGTCGCTGCGTATGGCGTTATAACCAGAAGCCGCAAAAAGTTGCGCTGGATTATAACGCAAGGAAACACCGGCAAATAGCCCCTTTTCAATTAGATTTAATAATGCGAAACCACCATTTTAACGGCGATTTCGCACTAAAACCTTACTAAAGCGAAGGTTTTTCTCGAGCGCGCAGTGGTAAATCACCTTCGTTGCCAAGCGCACTGGCTAAAATTTTATTCTTAAGTTGCGGTAATTGGTCTGTCAGTTTCATGCCCAGTGCTCTTACCAGCTTCAGTGCCGGATGCTGCGTCATAAAGCCGCGTTTAAAGGCTTCCATGGTCGCGATCATCTGCTGCGCTTGTGCTTTACGCCAGCGCTCGTAACGACGTAAAACGGCATCTGATTGCCAATCCTGCTGCTTGCTCATTTTTTCATCTATTAGTTCTGCTAATGCGGCTACATCCATCAAACCTAAGTTCATTCCTTGCCCTGCAAGCGGATGAATGGTGTGAGCAGCATCGGCAACTAACACCACTTTCTGTTGCACCCATTGGCTGACATAACGCATTTTGAGTGGATAGACTTCGCGACTGCTTTGCAATTCACAGACGCCCAACATACTTTGACCTGCAGCGGTTAACCGCTGATTAAACGTTGTTGGCTCACAAGCGACTAATTCTGCTGCATCTGCAGGAGCTGTACTCCAAACGATTGAGCATAGATGGGGATCGGCCAGCGGCAACAACGCCAAAGGTCCTGTGGGTAAAAACACTTGGCGGGCAGTTTGGCCGTGTGGTTCGGCAGTTCGAACTACGGCAACTAATGCATGATGATCATAATCCCAAAACATCATTGGCATTTTTAACAGCTGCCGAACTTTCGAGTTAGCGCCATCGGCACCGACCACTAAACGCGCCAAAATTCGCTCGTCATTGCTCAGCGTTACCAAATTGTGCCTTGCTGTTGCATCAAGTTTGGCGATGCCCAGCCCAAGCTTCAGGGTAATTTGGGGGAATTCGAGTGCTCTTTGATAAAGCGCTAGCCGCAGATCTTCGTTATCAATGATAAAGCCAAGTTCAGGCAATGCAGATTGCAAAGCGTCAAATTCAATTTTGGCAAAACTATCCGCTTCAAACACCTGCATGTGCTGATAAGCCGGCTTTGCAGCGATGTTTTGCCAAACATCAAGCTGTGTAAACAAGCGCATAGACGCGAGGTTTAAAGCGCTAACCCGTTTATAGCCGACATTGGCGGCACTTGGGGCGTCAGCTTGGTCTACAACCATAATTTGCAATTGTTGACTGTGTGGCGCGGTAGCCAGTAATAGCGCCAAAGTTAAACCGGCGCTACCTGCGCCAACAATTAAAATATCCGGCTCTTCCATCTATGACTCCTTCAACATCGATAACTGCTGCAGTTGTCGATGTTGCGGGCTTAAGCCCATGGTTTGTTTGGCAAATGCTGTTTTTAGCTGTGGGCAATTATCTAAGAGAGTCAAACCTAAGGTACGACCTAATGCTATTAATTTGCTGTCATTGGAGAACAGCCGCACTAAGCCATCGGTTAATGACACTACTTGCTGCATATCTTGCTGACGGAGATTGGCATAGCTCTTGGTCAGGTTGTAACAGCCCACATCGGCATGTTGTTCAACCAAATTCAACAAGGCCGCTAAATCGCGTAGCGCCAAGTTAAAGCCCTGACCGGCGATAGGATGGAGGTTGTGCAAGCTATTTCCGCAAAGTACCAGGCGATGGCTAGCTGCCTGCACTGCCGTTTTTAATGACAAAGGATAAATCACCCGCTCGCCGACGCTTTGAAGCACCCCAGCTCGATAACCAAATGCTTGTTGCAGCTCAGTCAAAAACTCATCTGAAGGCGATGCCATTAAACGAGCAGCGTCGTCAGCATTTAAGGTCCAAACTAGTGAATAGCGCTGGCGAGTTAATGGCAATAAAGCTAATGGTCCGCTCGCAGTAAAACGTTCAAAGGCTTTATGCTGATGATCGCAAGCTATGCCGATATTGGCGATTAAGGCTGTTTGCTGATAATCCTGCACTTGGCAACCGATCCCTGCCAACACGCGAGTTGGCGAATCACCACCTTCACAAAGTGCTAGTAGTTTCGTTTCGAGCACTGTGCCGCTGGCAAGTTGTAATTGCTGGCAGTCTACACTTTGGTTAATTTTGAGAATTTGATCAGGACGGTACCAGCTAATTTGACTGGCTGGCAATTGTGCTAAACGTTGATAAAGTGCTTCACCAATACGTTCTATTTCAATAACTTGGCCTAAACTTTGCCGATTAAAGTCACTGGCATTAAGTTTGACCTTACCGATATGGCCCCGATCTGACACCGAGATATGAGAAATCGGACAGGCATGGGGCGCCAGTTCAGGCCACAAGCCCCAACTGGCAAGTAAATCAACGCTAGCGGCACTTAAAGCGATACTGCGGCTGTCAAAACTTTGGCTTGGTGCTTTGATCTGCGCTTCACTTTGCTTTTCGACAATGGCGATTTTAAGTTTGCGACTACATTGGCTTTGCAGCGCAAAAGCCAACATAGCGCCAGTCATACCACCACCGGCAATCACCACATCGTATTGCATCGCCATCTCCTGTTCCATGCTAGTGCGCCTTAGCACAACTAGTTTGCAATCTTCTCGCCTTGCGCCATCAAAGCCTCGATAGCGCTAATAGTTTTCGGGGCAGTATCTGTGAGATTTAAGTGACCGTCTTTGATCACCAACAAATCATCTTCAATCCGCACTGCAATCCCCCACCACTTCTCATCACAGGCTGAGCCCTTTGGAATATAAAGTCCAGGCTCGATAGTTAATACCATGCCGGGGGCAAACGGCCGTTCTTTGCCAGCAATTTTGTATGCCCCAACGTCATGTACATCTAGACCCAACCAATGACCAAGTCCATGAATAAAATACTTTTTACAGGCAAGTTCCGCGACTAAGCTCTCGAAATCACCCTGTAAAATGCCGAGTTCCAGCAAACCCAAAGTTAAAACAGCCACCGCGGCATCTAAGGTATCTTTACTGGTATTGCCAGGTTTAACTTGAGCACAGGCGGCGAGCTGCGCGTCAAGCACTAGCTGATAGATGGCCGCTTGCTCTGCAGTAAATTTGCCGTTAATTGGAAAAGTACGCGTAATATCAGCGGCATAACCTTGCAACTCACAACCGGCATCAATCAATACTAAATCGCCATTTTTTAAGGCCGCATCATTGTCGGTGTAATGCAAAATACAGCCATTTTCACCAGCACCGACAATAGTGTTATAAGCGCAGTGACGCGCGCCTTGCATGGCAAACTCGTGGCGAATTTCCGCTTCCAATTGATATTCAAATTGCAAACTAGTGCAGCGCAGCATCGCCCGTTGATGTGCTTTGGCAGAAATGAGGCCTGCTGACTGCATTAATTTCACTTCGAATTCGTCTTTAAATAAACGAAGTTCGGCGATGACTGGACGTAAATCGACGAGATGCGTCGGTGCGACGTAGCCTTTTTTCGGCTGAGCACGTAAGTTGGCCAGCACAGCAAACAACTTTTCATCCAAGGCCTGATATAAGCCTTGGGCAACATATAGATAAGTTTTCTGATTTAACGCCTGCAATAGGGCCTCATCAAGCCCGCTGAATGAAGTAGCGACAATGCCAAACAGTTGACTCGCCTGCGCATGACCAAAACGGCGGCCATGCCAAACTTCAGCAAGCTCGTCTTTATCACGACAAAATAGCTGTTGTGAACACTGGCCAAGCTCGTCTTTTTGCAGCAATAACAGTGCTTCCGGCTCTGGGAAATGCGTTAAATAGTAGAAATCACTGTCTTGGCGAAAGGGAAAATCGGTATCACGGCTTCGAATCACTTCTGGGGCAGCACTAACGACCACCACCGAATTGTTTGGAATAGCCGCCAACAAAGCCTCTCGGCGCGAAGCACAATAGGTGTGATTTGTCGTCATATCGACTTGGGAAAACATGAATGCTCCAATCTTTTATGCAAAACCGCAGCGCCGCCAAGGTTGCAGCGATGCGTCATTGTGCTTAATGCAGCGTTTGGCTTGCAACTTCAGTAATGGTGAATTTTTGGCCGACTTCATTAAAACAAGTTAATGCCAGCAACCGCACGTGCTCCAAAACTAAAAAGTACGCTTCTTCATTTTCAGCATCGCTTGTGTCATCAGCAGTATGGATATCAATACGGGTGACTTCGGTTAATTGTTCAACCGCATCACGTACATCGGCAGAAACTAATGACAGATCAGTCTGTTGAATGGCAAAACCGACTAAGAATGCTTGTGACCATTCAACTAAGGCATCCAGTCTTTCCGTCATGCCTTCATCATCGGCTGGCAGCATCAAATGAAAACCATAATCTTCATCAGCCAATTGCCGAGCAGTTTCAGCAATTAATTCATCAATAAAGCCCTTTAATTCTTGGTTTACTGCCTGACCATCGTTTAAGAAGTCATATAAAACTGGTAAAATTTGCCCCGCATCCGCAGGGATCCCTGCGCTTAACATGCCAGCAATTAAGCCATGCAGTTCGGCTGCGGACGCCATTAATGCATTCTGATCGAGTTTAGTCGTCCAGTGTTCAAAGTTAAGCAGGGCAAGATTAGGCATGGAGTGTTGATCCGAATAATAATTTACTGAGCATCTATGCTAACACCTGAGCGCCAGTGCGCCAAGTTTAGTGCCTTGCCAGTGTTGCCGTTAAGCGCTAAAGTCGAAATATCGAAAAAGGCGAAAAGCCGATGGAATTAGTAAATATATGTATCCAAAACAAGCCAAAGAACAAAAACCTGCCAGCGTAAAACCAAAACAGTTGACGGTATCTGTGTTAGGTCGACATATGAAAATTGCTTGTCCTGCAGGTCAAGAAGAGAAGTTGCAAGCAGCGATGCTTGAATTAGAACAACGAGTTAGTAAGACTAAATATCAACCTGGTGTACACGGCGCCGAAGATGTTTTGTTGATGATTGCGCTAAATTTGTGCAATGAGTTGCTGGAAACGAAAAAGAACGACTAACAGGGCTTACCACAGCGGATTGCGGTGATATACTGCAGGAGTTCTCTGAGTTGTTTGTGTTTGGCTGATGTCCCCGAGCCGATAATCATTTGAAACAGGGTTTCTTTTCCAGTGCTATTGTGCAAGCCCGGCTCGTACCGGGAAGCCTGCGGTGCTGACCTGACTCCCGCCTTGAACCTACGGTTCAAGGGCTAACGCTGAACACGGCAAACTCGGAGAACACTTCCCCACTTTTTTAAGTCAACTTCGTTGTTCTTTTACTGACTGAACTCTTTGTCGGCGATTTCCGCTGATTTACCATGACTCTTGCAGACTTGTTTACCGATATTGCTCAATGCTTGTTTGTTGAGAGGGAAAAATGCCAGCAGATGCACGTCAATTAATTCGCAAACAAATTCGCCAAGCTCGCCAGCAACTGTCTAGCGCCCAGCAACAACAAGCTGCACAAGCACTCAGCCAACAGTTTTTAAACTTGCCAGAATTATTAAACAGCCAGCATATCGCGGTGTACTTGCATAATGATGGTGAAATTGCCACGGCTGAATTAATCAATTCCCTTTGGCAACTCGGCAAATCTGTATATTTACCCGTATTGCACCCATTTACTTCGGGTTATCTTTTATTTCAGCACTATCAGCCAAACACTTTGCTAACTTCCAACAAATATGGCATCGCTGAACCAATCCTAAGCTGCCAAGACATCAAAGTCGTAGCCGAACTTGATCTGATATTAACCCCACTTGTTGCCTTTGATGCGCAAGGTCAGCGCATGGGCATGGGCGGCGGTTTCTACGATAGAACATTCGCGGATCAACCTTTGGCGCAGCGACGTATGATTGGGCTTGCCCATGATTGCCAACAAGTAGCCTGCATTCCAACAGAAGCTTGGGACGTGCCATTACCCATGGTATTGACTCCGTCCGCAGTTTTCCGCTTTTAGCTAAATAACCGGTTAAGCCCTACGCTATCAACAGTGGTGATCTGTCTTTACGACCCGGTTTTACTGGATGAATCAGCCCTAGCAATATCTGCGCAAGCGCAAAAAAGTTTATCTCTGACGATATTTTGATATACTCGGCATTCCTTAGTCACTATATGGTTTATATGGACATCCTGATCCTCGTTGGTTTGATATTGCTCAATGGCGTTTTTGCCATGTCTGAAATTTCTATTGTGAATGCTCGCAAATCTCGGCTAACAGCGCTTGCCCATAACGGCAGTTCATCCGCGGCCATAGCGCTCAGATTTGCCGAAGATCCAACCCAGTTTTTATCTACAGTGCAAATTGGTATCACCTCCATCACCCTGCTAAACGGTATTTACGGTGAATCAATTCTTGCCGGCCCTTTTGCCATTTGGTTGCAGAACCAAGGCATGGCTGAAACTTTCAGTATCTACTTTGCGAAAGTGCTGGTGGTTGTGGTGGTAACTTATGTATCCATCGTTATCGGCGAGTTAGTACCAAAACGTATTGGCCAAATTAGCCCAGAAACTATTGCTTGTATTGTCGCCAAACCAATGTATTTACTAGCGACCCTTACTCGCCCATTCGTTTGGTTATTAGCGACTTCAACCCACTTTTTAATGCGTGTTTTTGGTTTCGCCCAAAATAACGAATCAAACGTCACCCACGAAGATATCCAAGCGCTACTGCAAGAAGGTTCAAGTTCGGGCGTTATTGAACACAATGAACACACTATGGTTAAAAACGTGTTCCGTTTGGATGAGCGCAGTATTTCTTCGCTGATGGTTCCACGTTCAGATATCGTATTTTTAGATGTTGAACTTAGCATTGCCGAAAACATGCAACGCGTGATGGCATCCCCACATTCTCGCTTCCCAGTTTGTAAAGGCCATGCCGACGAGTTAATTGGCATAGTTTCAGCTAAGCAATTACTGGCGCAATCTGTTGCTGGCCAATTGAAAGATTTAGCTGATTTGGCGCAGCCTTGTAACTTTGTGCCAGATAGCTTGACCGGAATGGAATTGCTAGAACACATTCGTACCAATGGCAGCCAAATGGTGTTTGTCGTTGATGAATATGGCGATTTAAAAGGCTTGGTAACCTTACAAGACTTGATGGAAGCATTAACTGGTGAGTTTAACCCTGGTAATGACGAAACCGAAGATTTGATGGTGGTAAAACGAGCCGACGGCTCATATTTACTCGATGGCTTATTGCCAATTATCGATTTCAAAGATTGCTTGGGTATCGCAAAATTACCAGAAGAAGACAGCAACCGTTATCAAACCTTAAATGGTTTAATTATGTTGCTGCTTGGCAAGATCCCACAAACTGCCGACACGCTTGAGCTTGAAGGTTGGTTTTTAGAAATCGTCGACATGGATGGGAAGCGTATCGATAAAGTGCTGGCATCACGTCAGCAGCTTGCAGTTGATGATGACGAAGCCGAATCGCAAACCTAACATTGCCATGGCAACATTCACCTGGCAATTATGAGTAATTAAGCCGCGTTTAACGCGGCTTTTTTCTACCTGTATGTAACAGCGGATTGGATCAACCGGTTGCAATCGCGCATTTTAAGCCGCTCGTCGCAGTTTGAGCAGCCCACTTCAAGTTACTGCTGTTTTCGTGATAGGCTTGCTGCTTCGACCAAGCATCATAGCCAAAAGAGCGCGTAACCAGCTATCTCGGCAAAATATGCCGAAGAGATGGCAGGAATTAACCGCCTTACAACCTCTCAGGAACACTTAATGAAACGAATTCATTTGCTTAGCTTTAGCTGCTCACTGCTGCTATCTGCATGCGCGAGCACTACGGCAGAAGCCCCGGCACCAGCGGCCGATAAAACCCGAATTGAAGCCCATATGTTATTTCTGTCAGACGACAGCCTCGAAGGCCGTGATACTGGCAGCAAAGGCCACTTGATTGCTAGCCAATATCTTGCCAGCAATTTCCAGCAGCTTGGTTTAAAGCCTGCTGGCGATAACGGCAGTTATTTTCAACAGGTCCCGCTTCGTCAAAGCAAACTTATCCAGCAAAGTCCTAAATTTAGCTTAACCAGCAATGGCTCCACCGTGAATTTCGATTATCCAAAAGAATTCACCACCGGACCTAGCAGCCACGAAGGTAAAGTTGAAGTTACTAAAGCTGGATTAGTGTTCGTTGGATACGGTTTAGTTTCGAAAGAATTTGGCATCGACGATTACAAAAATCTTGATGTTAAAGGCAAAATTGTGGTGATGTTGCCTGGTCGTCCTGACAAATTACCGTCGGAAGAAGCTGCGCATTTATCCTCATTAAAAGCCCGCTTAGCGGCAGAGCGCGGTGCGGTCGGTGTCATTTCTGTGCATACGCCAAAAGAAGAGAAGACCCGTCCATATAGCAACAGCTTGTTATATCTGAACATGTCTCGCGTGCGTTGGTTACACAAAGACGGCTCTGCCGAAGGCGATTATCCTTCGCTGAAAGCTAGCGCTTATGTCAACACAGATGCCGCCAAAGTGTTGTTCAAAGGTGCGCCAGAAAGCCTTGAACAAATTTTCGCAAAAATCGAGAAAAAAGAAGTGCCAACAGGGTTTGCACTGTCAGGCGAAGTCAACTTCAGCCGCGAATCTGAGCACAAAGCTATCGAGAGCCAAAACGTTGCGGCAGTGCTGGAAGGTTCGGATCCAACCTTGAAAAATGAGTATGTGGTATTTACCGCGCACTCAGATCACATCGGCATCGGTAACGATTTACGCAGCAAAGACAAAATCAACAACGGCTTGATGGATAACGCAGCCGGTAGCGCAATTTTATTAGAAACCGCGCGGTTGTTTGCTAACTCTACCAATAAACCAAAACGCTCAATTTTATTTGTGGCGGTGACTGGTGAAGAAAAAGGCCTGTTAGGCGCTGATTACTTTGCGCATAACCCAGTACGCCCATCGGATAAACTGGTTGCTAACGTCAATTTGGACATGCCAGTGTTGTTATACCCATTTGCTGACATGATTGCTTTTGGCGCCAACCACAGCTCATTAGGCGGCGTTGTTGAACGTGCGACGGCAAAACATGGTATTAAATTAAGTGCAGATCCAATGCCAGACCAAGCTATTTTCACTCGTTCTGACCACTACACTTTGGTAAAACAAGGCGTTCCTGCTGTGTTCTTGATGACTGGCTTTACCTCTCAAGATCCGAAACAGAAAGGTGGCGATATTTGGGGTAAGTTCTTTGCCAAGCATTACCATAAACCAACGGATGACGTGGCGGGCTTAACCAAAGACTTCGGACCAATCCGCTATGACGCTGGTGCCTTATTCGCCGACATCAACTTTGCCATTGGTGAAGAGATCGCCAACAGCTCTGAACGCCCATACTGGTTGAAAGATTCGTTCTTCGGCAAGTTGTTCGGAAAAGAATATAATCTTGAAAAGTAATAGTTTTTAGCATTATTTCGTAAATAGCCTGCCAAACGGCCTGCCTTTTATGCAAAAGTCCCTCAAATAATTTGAGGGACTTTTTTTCAGCTAGATTATCGGCTAACGATATAAACCTTAACAACGTTAGGTGCACATCTTCCAATTAACTTTTGCCATTGCGCAAATCAAAAAAAGAAGCTTCGAAAAATCTTGTCACTAAGAGCATCGTAGTTTTATGGAATAAAAAACCGTTGAACCCAGCGCCCGTTCACATCTCAAAATTAGCATATCAGCTTAATGAACCATCAAAAAACCTTCAGGAACAAAATTACAAGCTTGAGTTAGAGCTAAGAAGATTGAAACGTTCTATATGAGTTACACATCGAAATCGTCCATTTAAGTTAAATCCACGTCACCAGCAAAACCAACACCCTATTGATCTCATTCGGATGGTCATTAAATCCGTCATCGAATCATCCTTCCTATTGAATTAAAATAGATTCTAAAAAACCTTTTAGTTCTTTCATCTTTTCTGCAGCATCAGACATCTCGCCGTAGTTTGCCCCGAGCACAACTAAGATGGTGTCGTGCAACGTCAGGTAAAGTAAGCACTTCGAATCGTTATTGACTTCCTGCCCCGGAAATATGCAGAAGGCATGAAAAACGTGCTCTTCATCAAAATAGTAAAAACCTCTGTAGTGGCTTTTATCACTTGGCGTATCGTGATAATTATGCGTATGGAACTCCATTCGCCAATGATCGTCA
This sequence comes from Gammaproteobacteria bacterium, assembly GCA_017302255.1. Classification (GTDB taxonomy): domain Bacteria; phylum Pseudomonadota; class Gammaproteobacteria; order Enterobacterales; family Alteromonadaceae; genus Pararheinheimera. Next base: position 3,699 of record JAFLDV010000048.1, on the reverse strand, counting down.
AAATAAACACTTCCGCTTTCCTTGTAGCTTTTGAAATTAGACGTGTGCTTATACCTCTCACCACTGGCATTGGCGTTTACCTCTAAAGTGATTCTGCTGCCTGAAAACCAATAGGGCAGCTCGCTATTAATAAAAATCTCGGCGGAATCCCTCTTGGGGAAACTGGCAAATCGCTTATAAACGAGCCCTTCCATCTGCTTAAATTTGAAGCCTTGACACTCTTGCTGTTGCAGGTAGACAAGCTGCAGTTTATCTTTGTGCCGGTTGTCAGGTTCAATACATAGCCCCTCCTTTTGTTTCGAAGACTTAACTGGCCAGCATCCAGCGATACCTAATAAAACCAAAACTACCACTGCAAAAGTTAGATAATCCTTATCTATCTTCTTAATTATCATTTTCTGTGTATTACTCATCTTTCCCTTACTCCTTCATCCACCGCTTTCATCACCGGGGATAATAAAAACTCAATGATCCGTCACTGGCCGGTTTTTACTTCAACAGTCACTGCCAAGTCTGAGCCTAATGGTTTTATTATTTTCGTCCTTATTGGTTGGGTTACCTTAAATCCATCTATCAGCGCAACCAGCCGCTCACTAATCATTTTCCAGTCTGATAAGTACTCTTTCGAAAACGCAAAATACACAGAGATCTTGTCGCTGTAGTTGTAAAAACCTCTGCATGATGGGTAAGGTATGTTCTTGTCATCGTCGCAAGAGAAGCTAACCATGTCGTAAGCTTTATCGATTGGCATCACATATTGCCGATTTGCAGTTAATCCCGGCGTCCAGACCCATAGTTCATGAAAAACTTCCGGGTGTGCCCGCTGCCAAAAGCCTTGCCTCTCTGCAAAAGCCCTAGATCCCGTGCTAGTTGGCCCTCGCTCGCCAATTAAAAAGGTGATTTCAATTCCCAAGCCCAGTGTTGCTGATTCAGCTTTAGTAATCGGTTGCATATCTGGATAAGCGACATGCAGGTTTATTCCTTCGGCTTTACATCCCTTAATGCCGCGTGTTGACCAGATATATTTCGGCGGCACCCGAAATATATCGTCTGCTACCTGAAATTCAATCACCTCACACGCGCTGTAATGCTTAACACCGCGGCTTAGGTAATAGATGCCTAGCAGCAGTAAAAAGCCCAGCAATAGCAACACACCAATACCGCGTACAATAATCGACGCCCATTTTTTAACAGTGTTTACACTCACCTTTCCCTTACTCCTTCATCCACCGCTTTCATCACCGGTGATAATAAAAACTCAATGATCCGTCGCTGGCCGGTTTTTTACTTCAACCGTCACAGCCAAGCCTGCTGAGCCTAATGGAACGGTTTTATTGCCGGCTTTAATGCTGTGCTGTTTAAGCGTTACTTTGAGCGGAAACACCAAACCCACGCTTTCCATCTCAACAGCATCGGTGGAAATGTCGCTGATGATGCCGTCGATAACCCCGTATTTAGTAAATTCGAAGCATTCAAGCTTTAGCTCTGCGGTTTGTGCTATGAGGTTTGCCTGACTTCAACAAAACCGATGTCTCTGAATATTCTGGATTTTGGCGTGATGAACTAACAAGCAATTGCTTTATTTACAATTTTCGCAAAACTAGCCTCGCCAGCCATTTTAAGTGGTGACATAAATTGCTTTGGATACCACTTCAAAAGTGGCGGCATAGTAATATCTAAATAAAAACAAATAAACAATTTAATTAACATTTGTTATTCATTTGGTAGCAATCAGCGACCCAACCTGCTGTCTTTCATTCAGCGGTTATGAACCAAATCATTGGCTGGCGCTTAGATCTTTAGTTGAAGGGCGCCATGATGATAAATAGCGATAATGATTGGGCTTAAGAACTGTTTGGTCATGCTAAACGTGCAAAGCCAAAAACTTCTAGGCTATTAAAGAGTCGATTTTAGCAGGGGCAAATACAGTAAGGCAGTCAATGAAGTTCGTAATCGCCACCAACTCGAAGTCGAAGAAACAACTCTCTTCAGCTTCACACATAGCGCTTGTCTCTTGAACAGGCCTTCTTATAAAGAGACTGTATTCAAGAGACAATCATAGTTAATGTGTTGTTTATCCTCAGTCCGTAACTAAAACTTAGCGCTTCACCGCTTGACATTGCGGCGGCAAACGATAGGCATTTGGGTTATTTACGTCGTAGCCGTCGGTTAAAGTGCATAGATAAGCGACTAAATCAGCGTTACTGGCGGCGTTTAATCGTGGTCCATTGGCACCGGGTCGAAATGGTGCTCTATCCAGTGGGATATGGATGCGATATTCGCTTGGAATATCATTAAAGGCTTCATCCGGGCTGCCATCGGCTTTGACAAAAATCCGGCTTGGCTCAATATCGCGATTGATATAAAAATCGACAACATCGGTAAGTTTGGTATAAACACCGTTATGGAAATAACTTGGCTTTAACGCGATATTTCGAAGCGGTGACACCCGAAATGCACCGCACAAAGTCGGGTCTAACAAAGAATCCTCACGAAATGGCCCACAAAATCCTAAGTCATAAAACTGATGAGTGGAACTTGCGATTTGAGCGCCATTACGCCATTGGCTTTTTCCAAGTGCATCAAAGACTTGCACTGCTTTATTGTCGTCGTTATATATAAGATCCCAATTGCGCGGAATCCCCATGATCCGGTAGCTAAAGTCAGTAAAAACCTGCGGTAAATCGGCTTGAGTTGATGAATCATGACAGCTGAGACAGGCACCACGCGTATTGTCATCAAACAAGGCTTTACCATTCGCTTCTTGGGTAGTAAAACTTGCAAGGCCCGCTGCCACCGCATCAAATTTACTGTTAAGCGGGGCAAATGATTTATCTTCAGCCTCGAATTTGGCAATGGCATTGGCCAAGCGCTGTACCACTTGATCAGCATTACTATTAGCAGTCACGTTACCAAACACTGTCCGGTATTGGTTTAGGTGGCTACTTGCCAACAACTTTTCTAACACTTGCTGATTATTGGTATTCGCCATTTCATGCGGACCAGTAAATGGACCTTGCGCTTGAATCGCCAAAGTACTGGCACGGCCATCCCACATCTGCCCTCGCCTTGGTTGGCCCAATTTGCCATTGGCAATTAAATCAGCATCACCGGGTTGGTCAGTACCGGTTAGATAAACAAAGTTTGGCGTAAACTTGGCATAAGCAGCAAAAGGACTACTGCGAAAGCCACTAAACGCAAGACCCGCACCGCCGGATGGTGTGGCGGTTTGTTCAACTTGGCCGTAGCCATTTGCCGGATCATGACATGAGGCACAAGACTGCGCGCCAAGCTCATTACTAAAAAAAAGTGCCTGACCAAATGCCGCTTCGGCACTGAGCGCTGCGGCCGTTAGCTGTAATTCAATGCTCTGACTGTGTGACTGACTATTCTCGCCGCTTCCGATCGTAAAAGTAACAGTGGCCTTTTCCACGTTATTGATAAGGCCCGAACAATTTTGCGCTCGATAACTGAACGTTTGTTGATGCCCTTGTTGCACGGGTTTATTGGCAAACAACGCCAAATTATTGCTTTGACATAACGAGCTTAGTTGCAAAGTCGGCAGTGCTTGCTGTAATAGCCCCTTTTTAAAACGGACACTTTTTAATTAAGCGATAGGCTTAAACCTATCTTTAAGGAGTGTCTATGGAACGTATTGAAATTTTAACTGGCGAACAACGTCGCCGTCGTTATACTCCC
>JAFLDV010000047.1 GCA_017302255.1 Gammaproteobacteria bacterium | reverse complement strand
CCAGCCCCAAGCGAACGAGTGTTGGTGAAATGCTTGCGAGCTACAATGAAATTGCCGTCTGGGCTCCAAGCTGGGCTATTTAACAGCCGGAATGTCTCATTCGTCACGGCATGGGCATTGCTACCATCGGCATTCATCAGCCAAATATTGTCGCCACCGCCTTCATCTGAGGTGTAAGTGATATACCTGCCGTCTGGACTAAAACTCGGCTGCATTTGCCAACCAATATCAGCGGTCAGTTGTTTTGGCGTGCCGCCTTGAATAGGCATTACATAAATATCACCAAGTAAATCAAAAGCGATATTTTTGCCATCAGGACTTACATCAATATTCATCCAAGTTCCAGTCTTGGTATTGATTTGTACGGTCTTAAATTCCCCTTGCGGGTGATTTACGTCCCATTTGTTTGCATCGGTTTTGTCAGCTGCATTTACACTTGTACTGACCAATAAGGCCAGAGCGGTGGGTTGCCACAATTTCATACGGATCCTTCAGGGGTTGCCACAGGCTTTCGTGAGTCTAGTTAATTGGTTAAACTGCCACATTATTGCCAACGTTGTTAGTATCCGGGCGCGCAAAGTCGCTCGGTTACCTTATATAGACGACAAAATTCGACTTCGAAATGGCCAATCGGCCAAAATGTTGTCGTTTCATTGAGGGAAGCTCAAATGGACTCGCCATGTGTTGCCAGTTGTAAGCTTAATGCGGACAAAATTTGTGTTGGTTGTTTTCGTCATATCGATGAAATCGTCGATTGGAACAAAAAGACTGATCAAGCGCATGCTGAGATTTTCAATCTGATTGCTAAGCGCAAAATCGCCTACCAAGGCGCTGAATGCATCAGTGCTAGTTACGAAACAGATAAGCTAACAGCAATTACGCAAGAAGAGTGGCAGCTAGCCAAACAAAGAGTCGCGCAGCAAAAAAATAGTTGAGTTTATTGTGTTAGCGCAATACTCGCAGGTTATCCTCCCCGCCAAAACCCTTAACTTGTTATATACTGGGAACTTAACAAAAGGAGCGGCATATTGTTAGAAGCAGTTTGGATTGGTTTTGCCTTTAGTCTAGGGATGTTAGTTCGCATGGTCGGGCTGCCACCGCTAGTCGGATATTTGGCTGCAGGTTTTGTGATTTCCGCGGCACAACCGCAATTAAATTTGCCGCAAGGCGAGCACATCATCAATCACATCTCACATTTTGGCGTACTGCTGCTTTTATTTACTGTTGGCTTAAAACTCAATTTCCGCAGTCTGTTAAAACCGGAAGTGCTGGGTGGTAGTTTTGTCCATTTTGCCTTTTCCACACTGTTGTATGCACCGATCATCTATTTTGTTTTTGACCCTGGTTGGTATAACGCGCTAATGCTTGGCGAAGCATTGGCATTCTCAAGTACTGTTTTGGCGGCGAAAGTTCTTGAATCAAAAAGAGAAATTAGAGCATTTCATGGTCGTGTCGCCATCGGTATTTTGATCATGCAAGACTTGATTGCGATGCTGGTGATGAGCTTAGCCAATGGCACCTCACCATCACCATGGGCGCTGTTGGTATTTGTTCTGCCGTTATTGCGGCCATTATTATTTAAGCTTTTTGATCTGACCGGACACGATGAACTGATGATTCTCTTCGGAATTCTATTGGCAGTGGTCGTCGGCGGCCAAGGATTTGAATTGGTTGGTTTAAGCGGCGAGTTGGGCGCTTTAGTTTTTGGCGCGTTATTAGCTTCGCATCCAAGAGCTGGCGAACTGGCGAAAAGTCTTTGGAGTATCAAAGAGTTCTTCTTAGTTGGATTCTTCCTGCAGATTGGCCTTGGTGGCTTGCCAGACGCCAACGCTGTGTTATTTGCCGGTTTAATGACCCTGCTATTGCCGCTTAAAGGCGTGTTATTTTTCTTATTGTTGATTTACTTCAAATTGCGCGCGCGCAGCGCTTATTTAGCCGGTCTTACTCTGACCAACTATTCTGAGTTCGGTTTGATTGTCGTCAGTGTCGTGATGCCACAATTCTTAATTCCCTTGGCATTGACCGTGGCATTGTCCTTTGTGTTATCCGCGCCGCTTAACCGGATTGCTCATCCTTTATATGACAAACTAGCGTCACGTCTATTGCCGCTTGAACGCGACATTCATCATCCTGATGAGGCGCCTGTATCGCTTGGTGATGCTGAGGTACTTATCATGGGGATGGGGCGCACCGGCACCGCAGCCTATGAGTATTTGCAGCATAAAACTCATTTAGCTGCGCTTGATTCGGATCCGGCAAAAGTACTTAGTCATCAACAACAAGGTTTAAATGTTTTTTTTGCTGATGCCGAAGATCAAATCCTTTGGCAGGGCTTAGATCTCAGTAAAATCAAAGCGGTACTGTTATGCATGAGTGATTTGGAGGCTAAATTAATTGCTGCTCGCAAGCTGCGAGATGCAGGGTTTGGTGGCCTAATTGTTTCGCATAGCATGCACAACGATGAGGCGAAAGCGATTATCGCCGCTGGTGCAGACCATACCTATCTAACCATGTCCGAAGCCGGCTTAGGTTTAGCTGAGCGGGTGCGTCAACACATCTCGCTCTAATTGCAAACGCACTTAGTTCGCTTTGCCTAAGTGCGTTGCTATTCCCCGAACTTCAACGCTACGCAAACTCAATTGCTTGAGTGTCAATAAATTTAACATCATCAGCCAGTTACCCAAAGATATTGTCTGTGTAAAACGAGGTGGCTCCGCATCTAATGGGGCTATAGGGCGATTGCTTTGCGGTCGGCACAGTAATTGCTTTTAGCCAATACCTCGACAGATGCATTGGTAGTAGAAGTGGTTTTATGGATGCCGCCGAGGTTTTACTAGGGACATAGTAATTGACATGGATGTGATGCCCTGATGATACAAATTAAATAACACGGATTGGCCGAAATAGAGTTCGGACAGTGTTGTTTTGGATTTGTGCGCAAGGGACTTCAGAGCTCGGGCTTTCTTTAGATGCCCATTCAATTTGGAGATCATCTGCATGCAAGCTCGCGCCATCGTTTGGCTGGTATTTTTGTTATTCTGTACCGCAGCGGTCTGGCGCTTGTCCAGCCGAGCCGATTTCCAACTGTTTGGTGAGTTAGTCTACCAAGTGCAAACCGAACAAAAAGTCATAGCTTTAACCTTCGACGATGGCCCAGAACTAGAAAAAACCGAGCAAATTTTGCAGATCTTGGCAGCTGAGCAAGTCCCTGCGACTTTTTTCTTGGTCGGTGAAGCGCTCGAACGTAATCCAGAATTGGCGAAAAAGCTGCTTGCAGCTGGCCATCAACTCGGCAATCACAGTTACAGTCATCAGCGAATGTTGTTCAAATCCCCCGAATTTATCGCCCGTGAAATTGAAAAAACCGATGCGTTATTGCGCGACGTAGGCGTTACCGGGCAAATTTTATTTCGCCCCCCTTACGGTAAAAAACTGGTACTGCTGCCTTGGTATTTAGCGACGCATCAGCGTGTTGCTGTCACTTGGGATGTCGCGCCGGAAAATTATCGGCAAATTGCCAAAGACAGCCAAGCGATTGTTCAGCATTGTCTTAAAGAAGTGCAACCGGGGTCAATTATCTTGTTGCACGTAATGTATGAGCCAAGACGTGCAAGTATGCAGGCCGTACCTGAGCTTATCAAACAACTGAAAGCACAAGGCTATCGGTTTGTCACAGTCGACGAGCTACTGACAATGCGCGCACCTACCAAGCCCAATTAACGCAGCTTTTGCTTGGTTCGATGCTCTGCGCTTTAATCTAATCCAAAGTTCCTGTTTGATAGCTGTCGTCATTGTTCGAAGTTAGCGCGACTTGTATGCAGAGCTTCACTGCCGTCAGTGCAAGATCTAGCCCTAAACTCGCGACGCCATTGTTGATTGTTTGACTAGGTGCATAAGGAATGTGGATAAAACCTACGGGCAAATGCATCTGCTTACGTAAATGACACAGATGGTAAAAGGTGCTATTGCAGACATATGTTCCTGCTGTGTAGGAAATGGCTGCCGGAATAGCGTGCTGGTGCAGTGCTTTAAGCATTGATTTTAATGGCAGTTGGCAAAAATAAGCATCAGGTCCACCCTCGACAACCGGCACACCACTTGGCTGTTGGCCTGCATTGTCGGGGATCCTTGCTTCTATCAAATTAATCGCGACATGTTCCAAACAAATTTGCGTGCGCCCACCAGCTTGGCCTATCGCTAGCACCAGGCAGGGTTGCAGTTTTGCGATCAGTTGCGAGAGTTGTTCTGCGCTTTCTAAAAATGCACAAGCCAATTCGACTGCAACAACTTCCACCTCTGCGATTGGCTGCCAGCCATGCAATTGTTTGGCAACTTGCCAAGATGGATTTAAGGTTTCGCCACCAAATGGCGCAAATCCAGTGACTAGGACAGTTTTTTTCATCGTTAAAATGCCAAAAAGTAAAGTAGGAATATATTGCAAATCAATAAGATAATCGCAGTTGGCGCTTGGGCTTTAATCACCAAGTGTTGATCTTTTAAACCAAGCAAAGCCGCCGGTACAAGATTAAAATTTGCTGCCATTGGTGTTAGCAAGGTTCCGCAATATCCACAAAACATGCCAATCGCCGCAACGACGGCAGGATTGCCACCAAACTGCAGCACTAATAACGGTACGCCAAGACCAGCGGTAATCACTGGAAACGCGGCAAAAGCATTTCCCATGATGATGGTAAACACAGCCATAGCTATGGCATAAGCGGTAACCGCTGCAAATCGGCTATCTAGACTTAGATAATCTTTACTAAGCGCAGCAACAGCTTGGCCGACACCGGCATCGTTGAATAAGAATCCTAAGGTCGCCAACAGCTGCGGCAACAGTACCGCCCAGCCCATAGCCTCAAGCAATCGTTTGGCCTCGCGAACTCCCTGCACCGGAGTTTCACGGGTTAGCCAACAAGCAAATGCAAGCGCGAATATCACAGCAATTGCCAAACTCACTAAAGTCAAATTTTTGCCGTCAATCAGCTGCCAACCATCGCCCTGGATCTTGGCGAGCAACAGCACACCGACCAAGGTGCCGAGCGGGATACAAAGTGCTGGAATGAAAATCTTTTTACCAATGCGCTTTATTGACGCCTGCAATTTTACGTCATCAATCTGCGCAAAGCCTTGGCCCAAACCACCAAAACCGGCAATAAGCGCTAAGACAATCACAATCACGCCAACTAAAGCTGATGGCAAAAAGTCGCCGATTAAAAACACCAGACCATAGAGTAACCAAAACAACGCAGAGCTAAACCGTCTAGGATTGCTTTGGTCTCTTGCGGTTAACAATGCAACCAATAACAACAAACTTCCGAGCAGGCCGTAAACCAAGGATATATTGAGCATCAGACTTTACTCACTCTTTGTTGTTCTGCTCTTAAATAACTGTCGAACCGAACTAACCGAGCACTGTGGATCAAAAATGCGGCTATTGCAGTTGGAATGCCCCAAAGCGCTATATGCAGCGGATCTGTTTCAATATTTAAATCTCTTAAAAATGTGTGCATGAGAATAATTGCACCAAAAGCGACAAAGATGTCTTCGCCAAAAAATAAGCCGATATTATCGGTAGCCGCAGCCATCGCTTTGACTTTATCGCGAACTGTGGTCGGTAAATCCGCGTTATTGCGCTCAGCTAAGGCTTCGGCCATCGGCGCAAGCAGTGGCCGCACCATCTGCGGGTGTCCGCCAAGACTGGTTAAACCCAAAGCTGCAGTGGTTTCCCGACAAAACAAATAAATGACTAACAAACGACCAACAGTTGCGCCTTTTACCGTACTAATTAATTGCTGCGCCTGTTGCTTTAAGCCATGCCGTTCAGCAAGACCGATAACAGCAAGTGGTAGCAGTAAAATCACTGGCAAGGTTCGAGTTTTTAGGAAACCGTCGCCAAGTAACTCCAAAATGTTTAGCGCCGGGATTTTTGCTGCGAATGCCGAAATAAAACCTGCAACCACCACTACAAGAACTGGATTAAATCGCATGATAAATCCAAGTACCACCACCAAAACGCCCAGTAACGGCCAGTAGTTCATCGAGTTGCTCCAATTTTGCTGATGGTGAAGCCCGCTGACTTAAGCGCCTGATGAAGCTGTTGCGCTAACAAGAGAGCATCAGCACTATCGCCGTGCAAGCAAATGGTATCTGCGTGTAATACTAACCAGCTGTCATCTTGGCAACGCAGTCCTTGTTGCTGTACTAGTGAAATAACCTGTTTAATCGCATCGGACACTGAGAGCAACGCACCAGCTTGGCTGCGCGGCACCAGACGACCGTTTGCTAAATAGCCACGATCGGCAAATGCTTCAAGTTTGACGTCAATGCCTAAATCCCTAGCAATTCTTGCCTGCGTTGAATTAGGCAATGTGACTAAAGAAGCCGCAGGGAAGTGCGCCTGACATGCCTTGGCGACCACTTCAGCTACTTCGGCATCATCCGCACTATGATTATATAAAGCACCATGAGTTTTAACGTGATCCACAGTTGCGCCAATTGCTTTCGCTTCTTTCGCAAACCAGTTGAGCTGATCATTTAATGTTTCGGCAAGTTCAGAACTGCGCATAGGCATGACTATGCGACCAAAACTTTCGCGGTCAGGGTAAGAGGGGTGAGCGCCAATAGCGACTTGCTGTTGCTTGCAGGTAGCGATGGCCTGTTGGATATCGGCAACAGCCCCTGCATGGGCGCCACAGCTGATGTTAGCTGAGCTAATGAGAGGTATTAACGCCAAATCAAATGGATAGCCTTCGCCAATATCGGCATTTAAATCAATCAACATGTCCTAAATCCATAGCTCACCCTATGGCTACCTTAGCAGCGACGAGCTGGAATTGCTATGTGCGAACGCTGCTTATACCGCTGATGATCGTCGTGACATTTGGGTCGATTTTCCGCACAGACTAAAGCTACAATGGCGGTAAAATTGGGTCACCACACAGGCCTTTTTCAGCTTGAAACTTTGGAGTTGTTATGAATTTTCGCACCGGTCCAGCAACAAAAGCTGAAATCGCGGCAATTGCCGAATTGGAGCAGGCCGCGTTTGGTGAGCCTTGTTACCCAGTTTTTTTATTTCGCCAAGCTTATGATTTATGGCCTGAGTTATTATGGTGTGTGCGTGATGACAACCAAGTGCTGGCATATCTGCTGGCGGCGCCAATGCTGCACAGACCCAAGGTTCTTAATATTATGTCGGTCGCAGTTGCGCCAACACAACAAGGAAAAGGGTTAGGCCAGTTGTTGGTCAGCAGTTTTTGTCAAAGTCAGCAGGAAAATTTCGAGTTGTTTTGGCTCACTGTCGACCCGAAAAATTCAAGCGCACAGCGGCTTTATCAACGCTTGGGTTTTACGATTGCGCGATATGAAGAGGATTATTATCACGCTGGCGAACCTCGATTGGTAATGGAATTAGATTTAACTCACAAATCTGAGTGAAACTAGCAGTAATTTGGAGCGCAAACAACGCGCTAAGCCGCGTCAGTATTGGTTTTTTATCAAATGCTCGACGGACGGAAAAAGCCTCGCTATAATGCCGCGTCCTATTTAACAATAAGTCTGACTGCTATGGCTTTTTCAGCAAAATAATGTCAGACACCAGCAAGCTGGCGTATACCCCACGCCCGATTTTGATTTTGAGGTAACAAGATGCAAGTTTCTGTTGAAACCACCCAGGGTTTAGAACGCCGTTTAAACATCACTGTTCCGGCCGCTGCCATCAGTGTTGAAGTAGAAAAAGAATTACGCCAACTGGCTAAAACTCGTCGTATCGACGGTTTCCGCCCAGGCAAAGCACCAGTCACTATCATTAAAAAAATGTTTGGCTGGTCAGTATTGCAAGACGTTGCTAGTCGTCAAATGCAAAACCATTTCTATCAAGCAATCATCAGCAACAAATTGACTCCAGCGGGCACTCCAACTTTTGCTCCAGGTCAATTAGCTGAAGGTCAAGACTTGCAATTCACTGCCACTTTCGAAGTTTACCCAGAAGTTGCACTGAACAACCTTGATAAAGTTGAAGTGACTAAGCCAGTTGTTGAAATCTCTGAAGATGACATGGCTAAGATGATCGAAACTCTGCGTAAGCAACATGCAACTTGGGCTGCTAAAGCTGCCGCTGCTGCCACTGGCGATCGCGTGAACATGGACTTCGTTGGTTCAATCGACGGCGTTGAGTTCGAAGGCGGTAAAGCAACTGGTTTCAGCTTAGATTTAGGTCAAGGCCGCATGATCCCAGGTTTTGAAGATGGCGTTATCGGTAAAGCTGCTGGCGAACAATTCACTATCGATGTGAACTTCCCTGCAGAGTACCACGCTGAAAACTTAAAAGGTAAAGCTGCACAATTCGCTATCACCTTAAACAGCGTTGAAGAACAAGTATTACCAGAAGTGAACGAAGCATTCGTTGCTCTGTTCGGTCTGACTGAAAACACCATTGAAGCTTTACGTGCTGAAGTACGTAAAAACATGGAACGCGAACTGAACCAAGCCATCAAAGGCAAAGTGAAAGAGCAAGTCATCAAAGGCTTATTAGCGACTCACGAAGTTGAAGTTCCAGCAGCATTGATCGACAGCGAAGTTGAAGTATTACGTCGTCAAGCTCTGCAACGTTTCGGCCAAAACATGGACGCGAAAAACTTACCAGAATTACCAGCTGCTTTGTTCACTGAACAAGCACGTGACCGCGTAAAAGTGGGTCTGCTGTTAGGTGAAGTGATCAAGACAAACAACCTGCAAGTAGAAGACAGCCGTGTACAAGCGCTGATCGAAACTATTGCTTCAGCTTACGAAGATCCAGCTGAAGTTGTTGCTTACTACAACAGCAACAAAGAGTTACTGCAAGGTATGCGCAACGTCGCGTTAGAAGAACAAGCCATTGAGCTAGTATTGGCTAAAGCTAAAGTTACTGATCAAGTCGCTAAATTCGACGAAATCATGAACCCGGCAGCCGCTAACTAAGATTGACATTGTGCAATCAGACGGTTTTAATGGCTCGAGCAGCAGTGTTCGGGCCATTTTATTTTTCGCTGCTTTGAAATTCAGGGAATCCAGCCAATGGTGTTTGAAAAAAATATGAATGATATAGTCAGTGCATTAGTGCCAATCGTAATAGAACAAACCGCCAAAGGTGAACGTTCTTTTGATATCTACTCACGATTATTAAAAGAGCGAGTGATATTTTTGACCGGCCAAGTTGAAGATCACATGGCCAATTTGATCGTCGCACAGTTACTGTTTTTAGAATCAGAAAGTCCAGAGAAAGATATTTATATCTATATTAACTCGCCTGGTGGTTCTGTGACTGCAGGCTTAGCTATTTACGACACAATGCGTTATATCAAGTGTGATATTGCAACTGTCTGTGTTGGCCAAGCTGCGAGTATGGGCGCATTCTTGTTATCTGGCGGCACAAAAGGGAAGCGTTATTGTTTGCCTAATGCCCGAGTCATGATCCATCAGCCTCTCGGTGGTTTCCAAGGCCAGGCAACAGATTTTGAAATTCATGCGCGTGAAATTTTGACCATTAAAGAAAAATTAAATCGGTTAATGGCAGAGCATACTGGCAAGACATACGAAGAAATTATCTCTGGTACAGAACGCGATAATTTCTTAAGCGCGCAACAGGCCTTGGATTATGGTCTGGTCGATACCATATTGACCAAACGCGAAACGAAGTAATTTAATGAATGCCCGCTGCTGGATGTGGCGGGACAGTCGATGAGGTAGTTCCATGTCTGATCACCGCAGTGACGGCGACAAGAGCAACAAGCTGTTATATTGCTCCTTCTGTGGCAAATCACAGCATGAAGTGCGTAAATTAATCGCAGGCCCACAGGTCTATATTTGCGATGAATGCGTTGATTTATGTAACGATATAATTCGCGAAGAAATTAAAGATATATCGCCAAAACGCGATGGCAATAAACTGCCAACGCCTCGCGAGATCAGAACTCACCTTGATGATTATGTCATTGGACAAGATCATGCGAAAAAAGTGTTGGCGGTTGCGGTATACAACCACTACAAGCGCTTACGCAACGGTACGCAAAAACAAGAAGTCGAGCTTGGTAAGTCGAATATTCTGCTTATCGGCCCAACAGGTTCTGGTAAAACATTACTTGCTGAAACCTTAGCACGTTTGCTGGATGTACCATTTACTATGGCCGATGCCACCACTTTAACCGAAGCCGGTTATGTGGGCGAGGACGTTGAAAACATCATCCAGAAGTTACTGCAAAAGTGCGATTATGACGTCGAAAAAGCACAGCGTGGTATCGTTTACATTGACGAAATCGACAAGATTTCTCGGAAGTCCGAAAATCCTTCGATTACTCGTGACGTTTCGGGTGAAGGCGTGCAACAAGCTCTGTTAAAGCTAATAGAAGGTACAGTTGCTTCTGTTCCACCACAAGGTGGTCGTAAGCATCCACAGCAAGAGTTCTTGCAAGTGGACACCTCGAAGATCCTGTTTATCTGTGGTGGCGCTTTTGCTGGACTAGATAAAATCATCGAGCAACGCAGCACTAAAGGTTCAAGTATTGGTTTTGGCGCCGAAGTGAAGGACAAAGAAACCAAGCGCACGCTTACTGAAAGTTTCCGCGACGTAGAGCCAGAAGATTTAGTGAAGTTTGGTTTGATCCCAGAGTTCATTGGTCGTTTGCCTGTCGTTGCAACTTTGACCGAACTTGATATGGCAGCTCTGATGCAAATTCTTAGTCAGCCGAAAAACGCACTGGTAAAACAGTTCGCGGCCTTATTCCAAATGGAAGGGGTTGACTTAGAGTTCCGCGAAGATGCATTAAAAGCTATCGCTAACAAAGCGATGGAACGCAAAACCGGTGCTCGTGGTTTGCGCTCGATCGTTGAAGCGGTGCTGCTTGATACCATGTATGAGTTGCCATCGATGGAAGATGTGAGCAAAGTGGTCATTGATGAGACCGTGATCCGCGGCGAATCACAACCAATTCTCATCTACCAAAGCAGCGAAAAAGCCGTCGCTGAATCACACTAAACGAAAAAGGAGCTGCGGCTCCTTTTTTTCTGCCGGAAATTTGAACCGTTACCCCGCATAAGCCATAGAAAGATAGTATATTTTTCAAAAGTCCGATTGAAGTCGTGAAATCAGACCCCATATACTTTGTTATCACGCCTGCAGTATTAATTCGAGAGAGATTCAATGACAGAAGCAACAGTCGAACGTTTGCATATGCCAGTGCTGGCATTGCGGGACGTTGTCGTCTATCCGCATATGGTAATTCCATTGTTCGTCGGGCGGGCGAAGTCCATCAAGTGTCTTGATGCGGCTATGGATAAAGATAAACAGATTTTTTTGGTAGCCCAAAAAGATGCAACTTTAGACGATCCTAGCGAAGCGGATTTATATCGCGTCGGTACTGTGGCGACCATTCTACAGTTGCTGAAACTTCCGGACGGCACAGTTAAAGTCTTAGTTGAAGGCGGTCGCCGTGCGCGCATCGCCGGTTTCACTGAAACTGACAACACCTTTATGGCCTACGTTGATGTGATTGCCACGCCGGAAATTGATAGCCGTGAGCAAGAAGTGTTTTTGCGCTCGGCAGTCAGTCAGTTTGAAGGCTACATCAAACTCAACAAGAAAATTCCACCAGAAGTTTTAACTGCATTGTCTGGAATTGATGATGCGGCAAGGCTTGCCGATACCATGGCTGCGCATATGCAGTTAAAAATCGAAGACAAGCAAAAAGTTTTAGAAATTGTCGATGTCACAGAGCGATTAGAGTTCTTGATGGCGATGATGGAAAGCGAAATCGACATCCTGCAAGTTGAACGTCGCATTCGTAGCCGCGTGAAAAAGCAGATGGAGAAAAGTCAGCGTGAGTATTATCTCAACGAGCAGATGAAGGCTATCCAGCGCGAGCTTGGTGAACTCGATGACGCTCCAGACGAATTCGAAGCCATTAGCCGTAAGATTGAAGCGGCAAAAATGCCAACTGAAGCAAAAACTAAAGCTTCTGCAGAATTAGCCAAGTTAAAAATGATGTCGCCAATGTCTGCGGAAGCAACAGTAGTGCGCTCATATATTGATTGGTTAACGCAAGTGCCGTGGACTTCACGGTCAAAAGTGAAAAAGAATTTAGCGCTGGCTGAAGAGATTTTAAATGCCGATCACTACGGTTTAGACAAGGTGAAAGAACGGATCCTTGAATATCTGGCAGTGCAGCAGCGCGTCAATAAATTAAAAGGTCCAATCTTGTGCTTAGTTGGCCCGCCAGGTGTTGGTAAAACCTCTCTGGGTCAGTCAGTTGCCAAAGCGACTGGTCGTAAGTATGTGCGGATGGCGCTAGGTGGCGTTCGTGATGAAGCGGAAATTCGTGGTCATCGTCGTACTTACATTGGTTCTATGCCTGGCAAAATCATCCAAAAGATGGCCAAAGTTGGTGTGCGTAATCCACTGTTTTTACTAGATGAAATCGATAAGATGGCGTCAGATTTTCGTGGTGACCCAGCGGCAGCCTTGCTTGAGGTGTTAGATCCAGAGCAAAACTCGGCATTTAGCGATCATTACCTTGAAGTTGATTACGATCTGTCTGATGTTATGTTCTTTGCCACGAGCAATAGCCTAAACATTCCAGAAGCTTTGTTAGACCGGATGGAAGTGATTCGCCTGTCGGGTTATACCGAAGATGAAAAACTCAATATTGCCAAACAGCATCTGATTAATAAGCAAATTGAGCGCAATGGTTTACGCAAAGGCGAATTGTCGATTGAAGACAGTGCCATTGTCGGCATCATTCGTTATTACACTCGAGAAGCTGGTGTGCGTAGTTTAGAACGCGAGATTTCTAAGTTATGTCGTAAAGCCGTGAAGCAAATTTTGCTGAACAAGGGGCAAAAGACGGTTGTGATTAACCAAGCGAATTTGGAAGAGTTCCTAGGCGTGCAACGTTTTGATTATGGCAAAGCTGAAGATAGCAATCGCATTGGTCAGGTCACAGGCCTTGCTTGGACCTCAGTAGGTGGTGATTTACTGACTATTGAAGCCGCAGCCGTTGTGGGTAAGGGCAAACTAACGCACACAGGTTCGCTTGGTGATGTGATGAAAGAGTCTATCCAAGCGGCAATGACTGTGGTGAGAAGTCGTGCTGAAGCGCTTCGGATTAATGAAGATTTCTACGAAAAACGCGACATCCATATTCACGTACCTGAAGGTGCGACGCCGAAGGATGGTCCAAGTGCTGGTATCGCGATGGTTACTGCCTTAGTGTCGAGTTTAACTGGCAATCCAGTGCGTGCAGATGTTGCGATGACTGGGGAAATTACCTTGCGTGGCGAAGTGTTACCAATTGGTGGCTTAAAAGAAAAACTTTTAGCAGCACATCGTGGTGGTATCAAGCGCGTATTGATCCCACATGACAATGTTCGTGACTTAAAAGACATTCCTGACAACGTCAAAGGTGATATCGAGATTTGTCCGGTGAAGTGGATTGACGAGGTGTTAGATCTCGCTTTACAGGAGCCAACTGCACGTATCACTGTGTTAAATGAGGAAAAAACTGCCAGTAAGAGCAAAAAAAGCCAAAAAAATGTGGTTTAGGGGCTTTTCAATTGCGCAGTCTGTGCTAATTTAGGGGCAGTTTCGGTGCAGCCCTTGTGTGACAAGGGCTGGCGAGACACCAACAAATTTTTGAGGTCACTTGGATTTGTGCTTGCAAGCGCTTTGCATGCTTGATATAACAAAGACCCAAACAAGAACGTATTTAATTTTGGTTGTAGAAAATAATAACAATTGAAGGGGATGATATTGTGAACAAGTCTCAACTTATCGACAAAATTGCTGCTGGTGCAGACATTTCTAAAGCGGCAGCGGGTCGTTCTCTTGACGCGTTCATTGAAGCCGTTACTGAAGCTTTAAAGGAAGGTGACTCAGTTGCTCTGGTTGGTTTTGGTACTTTCGCAGTACGTGAGCGCGCAGCTCGTACTGGCCGTAACCCACAAACTGGCGACCCAATCCAAATCCCATCTGGAAAGATCCCATCTTTCAAGCCGGGTAAAGCTTTAAAAGACAGCGTTAACTAAGATCTGTGTCTCCGGTACGCCGGATGAACAGACCAGCGACTAAGGACCGCGACGCAAAGTATTTAGTGACTATATAGTTTGCAAAGCAGAGTGTTCGTGCCTTAACCGCTTCTATAAAAAAGGCGCATCTGTTAAGATGCGCTTTTTTTTTAAGCCAGCAATTGCAGCGATAAGAGATCTAGTAAGAATGTTAGATAAAATCAGAGAAGGTTCGCAGGGATTTACTGCTCAGGTTATTCTGGGTTTAGTGATCCTGACGTTCGCAGTTTCCGGGGTAAGCAGTTATTTCAACAATACGGCTGATCAATCTGTTGCCGTGGTCAATGGCGAGGAAATTAGTCGCCCTGAATTTGAGCAAGCGTTCCAAAATGAACGTGCTCGACAAGAACAGCAATTTGGCGAAATGTTCAGTCAACTTGCTGCTAACCCAGATTACATGAATAATCTGCGCAAATCGGTATTAGACCGGTTAATCGATGACGTTTTGTTAAAACAACAAGCGGCGAAACTCGATATCACCATCAGTGACCAGTTCTTGATGGATGCGATGCGTAAAATGAAAGAATTCGAAGTAGACGGCGTATTTAATAATGACCGTTACTTAGCGTTGTTGCGCCAGAATAATCTGACACCAAACCAATTTCGCGACCTGATGCGTGATAACTACACTCGTGTGCAACTGACAGCTGGTGTTGCTGGCTCTGAGTTCGCATTACCAAGCGAGTTAAAGTTATTAGTTAACTTGCAACAGCAAACACGTGATTTCGATTTTGCGTTGGTGAAAGCTGCTGATCAAGCTGCTTTGGTTGAAATCACTGATGATAAGTTAAACACTTGGTATACCTTAAATCAGCAACGCTACGCGACTCCTGAGCAACTATCGTTACAATACGTGTTGTTAAAAGGTGCCGATTTAGCAAAAGAAATCAAAGTTGAAGCTGCTGATATCGAAACTTATTACAAGGCCAACTTGTCACGTTACCAAGGCGAAGAACGTCGTCGTGTATCGCACATTTTGTTGGAATCTGCAGAAGAAAATTTGGATATCTACAACAAAGCCGCTGAGTTACTCAAGCAATTGCAGGCTGGCGCTGACTTTGCTGATATCGCTAAGAAAAATTCAGCGGATACCATTTCTGCCGAAAACGGTGGTGATTTAGACTTCATTACTAAAGGTGTGATGGACCCAGAATTTGAAACTGCAACTTTTGCCTTAGCAAAAGCGGGCGATTTATCTGGTGTAGTTAAATCATCATTCGGTTATCACATCATTAAGTTAACCGAGATCGAACCTGCAAATGTAAAACCACTTGCAGAAGTAAAAGACCAAATTATTGCTGCAGTGCAAGCTGAGAAAGCCGCAGAGCAATTTGCCGAGCTACAACAAAAACTGGCAACTGTTAGTTTTGAAGTTGCAGACACTTTAGACGATGCTGCAAAAGCCGTTGGTTCGACAGTGCAAACAACAGCATTATTTAGTAAAGATAATGTACCGGCTGATTTGAACTACCCAGCAGTATTAAACGTGGTGTTCGGTAGCGATTTTATTGAAGGTCAAGTAAACAGCGAAGTGATTGAAGTTGCGCCACAAACTGTATTGGTTGCTCGCGTCGTTGAACATCAAGCACCAAAAACTCGCACCTTTGACGAAGTGAAAGCAGAAGTTCAAACTGCCTATGTCGCCGAGAAAAGCGCGGAATTGGCAAAAGCGAAAGCTGAGAAGTTGGCAGCAGAGTTAACTGCTGGTAAAGCCGTCGCAGAGCTTGTTGCAGCCGAAAAGCTGACAGTAGAGAAAGTGACTGCCAATCCACGGTTTGGCGGTGCTATGGACGCTCAGATCCGCAATAAAGCCTTTGAGCTGGCAAAACCTGCGGAAGGTCAATTCTCAGCAGCATCAACTGCGCTGCAGTCAGGTGACGCTGCCTTGGTTATTTTGAATAAAGTGACCGAAGTGCCTGCGACTACTGAACCGACTGTTGAAGAACTGCAAGGTTATGCATCGCAATTAAGTCAAAGCAACTATGAAGTAGTGCGTAAAGCGCTGCGTGAAAATGCTGAAATTGTGAAGCACAATATCGATGCGACAGTGCAAGAGTAATTGCATGGCAGATAAAAAAGGTCAGCAGCTGCTGACCTTTTTTTTGCCCAAAATCCCGAAAGTTATATTTGCCATTCAATTAACTGAGACAGGGTTTGAGTATGCGAAGTCAGTTTCAGCTTGGTTATGCGACGTTCCTGATTGCCTGAGCTGTATCAGTGATAGCACGCAGCCGTAACCGACATGTTCAGCAATATGGCTAAAACTGAATGCTCTTCATTAGTTTTCGGCTGTAATCGTGGGTTGGTTGATTAAACACATCAAGCGTAGGTCCGTAATCTAAACATCTGCCTTGGTGTAAGACCATGGTTTGGTCAGCAAAATGCCGGACCAGCCGAAGTTGATTGGTGATCAAAATATATGACAAACCAGTTTTTTGTTGCAGATCTAATAACAAGTTTACGATCTGCGCCCGCAATGACGGGTCAAGTGCGGTAAGCGCTTCGTCTAATATCAACACCTTAGGGTCTAGGATTAATGCTCGAGCTAAAGCAACACGTTGTAATTGGCCCCCAGAAAACATATGCGGGTAATAGTTGCCGTGCTCGTTTAACAATCCTAGCAACTTTAGCGTATCAGCAATTTTCTCATTGCGTTGCTCTTCGTTCAGCACTGTAGAATAGCGAAGAACCGCGTGCAAAATATCGGAAATTTTTTGGTTGGGGCTGAGTGACCGCGCTGCATCTTGGAAAATATATCGGATGAGGTGATTGGTCTTCCTATAATCGCGGCAATTCAATGGGGTGCCGCCAAACAAAATCTCACCTTGTTCGGGGTGCTCAATACCCACTAACACTTTGGCTAAGGTACTTTTGCCTGAGCCGGTTTCACCGACCACAGCCAGGGTTTGTCCGCTATCTAACGCAAAGCTAATATCAGTTAGCGCCTGAATTTTCTTGCTACGGAACATGCCTTCAGCTTTGTGATAAGCCTTACTAAGCTGTCTAACTTCTAGCAGCTGACTCATGATAGTTAAACCTTACTCAGTGGAAAATGACAGCTGAAATGATGGTTTTGCACACGCTCTGGCAATG
This sequence comes from Gammaproteobacteria bacterium, assembly GCA_017302255.1. GTDB lineage: Bacteria > Pseudomonadota > Gammaproteobacteria > Enterobacterales > Alteromonadaceae > Pararheinheimera. The sequence continues at coordinate 7,865 of JAFLDV010000047.1, read as the reverse complement.
GAGTTTTTACACACTCTTTGCGAGCATTTGGACAGCGTGGGCCTAAACGGCAGCCAATCGGTAAATGTTGTAGGGTCGGTATGCTACCGTGCAACGCATACAGCTGTTGTTTAAATGCGAGCTCTGGTTGGAATTCTGGCACACTTTTAATAAGGGCGTTGGTGTAGGGGTGCAACGGCTCTTTTAGCAGTGTTTCCGTGTCTCCTGCTTCTACTAACTGGCCGCAATACAATACACTCAAGCTATCGGTATTCCGAGCTACAGTTTCGAGCTCGTGGCTTATCAATAAAATGGAAGTGCCTTTGAGCTGATTGAAGCTAGCTAAGAGGCGAAACAGTTGCGCTTGAGTGGTACTTTCAAGTGCAGTGGTTGGTTCATCCGCGATCAGTAGTTTTGGGTTTTTCGCAATCGCCATAGCGATAGATATTTTTTGGCAAACCCCTTCAGATAGCTGGTACGGATAACTATTCCAAACCGCGAGATGGTCACGAATACCTACTTTATGCAGTAAGGCGATAGCCCGTTTTTTCCGAGCGTAAGCCCGTTGCCACCAAGGTCCATCGAGTAGGTGCGTCGGGATCGATTCAGTGAGTTGTTCACCGATATTCGCCGTTGGGTCCATGCTCCGGCTCGGCTCTTGGTAAATCATCGCAATATCGCGGCTAATGATTTGCCGTTGTTTGTTATACGGTAATCGCATTAAATCTTCACCGCACCAACTAAAACGGTCGGCGGATATGCGCCAGCGCTCGTGTAAAACGCCCATAATTGCTTTAGCAATTAGACTTTTACCTGAACCGGATTCGCCAACTAAACCGCGAATTTCACCTTCTTTTAGGCTGAGATTGACTCGATCAACCGCCCGAATTATGCCTTCCGGTGTTTCAAGTTCTAAGGTTAAATTGCGGATATCTAAAAGTTGCATTAGTTTTCCCGCCGTTTTTTCATCGCGACCCGCAAGCCATCACCGACTAAATTGACCGAAAGCACCGCAATAAAAATCAGCAGACCGGGTAGGGCGACAGTCCAAGGTGCTAAATAGATGGAGTCTAGAGAATCGGCGATCATTGATCCCCATTCTGCCGTTGGCGACTGCGCACCAAGCCCCAAAAATCCAAGTGCGGCAATATCTAAGATTGCTGTAGATAATGCCATGGTGGACAACAAAATCAGCTGTTCCCAGACATTGGGTAGAATTACCGAAAACAGGATTTGCCAGTCATTGGCGCCATCTAAACGATAAGCAACCACATAATCTTGTTTTAATTGATCTTGGATGGCGTTGCGCACGCCGTGCACAAACTGCGGCAACAGCGCCAGCATAATGGCCCAAATCGTATTGGTAAGCCCAGGACCAAGTACTGCAACAATCACAATTGCCAGTAATAAACTTGGGATTGTCAGAGCTAAATCTAATAAGTGATTAAAAATACTTGATTTAAAGCCTTTACTCATGCCAGAGAGGGCACCTAGCAATAACCCCCCAGCTAAGGCTCCTAACACTGCAAAAATTGCTAAACCAAAGGTATAACTTGAGCCTCGCATTAAACGAGAAATTAAATCTCGGCCCAAATCATCAGTTCCTAGCGGGTACTTAACCATGCCGTCCGCTTGCCATGATGGCGGCAGTAATAAGAATTCTGGATCTTGGAAATAGGGATCATGCGGGATCAGAACTAAGGTAATTAGCGCCATCGCCAACAAAATTCCAATGCCAGCCAAGCCGAACAACGCGGTGTGTTGACGCGCGAAATGGCCCCACAGCAGTTGAAATGGACCGCGGTTATATTCTTCATAATACAGCCGAAATTTTTTCATTTAAAACTTCCGGGCCAATGGATTAAACAAAGTATGCAGCACTTCAGTACTGATATTGACCACAATAACTAAGGTTGAAATAACCAGCACTCCAGCTTGGATTGCTGTGAAGTTGCGTTGGTAAATACCATCAATCAACCACTGACCGATACCAGGCCAAGAAAACACAACTTCCGTTAACATCGCGAGGGTAATCAGGGTGCTAAATTGCAAACCAATTTGCCGAGTTACCGGTAATAAGGCATTGCGTAAACCATGTTTATAAAGGACTTGCGCTCGATTTAAGCCTTTAGCGCGTGCGGTTTTGATGTAGTTTTTATCAAGCACCTCAAGCATTGATTCGCGAACGAAACGCATCATAACCGTAGTTGGATAGGTCGCTAATACTAGCGTTGGTAACGTTAGATGAATCAATGCATCGCGAAATGCAGCATGTTTGTAAGGTAAGTCGGACAGCCAAATATCTAACAACATAAAACCAGTGTGATGGGGAACTTCATAAAGCACCCCAATGCGTCCTGAGGTTGGCAACCAACCCAGTTGCAAGGAGAAAATCATGATAAGCAGTAATGCCCACCAGAAAATTGGCACCGAGTAACCAACTAGCGCAAAACCAGAAATTGCGTTATCGAGCCATTTTTCTTTGCGTACTGCGGCGATGATCCCGCTCGGGATCCCGAGTATTAACGACAAAATTAGTGCGTAAGATGCTAATTCGATAGTTGCCGGTAGCACGGTCCGTACCTCAGCCAAAACCGGTTGTTGACTGGAAAATGATAAGCCCCATTCACCTGCGACAATACGCCGCGTGTAATCGATGTATTGACGTAAGTAGCCATGGTCTAGACCCATAGCTTGAGATAGCTCCTGCCGCTGTTCACTTGGAATATCGCGAAGTCCGGTGACATTGGTAAGCAAATCACCAGGAAACATAAAGTTCAGGCTGAAGGAGAATACTGTCAGCGCGACAAGCACAAATGCCAGCAAAAAAGCGCGACGCGCGAGATAACGGAGCATCATCGGGTTTTACCTGCTGCGGTAAAGCTAATGCCGCCGTAAGGGTTGATTTGCATACCGGTGACTTTTGAACTCTTAACTTGGAAGCGTCTAGAATGGGCGATTGGAATTAATGGCACTTGCTCAGCAACATAATCTTGCGCGAGGAAATACAGTTGCCGACGTTTGGTTACATCGGCAGTCAGCACTGCATCGGCGATAAGCTGATCGTACTGACTATCACACCAGTTGGTTCTGTTACTTCCTGAAATCGCTGAAGCGCAACTTAGTAGAGGGCGAAGGAAGTTGTCTGGATCGGCATTGTCGGCAGTCCAGCCAATGAGCACCGAATCATGTTCGCCAGCACGTAATTTCCGGCGAAAAGTGTTCCACTCAAAGGAAACTATGTTGGCACTGACGCCAATTTTTGCCAAATCAGCCTGCAATAGTTCCGCCATTTTCAGCGCGTTAGGGTTATATAATCGCTGAACCGGCATCGCCCAAATATCTAAACTAAAGCCATTTGGATAACCGGCTTCATCAAGTAATTGTTTGGCTTTAACCAAATCAAAACTACTGTGCTGGCCATCTGGGTTATAGCCCCAAGAATTTGGCGGCAATACCGAGTTTGCTTCCTCGGCCTGACCAAAATACACCGCTTGTAAGATACTTTGCTTATTGACGGCATAAGCTAATGCTTGGCGAACTTTTACATTATTAAAGGGGGCTTTTTGCGTATTAAACGCCCAGTAACCAACGTTTAAACTCGTTTGCTGGTCAACCTCAAAGTCTTTCCGCTTTGCTAACAGAGATAACTCAGCAAGCCGAGGAATTGGCGCAACATCACATTCATGAGTTAATAATTTGGCGAGGCGTTTGGTGTTGTCCGGCACAATATCAATGACTAGTTGGTCTAAATTACCGGTTTTTCGCCAATAATTGCCGTTTCGGTAATAACGGATCAATACATCTTTTTTATATTCACGAAATTTAAAAGGCCCGGTACCGATAGGTAATGTATCGAGTTGGGGTAATTCTTGGTTTTTTTGCAACATCTCGCCATATTCTGCCGATAAAATCGCGGCAAAATCGGTCGCTAGTGTAGATAAAAAAGAACTGTCAGGTTTGTTTAGTTGAAATACTACTTGCGAATGAGTCACTGCTTTGACCGTTTTCACCAATTCGCGCCATTCCACACTGTCAAAATAAGGATATTCGGTCGCAGTTTGGTGAAATGGATGGTGGATATCGAGGATGCGGTTAAAGGTAAATTCAATGTCGCTGGCGCTTAGTTTACGAGTAGGGGAAAAATATTCAGTCTGATGGAATTCGACATCATCTCGAAGATTAAACACGTAGGTTAAACCGTCATCACTGATTTGCCAGTTGGTAGCTAGCGCTGGCAGCAGATTGCCATTGTTGGGGTCGATGTCGAGTAACCGGTCGTATAATTGCTGGCTGATCGCGTCAATGGTTGTGCCAGACGTTACCAATTGTGGATTAAAGCTCTCAGGAGAGCCTTCGGTGCAATACACTAAGCCATTTAACGTTGCAGCATCCGGGGCTGGCGTGCAGCCGCTGGCAAGCGCCAAAAACGCCACAGGCAATAAACTTCGTTTCATCATTGTTGGCTGTCTAACAATTTGTATTTTTTCATATAACCACGTAACTGATGATACGTCAGATTGAGCGCATCGGCGGTTTTTTTCTGATTATACTGGCAAGCTGCTAGGGCTTGCTTGATTAATTGCACTTCGTAGCCCTCTGAGAGCAATTTAAAGTCTTGGACTTGGCTGAAATCTGGCTCAATCGCGGTGTGGATTTGCTGCGATATAGTCGGCACGCTGCTAAGCACAGGGCTATTGCTGACTGCGGCCGGTTGAATACTCGTTGGCGCAGTTGCTGCGCTCGTTGGGATCCTATCGATAGTCCGGACTCGTGCTTGCGGCCGAAATGGCGAGGCAAAGGGGTCAAATAGAATATCGTGAACCGGCACATAAGGATTGTTAGTCCGGTAGACGCTACGCTCAACTACGTTTTTCAGTTCGCGGACATTGCCAGGCCAGTCATATTCTAACAATAGCCGTTTGGCTTTATCTGAAAAACCGCTAAAAAGTTCAAAGTTAAGTTCGCGTGCCATATTGATGGCGAAGTGTTCGGCAAGTACCAAAATATCTTCACGACGCTCGCGCATTGGCGGTAGGGTGATGACGTCAAATGCTAATCTGTCTAATAAATCGGCGCGGAATTCGCCGCGATCGGCCATGCCAGGTAAATCTTCATTGGTTGCACAAACGAGACGCACATCGACTTTAATTGGACGACTACCGCCAACCCGCTCAAATTCACCGTATTCTATGACTCGTAATAGTTTTTCTTGCACTAATCCCGGCGTGTTCGCAAGCTCATCGAGGAATAATGTGCCAAAGTTTGCGCGTTCGAAACGACCTTCGTGCCGTTTAGCTGCACCGGTAAAGGCGCCTGCTTCATGGCCGAAAAGCTCACTTTCCAGCAGATTCTCATTCAAGGATGCACAGTTTAACGTCAGATAGTTCTGGTCCCAACGCTGAGACAAATAATGTAGACGAGCGGCGATAAGTTCTTTACCAGTTCCGCGTTCGCCGATAATAAGTACAGGCTTATTTAATGGCGCGATCTGCGAGACCTGATCTAAAACGTTTAAAAAACTGTTAGATTGCCCAATGAGATTGTCTTGCTGAAATGATCTGGCCATTGCTCTGCTACAAATTAGCGAAATTAACTAAATAGTAGTGTATTTCAAAATGTGGATTGGCAACAGCTTTTACTAGAAATAAATTAAAATTAATAAAATCAATGGTTTGTGTGTTTTTGAAAAGTTGGCAAGGATTCTGAATAACCTATACTGACTTACACAGACATTAATGAGGTAATTATCATGGGTATTTTCTCTCGCTTTTCAGACATCGTGAACTCAAACATCAACGCTTTATTGGATAAAGCAGAAGATCCAGAAAAAATGGTCCGCCTGATTATTCAGGAAATGGAAGATACATTGGTTGAAGTGCGTTCAACCTCAGCACGTACCATCGCTGAGAAAAAAGAACTGCAACGCGTAGTCAACCGCTTAGAAAGCGAAGTTGCCGAATGGCAAGGTAAAGCAGAATTAGCGCTGTCAAAAGACCGCGATGATTTAGCACGCTCAGCATTAATCGAACGGCAAAAAGCGGCAGACCAAGCTGCGGCAGTGAGCAAAGACATCGCAAATCTTGACGAGCATATCAACAAGTTACAAGATGAAGTTGGTCAGCTGCAAGAGAAGCTAGCAGATGCCAAAGCTCGTCAGAAATCAATGCTGATGCGCCAACAAACAGTAGCTTCACGTCTTGAAGTGAAAAAGACTTTAGACAGCACTCGCTTGAACGATGCAATGTACAAGTTTGAACGTTACGAAGCGAAAATTGACTCGTTAGAAGCGCAAGTAGAAGCCTATGATTTAGGCAAGAAAACTCTACGGGATGAGTTTGCAGAATTAGCAGCCCAAGACAAGATTGATTCAGAACTGGCCGCGTTAAAAGCCAAAATGAACAACAACAACAACGCCTGATTTTCAGGCGTTTGGGAGTAAATTATGGATATGAACGAGGCTTTTGGTATTCCACTAATCATGTTTATGATTTTCGTGGCACCGATTTGGGTCATTATGCACTACCGCAGTAAACGGAAGATCTCGGAAGGTTTGTCCGACGTTGAGCTCAATCAGCTCAACGATCTTTCGCGACGTGCCGAGAAAATGGCAGACCGAATCAAAACGTTAGAATCAATTTTGGATGCGGAATCACCAGATTGGAGACGTAAACATGACTAAGATAAAACGCGAACTACTGCGGGATGACCGTAATGGCAAAATAGCCGGTGTCTGTGCTGGGATCGCGGATTATTTTGGTTGGGAGCTTTGGTTAGTGCGTGTTGTCGTGCTGGCGGGGACGCTATTAATTCCTGGTGGTTTCTTCCCAGTCCTCTATTTTGTGGGTTGGATTGTGTTGGAGAAAAAATCAGTGGCGGAAAAGCATAGTGGCAACATTGCGCCAACCGAAGCCGAACGCCCTGTTGAAGTGAAAACTCGCGTTTGGCAACGCGGTGAAGCACCAAAACAAGCTGTGCAGCATCTAAACCAACAATTTGATGTGATTGAGCAGCGCTTACGTCGGATTGAAACCCACGTAACCTCAAGTAAATTCCAATTAGAACGCGAGTTTCGCAATCTGTAATCTTTGCTCAGATCTTCGGATCTGAGCAAACGTATTGGCAAAAGGAAACGGCATGGATTGGCTTTTGGACCTTCGTAATAAGGGACAACAACTTAAAGCGCGGGCCTTGGGGCAACATTTGCGGATTGGCATCACCGGCTTAAGTGGTGCCGGTAAAACTGCATTTATCACCAGCGTGATCAATCAACTGTTAAATCCAAACGCGCCTAGCAAATTGCCGTTTTTTACGGTGATGCCACATCGCTATTTTGGCGCTAAATTGCTTGAAAGCGAAAGCTCTGCTTGTCCGCGATTTCCCTATGAGCAAAATCTTGCAGCAATACAAGCGAAAACTTGGCCAATGTCGACAACTGGCTGGAGCCAAATTTCACTGATACTGCGTTATCAATCCACTGATTTTCTTGCAGGTAAATTCAAAAACTTCAGTGAGTTACAATTAGATATTGTGGATTATCCTGGCGAGTGGCTACTCGATTTGCCGATGTTGCAGCAGGAATATGACAATTGGGCTCGCCAAATGTGGATGTTGCTAGATCAGCCGGAGCGGGCAGATTTAGTCACCCCCTTCAAAGTGCAATTAGCAAATGTTGATCTGCAAAACGCCGATGATTGGAGCTTACAGCAGCTGAGTGATTCCTACGCTCAGCTTATACAATCACTGCGAACACAGCACGCTGCGGTGCTATTGCAACCCGGGCGTTTGTTGTTGCCAGCTGAACTTGCCGGAACGCCACTACTCTGGTTATTACCGTTGTTGCCGACCCAGTTAAGCACCGAGACGCCACTTTATTCGCGTTTGAA
>JAFLDV010000046.1 GCA_017302255.1 Gammaproteobacteria bacterium | reverse complement strand
AAACTGGAGCATTTATGAGCACAAGTACCTTTGGCATTATTATCATGGTTTTAGGTTTTCTAAGCATCGCAATGACACTGGTGGCAGCGTATTTCGTAGCCATGTGGAAAGATGAACAACGGAAGAATCAGATGCTAATGAAGAAAAAAACGAAGAAATGATTAACTGAACGAGACAACCACCTCGAGTACGAAGTGGTTGTCTCGTTTTTGACTGGCTTTTCGCACGAAATTTAGTTGAACAATGAGGTGCCATTGTTTAATTTGCGTGTACCAACCACGCAACGTAAATATTAAAACTTTAAAGCACAACTAAGTCTAACTCTAATTGTATTAGTGAAAAATCAACTAAAATATAATCCTTTCCGTCGTACTCAAGCTTATACCTACCGAAAGAGTTTCTATTTACTTCAATTTCATTCAGAATTTTTATTAAAACATCCTTACTGGCAATACATTTCTTATGGACGCGAGAAATTGAATTCTTAATTTTACATTCAATTTCAACAAAAAATTTTACATTTTCATCTAATGTTATTTTACGTATTGTAGAACAGCCACTTAATTCAAGCTCAAATATTTCTGGAGTTGGCAAGTTAAGAATTGATTTATCTGGAACTGGAATTGTGTGTACTTGACCGAAGATTTCTATGGTTTTTGGAAAAGATTTTTTGGAAAAATCAAACAATGACTTTGGCAACTTTTTATATGCAGATTCAATTACTTCAAAATTATCAGCTTGTTCAAAAATTTTTTCTTGGTAATCTTCGAGTGCCTGTCTTTTTTTAGCTAAATTATTAGCTATTAATTCATTAATTGGTTCTTTAATGTTTTCACCATCAAATAAGATATTAAATTGAGATTCATGAACTTCACTTAAATCCAAGAGCGAAGTTATTTCGTAATTTTGATCTACATACGTTGTATTGTATAAAATTTTAAAATTATTGATACCTAAGTCTTTTACAATTTTTTCCACAAAATCGGATTTTTTGTCAAACTGATTTAGTTTGTTTAACATATTCTTTAGTGGAAAATCAGTAGTATCAGTCACGTTAAGAACAATTTTTGCAATTTCAGTAATTTTCATAAGTTAGGCCCATTTGTTGGTGCAAGCACATCTATCATGATTAAACTCCGAAACTGACATTCAAAATCTGAGCTTCGTTAATGTGTATGATAAGCCAATTAATGAACTAAACTTTTGACAGACCCCCCTCAAAAAGGGGGGTCTAAGAAAATAATCTAAGCCATCCCTCCATATTCCTGAAAAGCATCCTCATTTTTCATTAATTCGTCGGTCAAAGCGATCAAAAAAAGCTGGTAATCGATATCGATATCATTTTTGGAGAAACTGACATGACAGCCATGACGTGTGACGTTGGATAGCCGATAATCACAGACGTCACCAATTGCAGTACTGAAACCAAACTCGTCAGCAACTTCAGAAATTCGATCTATTTCACTGATTTCATAAAAATATCGAGAGAGACCGCCAAATCCAACTTTGATAAGCTTAAATAGTTCAGCACGTACAACAGCCTCTTTAGCCGAGACGGCAGTCAATACATCGATAATAGTTCTATGATTTAGAGCTTTAGAGAAACGACTACTTAATTGCTTCTTCTCTGAGACCGCTATTTTTGAATTGCTCAAACTTAAAAACGCCCATTTTATGAACATTTCAGAACTAAGTAAGTGGTCCACTATGACTGTGTCTGAGGATACTTTTCCAACCGCTAAACGTCTGATCTGATGAAGAACGTCCAAGCTATTTTCAAACCAAACATTAGAGGAAGTTGATTCTCGTTCAGATAATTCAACTTCTGCACGTGCTAGCAAAGCCAGTGATGAACCTATCTGCTGTTTGTTAACTAATTTTTCCGTAACTGACAAAGCTAAAGAATTTTGGCTTCGATCTAAAAATTTTCGAGCTGCAAAGTTATTCATACCAATTTTCATTAGAAAACTCGCGAACTCAGCTTTGGTCTGATAAAGAGTAGCCATTTGATAATCGAATGATAAACATTCCATCAGATGAGAATAATGAGTAATAGTCGTTTTTGCTGTGGTATGGCCAGCAACCAAAGCTATCGTATGCAGTAATTTGTTGTTTTGGCTGAACTGACCTGCGGTTCTTTCAAGCCATAGTTGCCTAAACGAAGGCACCGAACATCGTAACCACGCACTTGAAATTGAATTTAAACGACCTTTTTCTGGCGCGAGTGCGGCAAGAACCATATGTGAAATGAAGGAGTGCCGACAATCATAAAGTCTAAACCTATCATTTGAAGTAACCAGTTGGAGTGACTCTGTTACGCGATCCACCAGCTTAAAAAATAGCTTCTGCGGGACCGGGAAGAGCCTTGCACTTGCGCTAGGCTCAATTTTTACGGCAATCAATTTGAGTGCCTCTAATATACTGATTTCATTTTCGTTAAGTAACAGACTTGCCGGCAGACGACGGTTACCAGCTGGAGTTTTGACGCGATAGTATTGATTAGTAGTAACATTCAGTGTGTCATGTCCGAAGTCTAGATCTTCACGTAGAATGTGCTGGATCTCTCGGCGTCGTAAACCAAATCTGCAAGCCATGATTAGAATTGACTGCTGGATCACACGCTCTGTTGAAGATGCAAATGGATCCTTCGACAGCAAATCAAGTGCCAAAGTGTAATCTTTATATGTGCACAACTCTGAAAACCGTAATTCAGCCTCTTCTTGATCAACTCGAATTTCAGACCAATCTATTTCAGCAAGCTGAATTGATTTTGTAACCGTTGAATGAAAGTCTTTCAAAATTGAAACATGGCGAGCTTCCGTTTTCAGTTCTCTGTTTTCAAAAATTTTTTGATATAATTCAACAAGTTCATCGGAGTCATAATCAAATACACACTCTGCCCCTGCAACATCGAGAAGCGGCCTACAAATTTTATTGAAATAAGTATCCACTGTATAATAAGAAACATTATCCCGCCCACTACCACGCCGCTTTCCGACGTTAGTCATAAATATTAGAACCGAAATTGCGATATCTGACAAACTAGTTGAGGAATCGATGAGATCACTTAAATCAGCTGATTTTGAACCGACAAGTTCCTGCCACAGTTTCGGAATAACTTGCTTAAACTCCGTATCAACCTTTACTTGCCTTGAAAAAGCATCTTTCACTCGCTTCAAAAAAAACGCGAAAAATCTAAATTCGTCTTTTAACTGGGGCTCACCTAAAGAGGATCTGAACTTCTTTAAAATCTGAGCTGCAGGTTTGTCAAATTGATGGCAAACAGTATACAAATCATCTGTGAACAATCTTACAAGAGCTGTATCACAAATTGGAGTTGTCGAAAATTCGCCCATTCTGTGTGCCCGGAGGCAACTTGGCTCCTCTGGATCTAAATGGTAGGTTGAAACCAATTGTGTGAAATTTGAAAAAGATGAAGCAGAAACTCGTTCTCCTGAAATTCTTGCGATGAAGCCTATAAAGCTTCGCTCGGTGAAATTTGTAGAGGACCATGACAACGGTGCTCGTTGCACTAAGGCAACAGTTAACGGATCCAATATTTGCAGATATGTTCTGTTTTTATCCAAATAGTGAAAGTACAAAATATCGCCAACGACCGATAGATTTTTCTGCAGTGAAAGAACAAAAGAATATGACTGGTAAAAACGTGAACTATTGAGTATCAGACTCAAAATAATGTGATTTAAGGTGATACCCTCTTCACTACTTAATGCTTCTTTCAATTTTTGAAGCAACAAGGTCATCAGAACTTTGACTTCTCGTTCTTTGACAAATAAATCAGTTGGAATGACGACAAGCCTTTCATTGATCAAACCCCGCCACTTCTGGAAAACAGGCAATTCCTGTCCCAAAACTTTCCGCTCATGCATCCTAAATAACAGTTTTTGGCAGGCATGTCGGTCAGCGTTATTTTCAAGTTTTGTTACCGCGCCTATAATTTTTTCATGGATATCAATAGCGAACGGTTGTTCTTCGTCAGAAAATGAGCGGTAGATGTCTCGGCACCAGCGAACACGCTGCCTATCGTTCATATATTCCACACTTAAATAAGGCGGAATGTAAGCAGATGAAAAAGCTTTCGGTGTAACAAAAGTCAATCCATTGGTCTTTAGTGCTGAAGGTATCATTATTTTGAGTGGCGCAATTGCTTCATCCATACAGCCACTAAACTTTGAAATATCACTCATTGACATCGCTGATAACATATTGAGAGGATGCTCTCCTCCTGCTATATGGCCAAGAAACCACTGGCTGCCGTCATGTGCATTTAACTCCGAAAGCCTCGAACTTAATCGGTGCCGAAATGAATTTAATGGTAATTCAAACCCAAAAAGTTTGAGAAACTGTTGAATATCTTGCGCGGTAACAACTTGATATTTCTCTCCCACTACTTGTGTAAAAAATGGCTCATCTAGGCCATCTTGCCAAAATTCTTTTTGACGCAGATGCTGCCTAACATCCGGATTTAAGATATTTTCAGAAAGACGCCTTGCTGTTTTGGCAAATGTTGCAAACACATCAATTGCTATTGAGGCCAATGGCACAAATCGAACTGCCGCTTCATCAAAACAAAGTTTATCTGCAAGTAATATCAATTTATTGTCGACACTGATGTGCGATGGTTCGAATTGAAATTGCTGACGTGTTCGATGGCCGGTTGCGGCAATCAGAACAAGCACGAAGTAACAGCTTAGGTTATTAAAATATAAGATTGACTCTTGCTCACTCGCTAACGACCGAATGCGGAGCTTTTCTAAATAATCGAAAATATCGGAAAACAGCTTAGCTAAGGCGTCATCATCTAATGCAAGCTGACTTCCCGTGGATGCTTGATTGGAGAAATCATCAACTGCCGAAACAGAAAAACCAAATTCAACCAACATGTCTTTATAACTATTTGCTAGCGCTGAAACTGATGCCGATTTGTAGTACAAAGACGTTGGAAGACAAAATTCTGTGTTGGCAAACATTAAAGCAGCAAAGCCTGGATCATATTGCTTCGCTATGTAATCAAAGGCAGTGGCTCGAATTTGTTGAGGTGTATGACGTCTTGGGAAATCTGAGAAAATTTCCTTTAGAAGCGAAAATGTGTCGTCATCAGAAAGATTGACGCTTTTTTGAACATCTGAAAATCTACACGACTCATGACTCATTACTGAGTTAAGTGCGTCAATCAATAGATCAGGAAGAGGCAGAACACAAAATTCTGTAAACTCATTCAAAAATTCAGAGTTAGATTTCGGGACAACTGCACTTGGCATTTGAATACTTTGCCGCTTCCAACTTTTCGATATTAGATTCAAGTCCGCATCAGGTTCCTCAATTTTAGAGATTTTCAATAAAGCGACTTCATCAGTCTTTTTTGCCAACAGGAATACTAAAGAAAGTTTAATCGCCAAAACACGCGTTTTTAAATCGTCCGAAATTAATCGATTCCGAAGTTCAACTACAAAATGCTGTCGCTCTTTCTCATCAAGCACGGAGTTACGGAGACTGAGAAAAAGGCGTTGAAAAGTTAAGAGACGACAACCTGCGAATGCCAAAGCAGTTAGACCGTCTGCACTTATTGGATGTTTCTCCGAGGCAACCGCTTGATAAACTTCGGTCAAATTATCAGGTTCTTCCCTACAAATTTCAGTATCAGAACATGTGGATACGGATAATGAAACATCACTTAGAGCATCAATTTCACCAAAATTTATCAGCTGGAATCCAAAATATCCCCCAGTGTTATTTCGAATCCGCTCTGGCAGAATCGTATTAGCAGAATCTCCTGTATTAATTTTTCTTGAGCCTGATGGTGATTTTTTAATCGTGTAAAAAACACCATCCTTGATCCATAGTAAAAAATTTTCTTGTAGACTCCATAAATTACGATTGTGTTTACTCAGAACGTTGATAAAACTATTTTTTTCGGTGTAAATATCAATATATTTAGAGTCTCTACCAGTCAGTTTTGAAAAATCAGTTCGTAAATCGGTAGCGATCCTAAGTGCACTGCTGAGCTCACGACCTTGAGCTTGAAGGCAAAGATTTAAACAGAAGAGTCTTAGGACTATAAAAATGTCACGAATTGGACCATGAAGCTTGTTTCTTCTAAAAACCAGTAACGCGCCGAGTTGATATTTTGTAACTTTAAAATCCGCATCAAAGAAATTATCCGAATAACTTGAAAGGATTACCTTGAGGTCCTTTAAAGTATCCTTAACGTCTTGAAAGGTATCTGAGTTAGCAAACCACTGAAATTTACTATCTCCATATTCGAGGTCTGCTACAAGTTCAGTCACGACTCGTTTTATAAAAGTATTTCCTGAAGGTAGATCCAACTTGGCAATGAAAGTTAGATAATGGTCTGCAGACTTATCATGTAACTTGCAATATTCCTTAATAATACTCTCAAACTTTTCAGACAAATCCGCACTCCAACAGTAGCTATTCTCATAATTTCAATAAGTTAAATGCATATATGTGAGACAAACCATTTTGAAGATAGCTAAGTTTTATAATTAATCCAGTTTTCAAGCTATTTAACTTGGAGGAGGTATAAGATTTTGGCTGTGACACATTTAGGAAATGTATAAGATTCCCCAAATTTCAAACGATTGCAGAGGTCTATACGTAAGCGTCCGGCCGTCACATCTTTTATTTACTGACTGATCACGCATCATAGCTCTCACTGTTCCCAACCATGAGAGTTATCAATGTCAGCGTTAAAACCATCCGATGTGCGTCGGAGCTTTTCTCCCGAGTTTAAGTGGCAGGTTGTTCAGGAATCCAAAGCCAGATTACTGTCGGCCTCTGCGTTAGCGCGCAAGTACGATGTGAATACCAATCAGCTTTTTCGCTGGGTGCGAGATGCACAGCTTGGGAAAGCATTGTGGGTCAGGCGGGCTAAAGGTGAGCAAGCAATGCCTGCGGCCCCAACACCATTTCTTCCTGTCTGTGTTCAAGCAGCTGAAGCACCTCCGACTGTACATCAAGGTGCTATCACCGTGTCATTTCGTAGTGGCCATCAGCTGGTTTTACACGAGGCAACGCCAGATATGTTGCGTCAATTGGTGGCGGTACTGTCATGATGATGTTATCTCATGACGTGCGTATCTGGCTGTGCGCAGGTTACACCGATATGCGCAAAGGCTTCGATGGTCTGGCAGCAATGGCGCAGCATGTGCTACAAAAAGACCCATTCAGTGGCCATGTGTTTGTGTTTCGTGGGCGACGCAGTGACCGGGTCAAATTTCTCTGGTGGGATGGTCAGGGATTATGTTTGTTTTACAAACGCTTGGAGCAAGGCCAGTTCGTCTGGCCCCATGCCAAATCCGGTGCAGTTCATTTAACTCAGGCCGAGTTGGCGTTGTTGCTCGAAGGCTTAGATTGGCGGCCACCCGCCCGAAAAAACGCACCTAAAAACGCTGCGTAATTGCTATTAATCAATGAGTTAGCTATCAATTTGTGCTATCATGTACGGCATGAAAACGATGGCATCCTCCTTACCCAATGACCCGAAACAGTTGCAGGCAATCATCCTGCAGCTGCAGCAAACACTTGCTCAGCAAGAGTCGGTGATTACCACGTTACGCCATCAGTTATCGGTATTAAAGCGGGCGCGCTTCGGTCGTTCTTCTGAGCTTCTCGACTCCCAAATCCATCAGTTGGAATTGCAACTCGAAGAGCTTGAGATGCAGACTGCTGCGCTTCCTAAGCTCAGCGTGCCAACCACCGAAGACAAAGAAACACCACGCCGACGTACAGCGTTACCTGAGCAACTGCCACGTGAAGAACTGCGCGTTGAAACTGCGTGTCAATGCCCAGCATGCCAGGGTGAACTGACCCACATTGGTGATGACGTCTCGGAAATGTTGGATGTCGTGCCTGCGTCGTATCGGGTTATTCGCATTGTTCGCCCGAAATTCAGCTGCAAGCATTGCGACACTTTAGTGCAAGGTGCTGCACCTGAGCGAGTGATTAAAAAAGGTCTCGCCAGTGCAGCGCTACTCACGCAAGTGGCTGTTGATAAGTACCTCGACCATCAACCGCTGTACCGTCAGGCTGAGCGGATGGAGCGTGAAGGCATTGATGTTGAACGCTCCACGTTAGCCGACTGGGTCGGGCAAATCGGTGCTTTACTCACGCCACTGGCAGATGCTATCGGACGTCATGTCAAAGCAGCCCAACATATCTATGCGGATGACACCACGGCACCAACACTGGCTCCGGGCAAGGGACGCACACAAACAGGCCGATACTGGACTTATGTACGGGATGGTCGTCCATGGGGTGATACCACCGCACCGGCAGTCTGGCTGCAATACAGCGAAGACCGAAAAGGCCTGCATCCGACAGCCCATTTAAAAGGCTATCAAGGTTCGCTACAGGCGGATGCTTACGCGGGTTACAACGAGTTATATCAACAAAAAATCCAACAACATGGCTGCTGGGCGCACGTGCGGCGTAAGTTCTATGACATCACCCAAACAGGCCCATCACCTATCGCCGATGAGGCAATAAAGGTTATCCAATCGCTCTATGTGATTGAAAAGCAAGCGCGCGGCCAACCACCGGATGAACGACAACACATCAGGTCAACCCAAGCAAAGCCAATCCTTGAACGCTTCGATATCTGGTTGCAGGCAACCTTGCGCACCTTATCGAAAGGCTCGCCGTTGTCCAAAGCTATTCACTATGCACTCAAACAGTGGGACGCGCTGGTTGCGTATGTCGATAACGGCTATGCCGAATTAGACAACAACAGTGCGGAGCGGTCATTACGACCCATCGCCTTGGGCAGGAAAAACTATCTGTTTGCAGGCTCGGTCGCCGGAGGCCAAAGAGCGGCGGTGCTCTACTCGATACTAGGAACTGCCAAACTGAACGACATCAACCCAAATCAGTATCTGACTGCAGTTCTCAAACGCATTGGCAATCAACCCATCAACCGCATCGATGAGCTACTGCCGTGGAACATCGACTTAGCGCCACAACCTGGCGACGCCATTTAAGGCACTAAGTGTCCACTAAAAATAAGTGGACACTTAAATTAGAGCATCAACCTGTGATCGCCGGACGCTTACGTCTATACTGTTAGAACGTCCAACAAAAGGTCAACCGTTCCTTTGTCAGAGAACGCACGGGGGGTTAATTGATCTTCTGATATGAGCGATTAGCGGTTGTTCAAATTAAGCGCCCACGAAAAACTTTTGTCCGCTTTGCCTTGATTGCAGCCATTAGTTTTTGGGAACTCGGCATGCCATAAATCCGGTGAACTTAGATGAAGACCTTTCGAGAGCTCAATTAAATGGCAGTTTGTCAGCAGAGATTGGTTTTATAGCTTCGCTACCGGAGCCTAAAAACAGGTATGATGAGATGTAAACTTCACCATTAGTGACTTTGCGAAGCACCTAAAATAGGTTTCACTATGATATGGCTACTCACTAAATACGCGATTACCGCATTTCTGGTCGTCTTCATTTCAGAGGTTGCTAAACGCAGTGACCGGCTCGGTAGCTTGCTGGCAGCGCTGCCAATGGTGACCGTATTAACTTTGATTTGGCTATATCTTGAAAAACAACCCGCAGAAAAAATCAGCAACCATGCTTGGTACACCTTTTGGTATGTCCTGCCAACATTACCAATGTTCTTGCTGTTTCCGTTTATCCATCGTCAATTTGGTTTTTGGTTAGCGTTGGGTCTTTGTGCACTGCTAACTGCGGGTCTATATGTTTTGCTGGCCTTCGCTCTGAGTCGTTTTGGTATCAATCTTTGGTAATATTTACTCGGATTTGTGCATGGCTTTTGTTGTGCTCTGATTGCGAACCCGTTAGACTTTGTGCATGTTTTTCTCGGTGGTGACGCAATTGTTTCGGATCCTGCTCATTTTAGTGTTCTTATGCCAGCACATAGCGATGGCATCTGAGCCTATTGTGTTGCATTTGCCGGATGACTCCCATGCCATGCTGGTATCGGTCAATCAACCACACAACCATGACTCTCATCACCACGATGACCATGAAGAAGCACACTCCATAGATTGGACTAGCGATGAGCATACATCTTCAAGTCCAGATGTTGGCATTGAAATTCACGATGACTCAGCACACGAGCATGCTAAACACATGCATGGCCATGCTGATTGCCCAAATCAATTTTTTATATTTGCAACAGTACCCGCTGGCAATGAATGTTATTTACACCAGAGCCAGCTCACAGGTATCACTCACACGCCCCCAGTCCCACCACCAAACGCCTAAACCTGCTTAATTCAGTTATTTTTTGAATATTAATCAGGAGCATACCTATGCGTATGAATAAATCCGTGCCTTTGGGCTTGGTGTTGATGTGCATTTCATCAGTTGTTATTGCACAAAATACTACCTTGAACCTGGCTCAGGCACTCGAAAAAACCGTAAAACAAAGTCCTGCGTTGCAGGAGTACCCACTACAGTTACGCATGATTGACGCGCAGCGTCTGCAGGCTGGCTTCAAGCCAAACCCTGAAATTGGCGTTAGTCTGGAAAATGTCGCAGGTACTGGCGACAGTCAGGGATTGGACAATGCTGAGCTGACACTGACCTTAAGTCAGCTCATCGAAATGGGTGACAAGCGCGCTTTGCGGCTGGAGAAAACACAGTGGCAACAGCAGTTATTGCAGCAGCAGTTTGAAATTAGTCGTGTCGACGTCCTAGCCGCAACGACTAGAAGTTATATCCGTCAGGTTGAACTGCAACAAATCCATCGTTTGATCACAACGCGCATCGGCCGCGAGCAGCGTCTTCTCGACATCGCTAGGCAGCGTGCGGCAGCCAGCAATTTAACTGATGCCGATGTCACCCGCTTGGAGCTTCGATTGGTCAGAAGCCAGCTTGAACTCACCGCAGCGGAACACGCCATGTCCTTAGGTCGGGCGCAATTGGCTGCTCACTGGGCGGCTGAGCCAGACTTCGCCGAAGTTCAAGGTTCATTAACAGAGTTGCCATTGCTTCCTGCGCTTGCTGAGTTACAAACAGCATTAATGCAGTCAGCTAAACTGACGCAGTTCGTGACGCAAGTAAGGCTGCACGAGGCAGAGTTACAACTAGCCAAGGCTGAGCAATCTGCGGATATCAAGCTAAGCGCCGGCATTCGGCGTATTGAAAGTCAAAATGACAATGCGCTGGTGCTTGGATTTTCGATGCCTTGGCAACTTAATGATCCTTCGGCCGGGCAGCGTCTGACTTCCCAAACTCAGATTGAACTGAGTAGCCTGCAACAACAGCAACTTCAAACAACACTTCGTTTGTTGGTGCAACAGATTTATCTGGAACTGGAACAGCTGCGCCAATATAGCAAAGTACTGCAAAGCACTTTGCTACCTAAAACTCACCAATTACAACAACAGAGTGAACAAGGTTATCAGCAAGGCCAGGTCGACTTATTTAGTCTGCTGACTGCCGAGCAGGAACTGCGTCAGGCTGAGATGGACCTCGTAGCGGCGCAAGGCCGTTTTCACCTGCAATTACTTGAACTTGAGCGCCTGACTGGGCATGCCCTGACAGTGTCTGGCCCAGTACGTTTATCGTCGATGGAGCAATAACATGCGTATTTTATCCCGTTTTCTAAAGCTCGGTCTGCTGCTTCTGAGTTTCAATCTTCCTTTGGCTAAGGCCTCATCCGAAGCGCCAGAAGCAGCAGAGCCCGCAAAAGGCCCGCATGGCGGTCGCCTATTCGAAAAAGATGGTTTTGCAGTGGAGATCAGCATCTATGAGTCCGGTGTGCCACCTGAGATGCGAGTGTTCAGTTTTGCAGACAACCAGCCGATTGAGCCGAAAGACGTGCAATTAAGTGTCACTCTGTCTCGTCTCGATGGAGAGCAAAATCAACTGAGTTTTGCAGCAGAAGCGGACTATCTGCTTGGAAACGCAACTATTGTTGAGCCGCATTCTTATGCGGTTACTGTGAAAGCCGTGCATCAGGGTAAAACCTATGAGTGGCAATACGATTCTTTTGAAGGTCGGGTGGAATTAAATGACCGGATGTTGAACCTGACCGGCATTAAGACTGAGCGTGCAACCGCCCGGGTGATGACGCAAAAATTGCATCTATTCGGTGTAATTTCAGCAGATCCAAGCCGGCAGTATCGCATTCAGTCGCCTTACAACGCCGAGGTACAGCAAGTGTTGGTCGAACTTGGTCAATCAGTGAATGCCGGGCAACCGCTGGTCAAACTGATGAATACCAATACGTTAAAAACCTTTGTGGTAAAAGCGCCTGCTAGCGGCGTCGTTACCAGTCGATTGGTCAATCCGGGGCAGGTCGTTGCGGGTAATGCTGAGGCGATGTTGGAAGTGGAGGATTTCAGTCAGGTGTTTGTTGAATTGTCCGCATTTCCAAATGACATCAGCCAGCTGAAAACTGGTCAGCGGGTGAACGTTTTTGATATGCATCATGCCGAACAAACCCAAAGCAACATTAGCTTTATCGCGCCTGCGATGACCGACGGCCATATCGCCAGAGTTCGTGCAATCCTTGATAACAAAAACGGTCATTGGCGTCCGGGTATGCATGTGAATGCCGACATAGTGGTGGCTGAACGCGAAGTGCCACTAGCTGTGCGGAAGAACGCTGTGCAGTCATTTCGGGACATGGCAGTGGTCTTTGCCAAATATGGCAACACTTTTGAAGTGCGAATGCTGGAATTTGGCATTGAGGATGATGAGTACATCGAAGTGCTCAGTGGCTTAAAACCGGATACGGAGTACGCAACAGAAAACAGCTTTCTGTTAAAAGCCGATGTCGAAAAAGATGGAGCAAGCCATGACCATTAAGCATGGGCTCTTTGTCCTCAATTGCAGGAGCCGTCGTGATGATTGATTTTATCCTAAAAATATCCCTCACCAGGCGCTATCTAGTATTGGGACTTACGCTATTGATGGCAGCAGCTGGGATCTGGAACGCGCAGCGTCTGCCGATGGATGCCGTACCGGATATCACCAATGTGCAGGTGCAGATTAACACCGAGGCACCAGGTTATTCGCCACTGGAAACAGAGCAGCGGTTAACCTTGCTGATTGAAAATGCCATGGCTGGCCTGCCAAAGCTGGAGTACACCCGCTCGGTATCTCGTTATGCCGTATCGCAGGTCACCGTGGTGTTTAAAGATGGCACCGACATTTATTGGGCGCGCCAGCAGGTCAGCGAACGCCTGCAAGGCGTGCGGGCACAATTACCAGCAGACGCCAATGCATCGCTTGGGCCCATCGCCACCGGCCTTGGTGAAATTTTTATGTACACCGTTAGCGCGAAAACGGATGCACGTAAAGATGATGGCACACCTTATAGCGCCGAAGATTTGCGAACCTTGCAGGATTTCACCATCAAACCGCAACTGGTAAAGGTCGCAGGGGTTACGGAGGTCAATTCTATTGGCGGTTATGTGCGCCAGTATCAAGTCGCTCCAAACCCAGGGAAATTATTGGCTTTTAAACTGACGATGGCTGATCTGGCTGATGCGCTCAGTCGCAATAACAGCAATGTCGGCGCCGGTTACATTGAGCGCCATGGTGCACAATGGTTAGTCCGATCTCCCGGACAGCTGAGTAGCCTTGAGGATATCGCCAGTCTAGTGGTGGCCAAACGTGATGATGGCCCGGTACGATTAAGTGATGTCGCTGATGTATTTATTGGTAAAGAGCTTCGCACAGGCGCTGCGCTGCAAAACGGCGAAGAAACGGTGCTTGGCACAGTCTTTATGCTGGTCGGTGAAAACAGCAGAACTGTGGCAAAACGCGTGAGTGAAAGGTTAGCTCAGATTAACCAGAGTTTGCCTGCGGGTGTTGAGGCGATAGCAGTCTACAACCGCAGCACCTTGGTCGATAAAACCATCAACACCGTACAGAAGAACCTATTTGAAGGGGCAGTACTGGTCATTGTCGTGCTGTTTATCTTCCTTGGTAATCTGCGGGCGGCGTTTATCACCGCCTTGGTCATTCCGCTCAGTATGTTATTTGCCATCAGTGGTATGGCGATGAATCGCGTCAGTGGCAACCTGATGAGTCTGGGGGCAATTGATTTTGGTCTGATGGTGGATGGCGCGGTGATCGTGGTGGAAAACTGTCTGCGCCGTTTAGGTATGGCGCAACATCAACATCAGCGTTTATTGACGACGTCAGAACGCTTAGATCTGGTGTATCAGGCCACTCGTGAAGTGTTCACGCCGGCCGTTTTTGGTGTGCTTATCATCATGCTGGTCTTTATGCCAATTTTTGCCTTGTCTGGCGTGGAAGGCAAAATGTTCCACCCAATGGCTTTTACTGTCATTGCGGCTTTATTGGGTGCACTGATCCTGGCTGTGACTTTTGTACCAGCAGCCATTGCATTGTTTGGGCCGGGCAAGGTGTCTGAGCAGGATAGTCGACTGATGCAGACGCTGAAGTCAGGTTATCAGGCGGTATTAACACTGGGTTTGCGTTACGCAGCGGTTGCCGTTGTGCTGGCGTTTTCGCTGGTTGGCTGGAGTGCTTATCAGGCCACCCGGATGGGCAGCGAGTTTATGCCACAGCTCGATGAAGGTGATGTCGCCTTGCACGCACTGCGGGTGCCAGGGACTGGTTTGGAGCAATCCATCCGGATGCAAAATCTGCTTGAGAAAGAAATCGCAGCTTTACCTCAGGTCGAGCGGGTTTTCTCAAAAATTGGCACAGCAGAAATTGCGACAGATCCAATGCCACCAAGCGTGGCAGATACGTTTTTGATTATAAAACCGCAAGCAGAGTGGCCCGATCCAAGTCTTTCCAAAGCTGAGTTTGTCGAGCAGTTAAGGCTAAAAGTTGAAGCGGTGCCGGGCAATAAATATGAGTTTACCCAGCCAATTGAGATGCGTTTTAACGAGTTGATTGCCGGGGTACGGACCGACGTAGCGGTGCGGATTTATGGCGATGACTTAGAGCAATTGAATGCGCTGGGCGGTCAGGCTGCTGCCATTCTGGCGCAAGTGCCTGGTGCGGTTGATGTGCGCATGGAACAGGCAACTGGGCTGCCTCTGTTGTCGGTAGAGCCGGAACGCGATCATCTGGCGTTATTAGGCATTGATGTCGCCACTATTCAACAAACGGTGCAAACCGCAGTAGGTGGACAGCAACTCGGGTTGATATTTGACGGTGACAAACGTTTCCCTCTGGTGATGCGGCTCGCAGAAAAAGAACGGACAGACTTAGCAGCACTGGCACGATTGCCGGTGGCACTGCCCGCTGATTCGTTTAATGAAATGACCTACGTACCACTTGGCGAGGTTGCTGAATTGGTGCAGTTGACCGGGCCAAATCAAATCAACCGCGAAAGTGGCAAACGTAATGTCGTGGTCACAGCTAACGTGGCGGAACGTGATTTGGGTAGCTTCATTCAGGATGCCCAAAATGTCATGAATACACAACTGCAATTACCGGCGGGTTATTGGCTTGGTTACGGCGGCACATTTGAGCAGTTGCAATCGGCCAGCAACCGGCTGCAATGGCTGGTACCACTGACGCTGTTACTGATTTTTGGCTTGTTGTTCAGTGCGCTGAACTCTACCAAAGACGCGCTGATCGTGTTTAGCGGGGTGCCACTGGCACTAACCGGTGGGGTTGCCGCACTGCTACTCCGTGATATGCCGTTATCAATCTCGGCAGCGGTCGGTTTTATCGCGTTATCAGGTATTGCAGTCTTAAACGGCGTGGTGATGATGGCGATGATAAATCAGCTGCGCGAGCAAGGCATGTCACTACTGATGGCCATTGAACAAGGCGCTATACAGCGTCTTCGCCCCGTGCTAATGACTGCATTGGTTGCCAGTTTAGGTTTTGTGCCGATGGCGATTAACATAGGGACTGGTGCTGAAATTCAGCGTCCGCTGGCAACCGTGGTCATTGGTGGCATTTTGACGTCGACGTTATTGACGCTGGTCATTCTACCGGCGTTGTATCGCCTGGTGCATGGCCGAGAGCGCAATCGCCAAGCGGCTGAAGTTTAACTTACTGAATGAAAGCCCCCGTTGCAACGGGGGCCATAACAAGGAAAATCTGTGATGCGATTGACCCTATTAACTTTGAGCCGCAAAACCCTGTGGGTTCTGGGGCTGCTGTGGCTAGGTCTTTTTGCCACCTCCGTCTACGCCCATGGCGTGGCGGCAGGAGATCAGGCATTTATCGAGCAGGCCAAAGGTGTGCAGCTGTTGCCGTTTATCTACCTTGGCGCCAAACACATGGTCACCGGGTATGACCACCTGTTGTTTTTGGCTGGTGTGATTTTTTTCTTATATCGCATGAGGGATATCGCAGTTTATGTGACGTTATTTGCTGTTGGCCACAGTGTCACTTTACTCGGTGGCGTCCTCAGTGGCTTTCATGTGAACCCCTATTTGGTGGATGCGCTTATAGGTATTTCGATAGTCTATAAAGCGCTGGATAACATGCAGGCTTTTGAAAGCTGGTTTGGCAAAAGGCCTGATCCCAAGCTGATGGTGGCTTTGTTTGGCCTTATTCACGGCTTTGGCCTTGCCAGTAAAGTACAGGATTTTGCGCTGGATCCGGACGGGCTGATTGGCAACATGCTGGCATTTAACCTTGGCGTTGAATTGGGCCAGTTGCTCGCGCTTGGCATCATTTTGATCCTGATGAATTTCTGGCGTCTAAGCCCATCGTTTCATAGTCATGCGTTTCGCTCAAACCAAGTGCTGATGTGCGCTGGTTTTATTTTCTTCTTTTATCAGTTAACCGGCCTCTTTGTGGTCGCTTAAGGAATTGTGATGAACACATTTATTGGAACAGCACCGAGCAAAAAGTCATTAGTCAAAGCAACCGCTGTGGCCGCCATTGCTGCTGCAGCGATCACCGTGAGTTTTATTCTGCCAGCTGAATACGGTATTGACCCGACCGGTATCGGCAAGCTAACTGGACTTACCGTGATTGCTGAAGCTGGCAATTCTGAAGCGGAAAAGCAAGATGCCGTGATCCCAGAAGTACAACCTACTACCGGCAGCAATTTGCTGGCAGACGTGAGCTTAAGCCCGGTCAGTAAACAAGATACTGAAATGAAGAGCAAAACCATGGAGTTGACGTTAGCTCCTGGCAAAGGCGCAGAGTTAAAAGCCAAAATGCTAAAAGGCCAGACTGTGGTGTTCAGCTGGACATCCAATGGCAAGGCACTTTTGGTGGATATGCACGGCGAAGAAGTGAATGCTAAGCCTGATGAATATACCAGTTACTGGTTGGAGCGGGCACAAAGTTCCGGCAGCGGCAATTTTGTGGCGCCATTTGACGGTTCACATGGTTGGTACTGGAAAAACAAAGGCACTGAACCTGTGACGGTTACTGTCACTATTCACGGCTTTTTTGCTGATTTTTACAAACCTTAATCCCCATAAAGAGACAATGACGATGAAAAAACTCACTGCTTTAATTCTTGGTGTTGGCCTGACTTTGGCTTCACAACAATTGTTAGCACACGGCAACCATGCAGATGTAGAACCTATTGACCATGCTGAAGCGTCGACCAAAGCGCACCAGGTCCTCGAAAAATTAGTTGTTGGCAAAAAACTCGGTGATAGCTGGAAAACAGCAAAATCAACCGACATCAGCCCGAAAAAATCGCATCACGGCAATACCGTTTGGGTGGTTAGCTACCTGAATGGCGAAGAAAAAGACACGAGCAAGCAGAAGCTTTATATCGTGCTCGATGAAGTCGGAAATGTTTTATCAGCTGATCATAGCGAAAAACTGTAACCGACAGCCGCGGGCTCCTCACCGAGCAATTCAACGCAGACTAAGAGGCCAACTAAAATGTCGGCCTCTTCGCGTATCCTTGCCAATATGGTCCAATGTTCAAGAACAAAAACAGTCTAAATATCATTGGGATAATAAGTCATCTCCGATAGAAAAAACACTTCATACCCGCATTAGGTATGCGTTAATCAAAAGTAATAACAAATCATAAGGTAGGTCTGCTTTTTAAGGCAAAGCAGAGAGGAAGGCTTTTTCAGTGAATTCCACTCTGCATCCGAAAGCAGACGTTCGTTGTGAAAAACTGAAATGTCAGCAATTGGCACATAGCCGAGATATCAAGTAGTTTCCCACTTTGAGATTTTGACTGTAAAAGCACTACTCCACGCTTAAAGTTAAATTGAGATCCAACTGGTAAGTTAGCTACAAGTTTTGCTCTGATGGATTAGCAACGGCGGGTAAGAAGCGTTCACAATTGGATGGTAAATTACATGCAATTAACTAGAAGGCATGTACGGCTTTGATTTACTGCGACCAATCACGTAGAAATCGTCATCAAAATGCAGAAAAATCAAGCTAATGGTCAATTTCAAAAAATCTCATTTTTAACCATTGTGACAAGGCTGCGCCAAGCAATTTTTCGATGAGACAGCACAAAGCGGAGATCGTAAGGCTACTCTAAAAATTAATGTCTCATTAGATAATGTTTATGTTACTGTTTTTGATGTATTTATTATTAATTTCCATCTTACTTATTGATCTTAATCATAAGAAATCAATTTTTATTTTAACCCTCATAACCCGAAGATCCGGCTCCCGCAACCAAATTTACATAGCAAGACATGCAATTCGCCCTCGGGCTCCTCTTCATAAACCCTGGCGAAGGTCGTCGGTTCAAATCCGGCTCCCGCAACCAACTTTACATAGCAAGACATGCAATTCGCCCTCGGGCTCCTCTTCATAAACCTTGGCGAAAGTCGTCGGTTCAAATCCGGCTCCCGCAACCAACTTTACATAGCAAGACATGCAATTCGCCCTCGGGCTCCTCTTAATAAACCCTGGCGAAGGTCGTCGGTTCAAATCCGGCTCCCGCAACCAACTTTACCAGTTTATAACTAACTGATTTGCATAGACTTCCCTTTTTAAGGGATTTTCTTATTTCTAAAACCGAAAACCTGTGACGTGGTTGTGACGAAAATTTTCGTCAACTCGAAATTTTCACAATTTTTTGTTCCTAAAAAATCAAATTTTTGACCTTCAGTCATTTCTCCCCTGCACAAAAGCTTGTCACAAAATTCTGTGACAATAATTGCCATTAATTGACCTTAAATGCTTTTAGTCAGCAACATCCCTAAAGTTGCGGCCACCGTGAATATAAAGCGCTTTTCGTATGCTATAACCAAATGCGTTTAGTTAGGCCAGCCATTTTTTAAATTTTTGCTGTCTAGGATGAATTAGTTCTTATGTCTGTCCACGACTGTTTAATTGAGTGATCTTTTACCCGAATCCGATGTGTTCTGGTCTTGGCTGTTTTGCCGAAATCCCGTATAACAACCTTAAGTTAACTTTCACTGATTGTCGCATCAATGCAACTCACCGAACAACATCAGGCTGAATTTGCCGATATCGCCAAGCAAAAGATCGCTGAATTTAATGCCATGCACTGGGACGCCAGCCTGCGTCAACCGCTAGGCCTCGCCATCCATGATGACACAGGCACCTTGCTGGGCGCTTTAGCGGGCCGTACTTTTGGCAACTGGTTTTATCTGGAATCGTTTTGGTTGGCCCCAGAACTGCGCGGCAAAGGCCAGGGTTCAGCAATGTTACAACGCGCCGAACAAATCGCCCGTGACCGCGGCTGCTGTTTTGTGGTTCTGGATACCTTAGATTTTCAGGCTCGGCCCTTTTACGAAAAATATGGGTACCAGCTGCAATGGGCCCAGCAGGACTATCCTTTCGCCGGTGGCGCTAAATATTTTATGAGCAAAGTGCTTTAGTAAAGCAGATCACATAGTTGGACTATGGTGGCGACAAACCCAAAACTGCAACCAATCAGCTCTGCCGTTTTAATACTGCGCAGCTGACTATGTTTGATTTTCTGGAGTCTGGGGATGTCGGGTATGAACAAAAAGTGGACAGGCAATTTTTTAAATAGTGGTTGCCCAATTTAGTTAAGCCATAGCAATTAATATGGGGGTAGGATCAATTTCAACGACACTACCCCATTAATTTTGGCGCGTAAGTGAATGAAATTGCTAACTAATATTCTGATACAGATGCGCATATTCGGCGCGATGGCGCTGGAAAATAAACTGCCGTAGCGCTTCACGTTCTTTACCGACGGCATTAATTCGTGCCGCTAATAAACAGCTGTCATAACGCACTGGTTCAAAATCCAGTTGCAAGGGACCTATTTCAGCTAACCACATTTCGACGTTGCGGCCAGACATTAAACGCTCCGCCGCCATCGCATTCGGCAGTTGAATAGCAATTCCTGAACTGGAAAGTGAGCGCACCTGCAATACCTGAGGCTCGCCATCAACGGTGATGGTAACGTCAGAGACATTGTTTAGGCGCCAACTACGTTCTTTACCCTGCAATTCAAGAACTTCTGGAATTCCTAAGGTCGGCGTAAATTGGCCTAAGGCATCAATCTGCAGAGTCAGCGGAAACCAAAGCTTATAGTGGCTGATTTCAGCCAATAGTGTCAGCTTGGCCTGACCAAGTACTTTAGCAACCATCTGCGGGATTTCGGTCATCACTGTGAGGTGGTGTTGCGGCTCGTTGGCGGTACTGGTGTGCAAGCCATCAGCAGCTTGACTAAAAATATCTCGAAAGCAGGCTAACTCATCATCGGTTAGTATTTCGTTACAATCCACGTTTATGATTCACAATTAGCACAAGACTTTGATTAAATTTACCATAAAATCACAGGACTGAATATATTTTCGGCATAAATACTTGCGTTTTTTATTAATTAGTCTACCACCATATAAGCCGGTGCCGACCATGCCTTGGCAAACCGTCAAGAGGCGCTGACTGTTAGCAAAAGTCGATTATGCGCAGGCATTTAGATTTCCAGATTTGTGATATTGTGCGGCATTATAAAAAGTGCAATTGCGCGAACCAAATCAACTGCTTACTTCGGCCATGATTTAGTCCATCCGATAGCCGCACCAAAGCAATTAACCATGACTCGACCGAAGGAGTTCTGATGAAATACTTTTTGTTTTTTGTGTTATCGCTAAGCTTTGCAGCCTTTGCTGATTCCCCCAGGCAAATTTTTCTAAGCCGTCATATGGAAAAAGCCACTAGCGGGAAAGATCCAGCGTTAAGCCCCTGCGGCTTTGCGCAAGCGCAAGCCTTTGCTGTACAGCTAAAAAACACGCCACTGCCTTGGTTGATGCATACCCCTTACCAACGAACCAAACAAACTGCCGAAGCTTTTTCCCAGCAAGGCCGACAACTCCTGAGTTACGACCCACGTCAGCTGGACCAGTTAAGCACTGAGCTCAACAACAAAGCCGGTAATGTATTGGTGATCGGGCACAGCAACACCATCCCGGCATTGGTGGCAAAACTAACAGGTGAAACTGTTGCCCCGCTCACCGAGCAAGACTACGGTCGCATTTACATACTGACACAGCAAGGTAAGCAGTGGCTGTTAAAAATCGAGCAACTGCCGACACCACCCCCTTGCCAAGCAACGAGATAGTTCACTGAAACCAAGATGCTCGCGATATAATGGCATCAGTAATTTTTGCCAAGAGACGCGGATCAATATTAAAAGCCTTTAACATCTTTGCTTTAGGTGTATAAATTGCTTGTTTACATACTGAAGATATCAACGTTACACTGAATTTCGAGCTTAATTTGCTAGAGAAGTCTATGAATCGCAAATTCCATTTATGGCAAGAAGAGAAAGTGATCCTTGCTCTGGTCAATGGTTGCTGGGATAAAAGAACAGCTGAAGAGTACTCGGCAGAGTTTAAAACTATTGCCGCTAAGCTTGTGAATTCACAATGGGCGCATATTGTTTATCTCGACCAATGGGAATTAGGTGTACCAGAAATCGAGCCGGTAATACGGGAATTGGTAGAATGGTGCATCGCCAATAATCTTCGTTGTGCGGCGCAAGTATACTGCCCTCACATGGTGAAACGGTATCAATTGGAACGCATGATCACTGAACGTACTGACAGCTTTGAACGGCGAGTTTATCCAACTCAGCACGAAGCCTTTCAATGGTTAGCAGCTGAAGGTTTTGCGCTGAAAACTCAAGATCTACGACAAAAGGCTTCTTAGGCTACAATCGCGACTTTACCCATATTTGCTGACGGTATTAGCTGGCCGTATTTGCTATCTTCGAAAACCATTCTTATTGCAAGCGCAAAGTAACTCCGAAGCTATAGCCTTGCTGTTTCAAGCGCATCAGCTATAGCGACAGTCAAATTTAAGTTTTTCTCGTATTTAATTCGCACGCTCTGGCAGTAAATCCTCGAGAAAAAATGCCGATAGTTCTGAGCGTCCAGCAAGCCCAGCTTTGGCATAAATTGCCATTGATTGCACCCGCGCTGTTTTCTCTGTGGTCTCACGAAGATTGGCGATTTCTTTTAAACTCAGTCCTTTAAGTAATAAAAATGCCACGTCACGCTCTGCCGGCGATAAACCCCAAATGGTTAGTTGCGCATCGATTAAAGTCGATAATCCGCTCAGGTAAGCTTTGGATTGTGTCCGCCACTCTTGCGCTTCTTGTTCTAGTTTTGCTGATAACTTGCGCTCGTTGCGAAGCGCCCGTTTTAGTTGGATACCTTGCTTAAGTAAATAAAAAACGCCCGCCAGCGCAAGTGCGCCGGCAGAGCCTTCGATTGCGACATGCCAAATTACTACGCCTTCACTGCTATCGGTAATCAAATCCACAGCAACAATCACGGCAATCAGCAGCAAAGTTGACAGCAAAAACCAACGTTCTTTTTGATTGATAAAATTCTGAGTCATAAAACCTCTTTAGTCGTCATCGTGCTCGGTTTCGCCATGTCCACTCTCACCATCCTCAGCTTCATTTTCGCTAAGCTGCAAAGTGGTTCCAAACAGCTTTAAACTGCCATTGGATGCATCGAAGTTTTGTAGCAGATATCCAGCAAAACTTAGTGTCAGCAGCACGGCAATGATAGCAACAATTGGGTGCGAAGATACCGATGGCGTCGACGCCGGTAGCCCCGACTTGTTGCCCGTTACCATACTTTTTCCTAAAGCGTCTTTATGCTGCAGGGTATGCAAGATTACACCGGCCACGTGCAAGACCACCACTACTATAAAAGCGTTGGCCAAGAGTTCATGTAGATCTTCAAGACTTTCACCCGCGGAGCCATTAGCCATTAAATAGCCAGTAACACCAAGCGCTAATGCTAGCAAAAGCATTGTTACCGCGGCCCAACTCGATGCGGGGTTATGCCCTGCCCAAAGCCGACCTTGGCCTGTTAGTACGCACTTACCGTATTGCAGCAGCGACTTGGGATTTAGCGAAAAGTCAGAAAATCTGGCGTGGCTTGAACCAATAAATCCCCAAACGATGCGCCAAAGCACAATAAATCCCATCACCAATCCGGCAAGCATATGGTAGGCAAAGAGGGTTGATTCATCGTCAACCGTATTGGCGATGGTGAAGGCACTCAAAAAGCTGCCAGCAAACAACCAATGGAAAATCCGGGTTGGTAAATCATAGATACGACTGGTCATAGAAAGTGCCTCATTATTGATGACTGTTGTCAGTACCAATCTTATGAAGTTGAATGACTTACAGCTATTGACCAAATGACCTAAAGCCTACCGAATCGATGGGGCATACGCCCTACCGAGTTCAATTTGTTAAAGAACTCGCTAGAATTATGCATTTAGAAACAAAACTCCCTAAAAAAGCTATCGTTAATTAAGCTTCAGTTAAGATAGCTCGACTAGGATGGCCTTGTGTTGCAATTTTTGACCGGGGAATTGCTTCATGCTTACTCGCGATAATTAAGTGAATAACAACCAGCAATCGCTTTGGAGTTTAATATGAATAACAGGGTTTCGATTTTAGTTTTAAGCTCGTCGTTGATCTTGTCCGGCTGTGGTGGCGGTGGCGATACCACTGAACCAGCTCCAGATGTCGTATCAGGCAATTCACCTACAACATCAACAGTTACAACAACTGGCACCATTACTGGCTTTGGTAGTGTCATCGTTAACGGCGTACATTACAGCACTAGCGGCAGCACCATTAGTACTGACGACAATCCAAGCGCTTTAGAGCAGGAACTGGCTGTCGGCATGGTGGTGCAACTTGAAGGTACCGTGAAATCAGACGGCTCGGGTGGCACGGCACGTACCATCAAATATGGTGCGCAATTAGAAGGTCCAGTGACCTTCATCGATTTGGCGAATAAGCAAATCACTATGTTAGGTCAGATTGTCCAAACTGATGATTTGACTGTGTTTGAGCGTACCACTCTGGCAACCATCAAGGTTGGCGACATTCTCGAAGTAAGCGGTCTTGTCAAAGCGGCTGGCCAATTTTATGCAAGCCGGGTCGAGCATGAAACTAAACAGGCCAATAGCTTCAAAGTATTTGGCACCGTAGCTAACCTTGATACCACTGCTCAAACTTTTTCCGTCAGTGATTTGAAGGTTAAATACAGCACTGCCCGTTTTGAAGACTTCACGATGGCTGAACTTGCCAATGGGCAAGCGGTTAAAGTCAAAGGTCAACAATACGACACTGCAACCAACAGCATTGTTGCCACAGTAGTCGATTTACAAAAGTCTACGCCGGCAACCTCGGAAAAAGTTTGGATGGAAGGCATAGTCTCGGGCTATCAACCAGATGTGTCTTTGGTACTGAATGGTCAAACTTTCTTGCTGACAGCTGAGACAAAATTCGAATATGGCCTGAAAACATTGTTAGCCA
The DNA here is from genome assembly GCA_017302255.1 of Gammaproteobacteria bacterium. GTDB lineage: Bacteria > Pseudomonadota > Gammaproteobacteria > Enterobacterales > Alteromonadaceae > Pararheinheimera. Next base: position 3,070 of record JAFLDV010000046.1, on the reverse strand, counting down.
ACGGCATCAGTATCAAATTGAAAGCCAAACAAGTCGGCGGTAACTGGCAGATTGAGAAAGTCAGTTTTATTAACCAAGCAGTGATGAAGCTTTCAGGCAATGTCTCAGCAATCGATCTGACCAACAACACCTTTACTATCGGCACAACAACTTTTGTCGTTACCGCACAGACCGTGCTTAAAGACGACTCAAGTCGCGCAGTTCGCTTTTTTGACCTCAAATCCTTGGTAGTGAACGACTACTTAGAAGTTGCGGCTTATAAAAATGCTGAGGGTGCAAATGTCGCATTGAAAGTCGAGCGTGAAAATGGTGGTGCAAGCGATGGCAGCATCGAACTTAAAGGCATACCAACTGCAGTTACTGCCGATGGTTTCACCCTGTTCGGTCGGGAAATAGTTACTGATAGCAATACTCGGTACGAAAATGATGATGCAGTTCTGACTAAAACCGAGTTCTTTGCACTGTTAAGCGCAACCACTGTGGTCGAAGTTCATGCAATGCCGGCCAATGGCAAATTGTTGGCCAGCCGCATCGAAATTAAAGCGCCAAGAAAACCAGGTGATGGCAGCAAAGCTGTCGGTCTAGTTGAGTTCAAAGGTGCATTAACCGCAAAACGCGAGCTACAAATCGAAGTCAATGGCTTTACAGTCAATATCAAACCTGCCACTAAGCTGAAAATTGGGACTACCAAAAACATGACCCCAACTGATTTCATCAATGGTCTAATTATTGGGGAAACAGTTAAAGTTGAAGGGATCGCTGATGCAAATAAAGTAGTTACTGCGATTGAAATCGAAGCAGAGCGTGAAAAAGACTAAGCATCTTTAGCTGCTCGTAACTGATTTAAACTATAAAAGCGGGTAACTACCCGCTTTTATGTTTACTGTATCCCTGATTTTAATCACAAAACCAAGTAAAAACCCCAAAACAAATTTTCAACCATTGACCATGATAGCTGGCTTGTTTATCTGAGCATTTTCAATGCATTACTTTAAGTCGCGCAGCACTCTGAAGCGGTCACTGTTGATTGAGTTGTCGGCAAACCTAAACAACATTCTGCATATAGAAAACCAAGTAAGGTTTCAACTGTACTAAATTGCAAAACACAGTAGAGCGTGCGCCCCTCTCGACGTTGTTCCATCAGACCAACTTTGCTCATGCGGCTTAAATGGTGAGACAACGTGGAATTTGGAATATCCAAAATTTGCTGAATATCACCAACCGGCGCGCCCTGACAACCAGCTCTGACTAACACCCGAAAAATGCCTAAGCGTGTCGGATGGCCAAGCTCCGCTAGCTGTGCGGCTGCCGTTGTGAGCTGCGCTGAAGTGTCCATTGCTATTCCTCGAAAGTGACATTCTCATTCGCAGTGTACCCCGAGCACCGCAACATTTCCACATAACTCGAAATATTAATTAACATTTCCATCCTTGTCGAAATATGATATTTCCATGATTGCAGAAATATAATTCTAGTCTTACTGATAGGTGCAACAATGACATCAATTTTAAATCTTGATGTTTGTGCTTGGCTTAAAAACAACAGACTTAGATATTGATCCCGATCGTGACGGCTTTAGCATTTTGCTTGTAGCTTTGGCAGATGCATCGGCATTAAAAATTGGCAGCAATTCGAAGTGCTTTCGGCGGACTGAGGGTTAACCCAGCTCGTGGTGCTGCGCAGCATAACCAAGTCCACCAGTACAGTTAGCTTTGGCTATGCAGTTTATGTTGCGACTACCAGAAACACTGGCTATCGCATTAGTTTAATAATTTAATGGCAGTTTTTGAGAGGAATAAGAGGAATATATGAATCAATCGACAGGAGAAGCGTCACTTACGCGAGCGTTCCTCAAGCTACCGCATGATTTATCAGTTGAGCAGTTGTCATTCGAGCATTCCTCTTTAGAACCGTCCTCAGCGCTGGAGATCTCTGCTCAGAAAATTTCAGCTCAGCCGCTTTTAGTACAGAGTTCCTTACTGAGCAACCAGTCCATGAACAACCAGTCAATGAGTAACCAGTCTGTGCATAATGGGGTAATCCCAAGCGACGTCACACCAATTACGACAACGGTTTTGGCTGAACAACCAACAGCAAATGCGCCTTTTGATTTGACCACGCAGTTAAGTCAGCAAGTGATTCGGCAGCAACTTATTCGGCAGCAACTGGGTCTGAAAACTAAAGCGGGATTTGAGCCAGTGCCAGTGTCACTTACGCCTTGGAAACTTAGCAAAGCGCAGTTTGCCAAAGCACAGCACCTGGCAACATTACTCGGCCATGTCCAAGCTTCGGCGGCAGCAAATCCTGAATGGCTGTTAGCACTACTAGCTAAACTTGAATTCTCGCAATCGGTACCAGGGCAAATTTGGCGCACCCTTCGTAACATTTACCCGGCAGGCACTGAAAGTACGTCGTCCACACAGTTAGTCGTGAACCGCAATCTAATGCTAAACCGGCACGATTTTATGCTAGACCAACAGCAGCAATGGCAATGGGTTGAATCCAATCCAATCGCCGCTGGCATGGGACCACTCAACGCCCAATATCTGGCATTGATTGCACAATACCGGCCAGGTTCATATGCTGCAAATGATGCAGTTAAAGTCCAAGCAACTCTGCTCGCCGACGCCGCGATAGCCCAAAGTAGAACGCATAAAAGTAGAACGCATCAAAGCACAACGCATAGAGCACCATTAATGCTGATTGTGGTCGAAGGCGATGAAGACAATATTTTTGACCAACGCCTGTTATGCGATGAAGTGCAGCGGTTGGGGGTTCGCGTAGAACGAGTTACTATCAGTGAACTTATGCAAAGCGAATTAAGTGGCAATAATCAGTTGCTCTGGCAGACACAACCAGTTGATTTGCTGTACTGGCGCACAGGCTACAACCCCTCAGCTGAATTAAATGACGACTACTGGCACTTTCGAGCTCGACTTGAATCCACGGCCGTTAGCCAATGCCCAACTTTGCTTGGACAACTAACCGGTAGCAAATGGTTTCAACATCAATTTTCTAAAGCCCTACTGCATGATTCGACAACTGTCGCTGCAAAATTTGCAATAGCGCC
>JAFLDV010000045.1 GCA_017302255.1 Gammaproteobacteria bacterium | reverse complement strand
GGGAGTATAACGACGGCGACGTTGTTCGCCAGTTAAAATTTCAATACGTTCCATAGACACTCCTTAAAGATAGGTTTAAGCCTATCGCTTAATTAAAAAGTGTCCGTTTTAAAAAGGGGCTATTACAACCGCATTTTAGTCGCGTTTGCTCGTTCCATTGATACTCCATAAAGAGTTCGTAAATTTTGCTAAACCGCTCAGCATCAATATTGGAGATCCCTTGGATATTGTCCGTAAGCGCTTCACCATTATCGCCGCGAAAAGCTTTTAAATTGCCGGCAACTGTCCAACGGGGACTTAGTTGATACTGTGCATCCCAGGTAACCAATGCGCGCTGTGCCGAAGTTTCTTCGCCGGTATCTCCACCTGCTTTGGACAAATCAGCAAGAATTGAAAATTCGTGTTCAAAATCGGGCTCAGCGGCGAGCACAATGTTTGAATTGGTTTGGGAAAATAGAACTAACGCGGGAACAGCCAACAATTTCAAGTGGTTCATCCGAGAACTCTCCAAAACCTAGTTGCTTAGGGTATAGAGCAGCATCTAGTCGCTGTCAATTTCAGGGAGCTATTCCGGCAGTACAAAAAAATCATTTACCAAACTGTTAATTTTCTGCCTAATAGGCTAAGAGAATCAATTCATGGAAGCATAATGATGTGGGCTAAATTTCGAACCTCGATAACGCCGTTTTGGGAAAAATTAAACCTAGTGCAACGCTGGTATTTTTTGGCCACCCTATCGCTGCTGTTATGGCTTATCACCTTTGCATCTGCGGAACCGCTTTATATAGCCTTTGTAGTGCTGTTAATCGGCGCTGCCATAATAGATATGTGGCAAAGCTCAATTAGGATTTGGCATAGCCTACCAGGGAAAGTTTTGCTTTTAGCAAGTTACGCCATTTTGGCAAACTTTTGTTATGCCTATGCCGAATCACAAATGAATGCAATTAGTGGCGTTAAACCAGATCTTACGCCTTTTAGTGTGCATTTCATGATTGCATTACAAGCGCCGATTTGGACCTTTATCCTCTCCATCCTCATGTCGATGGCTTACCTAGCTGTCCATACCAGCAAGGTTTTGTTGATGGTTTTAATTCGTCCGGTCAGTAAGGTGCACGCAGAAATGATGCATCAAGAGAGCTACCCGTTCATTTCGTTGCTGGCGCGAATTGTTTATCTACCTGTGGTTTTAGTCTTTGTTAGCATTGGCTTACAAGGTTATTTAACTGGCACTACAGTCCTTGACGTCAATCTAGATAGCGGCTCTTTTGGTGCAAAAACTGGCTATGACACAAGCGAGCAAACCTCTGCGACTGACAATAAAGAAAAGCAAATGGATCCGATTGCAGAAACTTCGCAAGGCGTAACGAACCAAGCATCTGAGCAAACCAATGAGCCAGAAGAATTGAACCTAATCAGCGGTGTGCCGAGTATCCCTTGGGCCAATAAGCTGGTCGCGAATTTCTTATATGAGGTAGAAAGTCAGGGCAGATCCCACTGCAAAATCAGCGGTGTTGAACATGCAGTGCAGATAAACGACTATGAGATTTTAGTCATTATCCCTGATAAAACTCAGGAACTTGGGTATCAATTTACGGTACGTGGCTGTAATTCCACAAACTTACCCAAGATCCTGCAGTTGGACACGCCATCACACTGATGGCGTTTTCTCGCGAGCAATACGAATTTGACGGTTTAAAATCGGTGTCATGGCAAACATAAATGCTGCGGCACCAACCCCAACCCAGCCCAATGTCGAGAACACATCAGCATAGATAGCCAAAGCATCCGGTACCGCTGTGCCTTTTTCCATAGAGGCCAAGGTACCAAAACGACCTGCAATCATTTCACCGAATGCTGATGCTAAGAACCAAACGCCCATCATTAAACTGACCACTCGTGGCACAGATAATGTCGTAACAGCGGATAAACCAATTGGTGATAACGCCATTTCGCCAATCTCTAACACCAGGTAGGCCAAAATAAACCACCAGAAACCAGCAAGCCCATTTGATTCAGGGTTTAGAGCCGCATATTGCAAAACAAAATGGGCAAGACCGGCGAATAACAAACCTATAGCAAACTTCGCTGACGCTGAAGGATTCCAACCTTTACGATCTAAAAATGGCCACAGCCAAGCAAATGGGATGGCTAGAGCAAAAATGAACAATGCGCCAACCGAGGTTAATTGCGAGGCACTCAATTTAAAACCAAACAATGATTCAATGTTCATGACCCGATCGGAATAAGCCAGCCAAGTACCATAAGTTTGCTCGTAAAGACCCCAAAATACCGCAGAAATCGCAATTAACACCATCAACACAATCATGTTGGCACGTTCAAGTGCAGAACATTCAATAAAGATAAATTTGAACCACCAAACCAATAAAGCGATGGTCAAGACGATAGCGACTACTTCGGTGGCGGTGATTTGCGTGCCAGGTGCCATTCCTAGAATATGCGCGATTGCGTCAAAGTCGAACTTGGTTTGCAGCACTTGCTGAACCACAACGACACCGACTAAAGCCAGCACATAAATTAAAGTTTCACGACGTAAACCCCAGACTTTTTGCTCAAGCAATTCAGGATGTGCGCTTTCTGCTTGCCCCATTAGGTGAGCTTTATTTTTGATAAAAACTACAAAGCCTGTCAGTAGACCAATACCAGCAAGAGCAAAACCATAACCCCAACCATAAATTTCACCAACGCCACCGACGATTAAACTAGCAGCCAGCGCGCCAAGGTTGATGCCCATATAAAACACAGTAAACGCCGAATCGCGACGCGGGTCATTATCTTCATATAAACGACCAACGATGGTCGAGATATTTGGCTTTAAAAACCCAACACCCACCGCAACTAAAGCTAAAGAGGCATACATAATTTGAATAGCTACCGCATCTGCGCCACCTTCGGGTGTTGCCGCCTGACCGGTATAAGCCATTCCCAACATACCGACGGCCATCAAAATGCCGCCAAAAGTTACGGCTTTACGCATTCCTAAATATTGGTCTGCTAACAAACCGCCCACCACTGGTAAAGCGTAAGCTAAACCGGCGTAGGTGCCGAGTAGCAAATAACCGTTGTTATCGCTAAAAGCATGGTGTTTGGTGAGGTATAAAAATAACAGTGCTTTTAAACCGTAGAAAGCAAAGCGCTCCCACATTTCGGTGAAAAAACAAACATATAATCCAAGCGGATGGCCGAACAGCTGACGCTGATTGGCAAGTATGGCGTTGCTCATAGAGATCCTGGTCGTTTATCGTTATTATAAAACCTGTGCAGAGGGAGGCAGCAGGCAAGCGCGGTAATATACCACGTTCTTTTGGGTTGTGAAGACGCTGACAAAGGCAGCTGAAGCAGGAAAAATGCCGTTTTCATTGGAAAAGAGGCATCTTGCTGCAAGAAATCAAGCCAAAAGAGCGGCTAACAAAACCAGTATTGCGCTCGGCATGGTATTGCCCAAGAAGTTACTAAGTGGCAGGTTTATCAACTTCGTTACTCGCAGCTTCAGCAATAAGTGTTTGTTGTTGCTGCCAAAGTGCTAGTTGCTCACGATAGTAATCCCAAACACAAGGACAGCAACTACCGCTACCACAACATTCATTACTCTCAGGTGGTTCCGGCTTCACCAGTATTTTTTTCGCTTTATTCATTTTCTGTATTGGCTCTTTGGCAAGAAACTAGGATTGTGATGACATCAGCGTATTATCCACAAATTTGGCAAACAGTGTTACAAATCCCCGCCGGAAAAGTCGCAAGTTATGGTCAGATTGCCGATTTAGCTGGATTGCCCGGCCGCGCTCGTTTGGTCGGTAAAGCGCTAGGAGCCGCGCCAAAGGAACGGCCCCTGCCTTGGCATCGAGTCGTGCGCAGCAACTTACAGTTAGCATTTTCGCTGGGATCAACCGAAGCGAATTTACAGCGAGAATTGTTGTTAGTGGAAGGCGTCATAGTCAGAGGACTTAAAGTGGACAAGGCTGCGTTGTGGACTCCACAACTGCATGAATTGCTGTTTAATCTGAAGTTTTAGTTTAAGTGCTATAAATAGTATCGACTGCTGTGAGCAATACCTTTGCCGTTTCTATTTAGCGCCTACCCGCTTGGTTTTAAAAAACCAGCGCAATTGAACCTGTGAAACCAACATACCAAGCAGCATTAAGGCGCAGCCGTATAAAGCACGTTGGTCTAAATATTCACCAAGTAACCAAACGCCGCCCAAGGCTGCAAACACTGTCTCTAAACTCAGAATAATCGCCGCGTGCGCAGGATGGGCGTGCTGCTGTCCGATTATTTGCAGGGTATAGGCAATACCGACAGAAACCACGCCAGCATACAACAACGGCTGCCAAGCTTGAATTGCCGCGGAAACTGTTGGGGTTTCGATAAAGAACGCAACTGCCGCACTCAATAACCCGCAGACCAAAAACTGAGACATAGCCAATAACACAGGTGTCATTTGCTTAGCATAATAATCGATGGTCCAAAGATGGGCTGCCCAGAAAAATGCGCCGATAAATACTAAAAAGTCGCCGAAGTTGACACTAAAATCGCTGCCAACGCTTAGCAAATACAACCCGACCAAGGCTATAACACAGCCCAGCCAAATATTCAGCGTGACTTTGTGACGTAAACAAAGGCCAAAAATGGGCACTAAAATAATATAAAGACCGGTAATAAAACCTGCCTTTGCCGCACTGGTATATAACATGCCGACCTGTTGCAGCGATGCCCCAGCAAACAATAAAATGCCAACAGGCAAACTTGCTTTAAGTAAAAAAAGTGGTCGTGTTTGACTCAATTTACCCTGGCGTTTTGCCCAATAAACCAAGGGCAACAAACTGAGTGCACCGATAAAAAAGCGAATGGCGTTAAAAGCATAAGGTTCAAGATAATTCATGCCTAGTCGCTGCGCGACAAAGCCAAAACCCCAAATAGCGGCAGCAAACAGCAGCAAGAAATTCGCAACTAGCACTTTGTTATAAGGCACAAGGGACTCCAGCAACAACTTCAACCCATGCAGAAAGTGGCATATTAGTTTGTGGCTTTGTCATTTTGTACGTAATAGCTCACTTGAGCGCGCGGATTGAGATATTCATACACTTGCGGTGGTAAGGCGGAAGGTTTCAGTACTTTGGAAATACTGAGTTTGCCCTCTTGCAGTGAAATTACCGGAGCTTCTAGACGCGGAATTTGCGGATCGTAAATCAGCACATTTGGATATAACAACTGCTCACTGTTAACCGATAGCACTAATCCGACTCGATCATCATTCAACTGTACAACTGTGCCTGGCGGATAAACACCCATCATCTTGATCAATTGGCCCATTTCATTCGCACCAAGTTTGCCTTTCATGCTTTTAAACATAAATGACATGGCATGATGCGGAGAGCGTGCTTTGCTGATATCAAGTGGATGACACAAACTATCAAATTCATTCACCACAGCGACAATTCGGGCCAATTCATCAATTTGCGGTTCTGTTAGGCCTGCAGGGTAACCTGTGCCATCCAAAAACTCATGGTGTTGTTCCAAAATTGGCCAAGCTTCTTTCGGGAAGGATTGGGTAAGTTTCATCAGTTCCACACCATATTTGGTGTGTAACTTGAGTAAATTGGCTTCAGGCGCGCTAAGTGGCTCAGTTTTCCGCAAAATTTGTGTTGGGATTTTTAGTTTGCCGATGTCATGAAATAACGCACCGATCCCAACTAATTTGATCTTATCTTCAGATAAACCCAGGTTTTTAGCCAGCATCATCGACAATACTGAAACGTTAAGCACATGATAATAAATACTTTCTTGATCTTTTCCGGCCTGAGAAATCAGATGTAACACTAAAGCGTCGGCTTGAATAATGGTATCAGCAATAGTCCCAACTAACTCGGCAGCTTCATCGACAGCTTGCAAAGGCCGGCTGCCAATTTTCGACATGACGTTGCGTACTTGCACCATCGATTGCTCGAATGCTTTTTCGGTTTTCTGCAACTGCCGACGTTGCTCTTTTGCTTGTTCTATACGGGAATTTTTTTCGCGCTCGAGTTGAAATTTCATTTCAGCAGCGAGTTGATTGAGATCGGCAGTCTCAGGCTCGGGGCCTTGATTGCCATCAATTGAACTTTTTTCTGGGAAAAAATAGACAAACTCTAAGTCCAAAGTTTGGATAATGGCAATTTGCTCATAGCTTTCAACTTTGAATTTATTCGACAGGAATGGATGCTTCATCCAGTTCACAGGCAACTGAATGAAATAACCGATTTTGACTTGTCCAGGACTAATTTTAGCGACTGACACCCTTCACCTTTTCCCGAATACAACGCTGAGCAGCACCACAAAGCATGCTTGAAAGTGTCGCCAGTTTAGCAACAGTTGCCCAAGTTGTCTTCGGCTCTTTGTATAAATCTATTAAATATAACAATGATTTATCAAACTTTGGCTCAATCGTCACTCCGTAGACGGCCGCGCTAGGCTTTGCGGTACAATTCGGTCAAATGGGCAAAATCAGTCAGTACAAAATCCGCCATTTCCTGAAAATGTTGGTTGTGCTCGTTCATATACAAGCAACCGGGCATCCCAGCGTTATGAGCTGTTTGTAAATCAAACAGATAGTCTCCAATAAACAGTAGCTCATGGCTGGGCATCTGCCAAGCTTTGGCGATATGCCAAAGCCCTGAAGGATCTGGTTTGGGCTGGCAATCTTCACGAGTAATCACCATCTCAATAGGGATTGCTAATTGTTCTATGCAGAGTAAAGTCGCCTCGCGCATATTGCGGGTTAAGATGGCGATAGGGATCTGCTTTTCACTCAGCACTGTCAGCAATTCCTGAGCGCCTGGTAACCAGTTAGCACTGCGAGCGCCCGCCAACTCAAACTCATGAATGATTTGCAGCGCCCGTTGGTACTCTGCACTGTTTAGAGGGAACGTGGCCAAATGTTCTAGGATCGGGGTTCCTAAGGGCCAGCCTAATTGTTGACACAGCTGGTCAAAATCGAGTTTTGAATCAACAAGTGTCCCATCTAAATCAAAAATAATACCTTTATGCTCGCCAAGTGCTAACAACGAAAAACTCCCTAAAATAGAAAAACGGCAACGGTAAATATTACCCGCTCTGCCTACTCATTTTGCAATACGGCCTGCCAATTCACTTGGCTCAATTGTTGAGTAAACCATTTTGCCGCCTCACCCATTTGCTGATTCTTCCGCCAGCCTAGATACAACATGGCCGGGGCTCTTGGGATGGCGCAAGGCTTAGCAATTAGACTGCCAGAGCGTAACGGCTCTTGAATTAAATGCCTTGGTAAAAAGCCAACGCCAAGTCCCGCTTGATGGGCTGCAATTTTCGCTGCCATGCTGCTCACTAACACTCGGCGGCGGCTATCAAATAGGCCGGAATCGCGTCTGGGTAAATCAACTGCACTGTCGGCTAGAACTATCGCTGTTTGAGCGTGCAGATCGGCAGCTTGCACAGGTTTATCTAAAAGCGCCATTGGGTGATAAGGCGCAATCGCAAAGACAAAATCAACAGCCGCCATGGGTTCTAAATGAAATTGACCACTGACGCCATCCCCAGTCAAACCGACTGCCAAATCAGCACGACCCGATTGTAAAGCTTCCCAGCTACCCGCCATCACCTCTTCTCTGAGCGATACTTGGGTCATTTTACCAAGACTGCCGAAAGCATCGACCAAAGCAAACAAAGGTTGCCAAGGCACAAGACTTTCAACGGCAATAGTGAGCTTAGTTTCCCAACCAGTTTCTAATTGTCGAACCGCGTCCTCTAACTGGCGACTGGCTAACAAGATTTGCCGCCCTTGCTGCAATAACATTTGACCGGCGGGAGTCAACTGCGCCTTTTGTTTAGTTCGATCAAACACACTGACCCCAAGCTCAGACTCTAACTTGGCGATGGTATAACTTAAAGCTGAGGGTACTTTATAGAGCGCATCGGCCGCAGCGGCAAAGCTACCCTTACGATCAATCGCATCAAGGGCTCTTAGCGCATCAAGCGAGATCACATTTTGCATTCAATGACTCCAAAGAAGTGATTAAAGATCTACTGGGTTTGTAGCCAATCGCAAGTGGCTGCTTGCATCATTATCTAATTCAAAATTTTTGAACACCCAACTCAGTTTATTCCGCTTTTTTCATGAACTCAACTGCTTTAAATTAACCACATCGCAAGCAATTAGCGACTTAATGACGAAATAAACACGAAACATTAAATCAATTTAATTAAACACACGAGGTTAGTTATGAACAAGTTATTCGCCCTGTTAAGCCAAAACCCAAGCGCTACTCACGCAGGCAACTTGCTGCTTCGAGTCCCAGTAGGTCTGATATTTGCAGCTCATGGTGCTCAGAAGTTGTTTGGTTGGTTTGGTGGTTATGGTCTTACTGCAACCGCTGGCTGGATGGAAAGTATTGGCCTGACTCCAGGTCTACCATTAGCCCTGCTTGCTGGTGGTGCAGAATTTTTTGGTGGACTGTTTTTACTATTGGGTTTATTCACTCGACCAGCAGCAGTAGCTTTGGCGGTGACTATGCTCGTAGCAATCTTTAGCGTGCATTGGCAAAACGGCTTTTTTATGAGTAACAACGGCTACGAATTTGCGCTGGCATTACTGGCTGCAACATTCGCCTTGGCAACATCCGGCGCCGGCAAAATGGCAGTGGACAATTTTATTAGTAAAAAATATCAATAAACCAAATGATTGACGGTACGAATTGTGTGACAAGGGGCAGGCAACTGCCCCACAGCAACTGAAATTAATGAGGTGATTTATGCTTGAACTAAGATCTGCAACAGCCCGAGGTGCCGCAAATTTCGGTTGGTTGGATAGTAAACATAGTTTTTCTTTTGGACGTTATTACGATCCTGCGCACATGGGTTTTTCAGCGCTGCGAGTAATAAACGATGATTGGGTCGCGCCAGGTGCAGGCTTTGACACCCATGGTCATCGCGATATGGAAATCATCTCTATGGTATTAGCAGGGAAAATTGCCCACAAAGACTCAACTGGACAACAGCAAGTATTGCCGGTGGGTGAATTTCAATTAATGAGTGCAGGTCGCGGCATCATGCACAGTGAGTTTAATGCTAGCGCATCAGACGAATTGAAGTTTCTACAAATCTGGATTGAGCCAAATGTGAGGGGTACCGATCCAGGCTATCAACAACAAGCTTTCGCTCCGATATCAGGCATGCAGCTGATCGCGAGTCCAGATGGTCGGGAGCAAAGTCTGAAGTTAAGACAAGACGCATCCCTGTACCAACTGCGTTTAGCGGCAGACGCTAAGGAGTTGCAACAGGTGGATGCAAACCGTAAATACTATTTGCATCTGATTAGTGGTGAATTGCAGCTGACAACAGCCGAAGGCGTGGTGACACTAAGAGCTGGTGATGGCGTCAAAATAGCAGGAACAGATACGCTACAACTGCAATCAATCGCAGATAGCCATGGTTTATGGTTTGACCTGCCATAAGGGCTAGCATGAAGTAATTAGGCTGCCTGAACCCTAATACTTTTTGGGTGAGCAGCAAATATATTCTAGAGTTTTAGCTTAGTTGCTAAAACTCTAGGTATTTCAGCAAGTTCTATAAAACCACTTGCAGGCAATTAAATACCAAATATACTGTGTTTATATACAGTATATTTGGAGCTGCAATGTCCCTAGCGCAACTAAAAGCCAATGGCCAACTGTGGCATTTTTCTACGCAAAATCAGGATCCCAACCTCATCCCAACAGGTTATGCCGAATTAGATGAATTATTGGGTGGAGGCTGGCCATCGCATGAAGTCGTAGAACTTTTTGCGACCACGGGCTCGGGCGAACTTAGGCTGCTGCAACCTTGGTTGCAATCCTCGGCCAAATTGTTGGGTCATGAGGAATTTCCTGAACAAAATCAGTTACCCCCCCAGACTAATAGGCAATTGGTGTTTATTAACCCACCCGCAATGTTATCGGCGCAAGCCTTGTCTTTAGCTGGCTTTGAGCTGCCAAGCATTTGGCAAATAAACTGTAAAACTGCCGTTGAAGCCTTGTGGACTGCCGAGCAATGTCTCAAAAGTGGCTGCTGCCAACATGTCCTTTTGTGGCAAGGTGAACTCAGTATTGCCAAACTCAAACGCTTGCAACTCAGTGCCCAACAAGGACAGTGCAATTTAGTCTTAATGCACCAGCCCAAAACAAGGTTTTGTAGCTTACCTGTCGCTTTGAGTCTGCAACTAAGTCCGACCGAAAATGGTTTGAAGGTCAAGGTGTTAAAGCGCCGTGGCGGTTTTATTGGTGGTCAAACTGACATCAAGTTTTCTCCTTGGTATGTGGTGAAAACTACTTTGCTCGCCAAACAACCCACTGTTTTGAGTGTCGCAGGGTAAATGGTCCGCAGCTATGGCAGCACAACCTCTTTGGTTATATCTACAGTTTCCGCAACTTCAGCTCGATATGTTAGAAGCTGACGGCTCTAAAACCGTACCACTGGTGATTGTTTCTTCACAACAATTGCAAGTACAACAATTGAACCAAGCGGCAAAAGATGTTGGGATCAAACCAAAGATGGCGCTAGCTTTGGCGTGTGCCTTAAGTAAACAACTGGATGTTATTGCTGAGCAAACAGAATTAGCAGGCCAACTTTTAGCTCAACAAGCGCAATTGTTATATCAACTTTGTGCGGATATGGTGCTGGCTCCCCCTGATGCAATCTGGCTCAGGCTAGATCCAATGCTCAATCTTTATGGCGGTTTAGCTAAGTTTTGCCAAAAACTGCGCGCTCTATTAACCCAGATTGGCTGCACCTTTAACTTTGCGGTTGCCGACACTATGGCTGCAGCGCGGTTACTGTGCTTTCACCAACCGATGTTTATCAGTGCAGAAACCAAACTCATCCGGCAGGCCCTCCATACTTGCCCACTGGCATTGTTACCACTCACGCCAAATACCATTCGAGAGTTACAGCGATTGGGTTTGCACTCTGTTGGAGAACTGTTTGCTTTACCAGCTCGAAGCCTAAACACACGCTTCCCTGTTGAATTGATTGATTTTTTACAAGAATTGCAAGGCAAGCCTAAAGCGAATTTCTGTTATTACTCACCACCAGAGTTTTTTGATCAAAAACTGGAACCCTTGTATTTGATTGAACAGCAACAGCATTTATTACCGCTTTGCAAGGTACTGTTGCAGCAACTCGATATGTACTTACAATTGCGAGATCAGTATTGCCATCAAATCACTTTGGTGCTCTGTTATCGGGATCAACCAACACAGCTTTTGGTTGTGAGCTCGGCACAAGGCGAGCGACAGGCGACCACTTGGTTACAGCTTTTGCAGTTACGGTTAGAGCAAACGCAACTGCAAGCACCTGTCTGTGCATTGACCTTATCGGTGCGGCACTTTGTGGCCAAACAAGCTGAAACTAAAGATCTTTTCCAAGGGGTGCAAGGCAAACTTAACCGTCAACAACTGCTAAGTATCTTGCAAGCCCGGCTAGGTGAGTCGAGGATTTTTCAGCCTGCTCTTGCGGCTAGCCACTTACCAGAAAGTGCGAATCAGCTAGTAGCCTGCGAGGCTGCCGATAGCGCATTACCCAATAGCGATGATGTGGCATCGCCCACTCTGCCAAATCATGCGCAACAAAACTCTGAAAAACAAAACACTGTAAAACAAAGCTCTGTAAAAAAAAGCTATGCAGACCAAGGTGCAAGGAAGTCTAAATTAAACCCATCCAAGCTGTTGCCACAAAGCTTATCAAGCGATTTAGCGCGACCGCTGTTGCTGTGTTCGCCACCAAAACCCTGTCCCCCTCCGCTTGATATCAGTGCCGGAGTTGAACGGATCTTAAGTCCATGGTGGCAACCAAATTTCGAACAACGTGATTATGTGATAGCTCGAAATGCCCAAGGACAATGGTGCTGGTGTTATCGCGATCAACAACGGCAATGGTTTATTCACGGGTATTTTAGCTAATGGCCTACGCTGAATTGTTTTGTCAGAGCCACTTTAGTTTTTTAACTGGCGCGGCAAGTCCTGAGGATTTAGTGTCTAAAGCAGCCAACTTAGGCTATGCGGCTATTGCTATCACGGACGAATGCTCAGTCGCTGGTGTTGTAGGGGCTCATCGCCAGATCCAAGAGCAGCAATTAGCCATCAAATTAATTGTCGGTTCGTATTTTCAACTTGAAGATTTATCGGTGGTCTTGTTATGCCCTACTCGCCAAGCCTATGCCGAGCTTTGCCGCATTATTAGTAACAGTCGCCGACGAGCGGAAAAAGGCGAGTATCAGCTGGAACTTTGGGATCTAAAAAGTTGCCGTCACTGTCTATTGTTATGGCTACCTAGCAGAAACCCAGACCGAGATAAGCATTGGAGCCATTGGCTACAACGCTTTTTTGGCAAGCGTTGTTATATCGCCGCAAAACGCGAACTCGATAGTCAGGACGTTAGCTTTGTTAGTTATCACCATTGGCTTTGGCAACAAACTGGTTTCCCACAGACTGCGGTTGGTGCTGTGTTAATGGCAACACCAGAGCAAAAGCCTTTGTTAGACGTAGTGACTGCGATTCGACTTGGCACAACAGTGACTGGTGCGGGCACCTTGATTGCGGCAAACGCCGAGCGCTGCTTACGCACCTTAAATAAACTTTCACAGCTTTTTAGCAGTGAATTGCTGGCAACCTGTGTGGAAATTGCCAATTTATGCCAATTCTCTCTGTCGAGTCTCCGTTACGAATACCCCAGCGAATTAGTGCCAGCTGGCCAAACACCGATGCATCATCTCACTGAGTTGGTTATGGCGGGAGCCCAGATCCGATTTGGCGATACAATCCCTGCAGCGATTGCCGATACTTTAGCTCGAGAACTGAAACTGATTGATGAGCTTGATTACGCCTATTACTTTTTAACTATCGCCGATATTGTGCGATTTGCTCGGGAGCGGCAGATTTTACATCAAGGCAGAGGTTCGGCTGCTAACTCCGTTGTCTGTTATTGCCTCCAAATCACAGCCGTAGATCCTCGACAATTTTCCTTGTTATTTGAAAGGTTTATTTCAAAAGAGCGCGCTGAGCCGCCAGATATTGACGTGGATTTCGAACACGAGCGCCGAGAAGAGGTCATTCAATATATTTATCAGAAATATGGCAGGCAACGTGCAGCTTTGGCCGCGACTGTGATTTGCTATCGCTTTCGCAGTAGCTTACGAGATGTTGGCAAAGCGCTAGGTTATCCAATTACCCAACTTGAATATTTGCAAAAACAGATCAACAGACGACACCCAAACTTAAGTTGGCAGCAACAACTAGCGAACTTGGGGTTAGATCCAAATGCCCAGCAAACAAAGCTGTTAATTAGTTTGGTCGAACAAATTCGTGGCACCCCACGCCACCTGTCGCAACATGTTGGCGGATTTATCATTTCTGCAGGTCCGTTGTATGAGTTAGTGCCAATCGAAAACGCGGCCATGCCTGAGCGCACCGTTATTCAGTGGGATAAAGACGATATTGAAACCCTAGGTTTGTTAAAAGTCGATATTCTAGCCTTGGGTATGCTAAGTGCCATCCGTAAGACACTCAGCTTGATCAATCAGCGAGAAGGCAAAGACTTAAGCCTAGCTAAAATCAGTGCTTTACCAGACGATCCGCAGGTTTACCAACGTATTCAACAAGCCGATACTATTGGCGTATTCCAAATTGAATCTAGAGCACAAATGAGCATGCTGCCCCGATTAAAACCGCGCTGCTTTTATGATTTGGTAATAGAAATAGCAATTGTTCGACCGGGTCCAATCCAAGGCGATATGGTTCATCCGTACCTGCGTCGTCGTGATGGCAAAGAAGCCATCGACTACCCATCAAATGCCGTTGCAGAGGTTTTAAGCAGAACCCTTGGTGTACCAATATTCCAAGAACAAGTGATCAAACTTGCCATGGTCGCGGCAGGATTTACCGGCGGTGAAGCCGATCAATTACGCCGAGCTATGGCAAGTTGGAAGAAAAACGGTCAGTTGGAGCAATTTAGGCCCAAACTTATCAGCGGTATGCTGGCTCGCGGTTATTCCATCGAGTTTGCGGAACGGTTATTCGATCAAATGTGCGGATTTGGTGAATATGGTTTTCCAGAATCCCATTCGGCAAGTTTCGCATTATTAGCTTACGCTTCAGCATGGCTAAAACATTATTACCCATTGGAATTTTATTGTAGCCTGCTCAATAGTTTACCTATGGGCTTTTACTCGGCATCGCAACTAATCCAAGATGCGAAACGTCATCAAATCTCGGTGTTACCTGTTTGTATAAATAGCTCGAGCTGGGACTATCAAATTGAACAACATGGTGATACCAGAGCTTTACGGCTGGGGTTTTGCCAAATTAAAGGCTTGCAGCAACAGCGGCTTGATAACATGCTAAAGCGGCGACCAAGCTCAGGTTTTAGTCACGTCAGTCAATTGAAAGAGTCTGGTTTGAATGCAGGCGATATTGCGGCACTTGCTAGCAGTGATGCTTTAAAAGCTATTGCCGGTCATCGGTTTGCTGCACGGTGGTTATTGCTGGATAAAATCAATGAACTGCCATTGTTTGCCAATGAAGAACGCAATTGCGCAACTGAGTTGAGCATAGGGTTGGTACAAGAACAATCTGATGCCAGCAACTACAAAGCGAAATTGCCGTTTGCTGCGCTAAATCTTAAAGATAGCGATGCTCTACCTTCCCACGAAAAGATTAAGCCGCAAAGCCAAACGGCAGGGCTGATGCTGCTACAACAGCTGGTTCGGGCTGGTGATCATTGCAATGATGCAACGGCAATTTCTATGGAACACCCAATCCGGCAACCAGACCAGCAGCCAGACCAGCAGCCAGACCAGCATTCAGTTTGCCACCCACTTCACCAACAAGCGCAGCCCAAATTATTGCCAACAAATTCACTGCAGGCTTTAACTGCAGACGAGAGAACGGCGGATCGCGAATGCCCGCTGGCAGCGCCAACTCCAGTGCAAACCCTGCTCGAAGATTGGCGTAGTCTTCGACTGAGTCTTAGTCAGCATCCAATGGCAATTTTAAGAAGTCATAAAGCCTTAAGAGGAGTGTGCAAGGCCCAAGATTTAATTCACTATGCGGTCAATCAACCAATTGCAGTCGCTGGATTGGTTACAGTTCGGCAAAGCCCCGGCACTGCAGCCGGTGTAACCTTTGTCACCTTAGAAGATGAAACTGGCTTGGTTAACTTAATTGTCTGGCAAGCCACTAGCCTTGCCCAGCAGGTGCCTTTTCTGACTGCGAAATTATTAAAAGTCCATGGTGTTTTGCAACGGGAAGGACAGGTGATCCATGTGATAGCGGCACAACTACATAGCTTGGATGGACTATTACCTGAATTAACCAATACCAGTCGGGATTTTCATTAACTTAGCTAGCTCGAAACATCAATTAATGGTGTGCGGACGAAACCAACTATTGGCAACCACAGCCATTATCATGCAAGCTCTTGGTGCGCCATTGGGAGCACATAACAGAGGCAGGACAAATCTTGAATTCACAGTCATCAGTCACGGTAGCTGTCGGTACCACCACACCTTGTCTAGAGTCTCAGAACGCGTCAATCGACGATGCAGTTGACTACACTGTTTTGGCAAAGCCAGCTGTTGAACAGCAAACACCAAACACTGACTCTATGCCCGCTGATGTGGCGCCACTTAGTAAAGTGCGCAAGACTCAAATCCTGCAACAATTGGCCAATTTCACTAGCAAAACCACTACCAATGCCCGCCAATCGGGGCAAAAGTCTCGACGAAATCAAGCAGCTTATGCGCAATCAAACCGCGGTCAACAAGAGCGTCAGGTCGACTTACAAATTTGGCTATTACATCAGGCTATGGTGAATAAATTGCTGGCTGAGCCAGCAAGGCTGCCGGCATTGGTCGCAAAACTTGAGCAACAACTTGCCGCAGGTCAAATTCGCCATGGCGCTTATCTGTTTTGGAGCAGTGCTTTTGCGCTCCTAGCGCAGCCTGAACTAGCGCAGCCTGACCTAGCGCAGCATGAGCTCTTTCGAGCTGCGATCTTAAGTACTGAACCAAGCGCCAATAAATATCGCCGGAGGACTTTTATGGTGGGTTTGTTGACTGAAGAGGAACGCCAACAAGCACTGTTGGCGCCACTGCCTGAATAACCAGATAGTTACATCACAGCTAAACTAACCGCCTGACTGTTCAGCCAATCATTTCGACGTTTAAGTTGTTCGGCTGTTGCTTGCTCATCTACCACTAGCGTCAACTTCGGATCTTGGCTTAGCACCAGTTCAGTGACAATAACCTCGCCCTTTTGTTGGTATTTCAGCGTTAATTTCTCGCCCGGTTTTGCATTTTTTAACGCCAGTTGCACGTCCTGTTCAGTGCTAATCGGATATTCTCCTAGTTGTAGCAACGTATCGCCTATCCCTACCCCCGCATTCGCCCAAGCCGAATTAACTAATGGCCGACTTGCGAGCAGCAATGCCGAACCATCATTGCGGAAATTAACCCCGCCAGCAAAGGCTTTGTTCGGTTCGGCTATTTGCAAACGCAAACCAAGCTCAGCAAATAACGCTTTAAAATCAGGTAACTGGCTTTGATTGACTTGTTCATTAAAAAATTTCTCGGCAAATCTTGCATCACCGCTGACCGCCGCTAATTGTTTTTGCAGATCCATCGCATCATAAGGGATTTCGGTCTTGCCATATAACACCCACATTTGCCGCATCAACTGATCTAAGCTTCGACCGAACTTGACCCGTAATTGCAAATCAAGACCAAGTGCTACCACTTCGCCATAGGTATAATACGACAAGTAATTATTGCCATAGTCCGTTGGATCGACCGAAACTCCGGCATCAACAAATACCGCTTGCTGGCTCATTCCGGCAGGCCCTTGAAAACGCCTACCCGGCGCTTGCAAAGTGCGATTCAGCGCTTTAAGCACTTGCTCAAAATAAGCATCTTGCGAAAAGTAACCACTGCGTTTTAATGCCAATTTGCCGTAATAATTAGTGAACCCTTCCGCATACCAGAGTAAATCCGACATATTCGTCTTTGTAAAATCAAAGGGTTGTAGACTTTTCGGCCGGATCCGTTCAACGTTCCAGGCATGAAAGAATTCATGCGACATAGTTTCAACTTGGGCGTATTCGGCTTGTAACAACGAACGATCGTCGGTCACCACTGTGGAATTTCGATGCTCCATGCCATCTGAAGCTACTGCTGGCAAATAATCCGCAAGAAAGGTGTATTGTTTCCCTGCATAGTCTGGTAACTCACCAAAAATCGCTTGTTGTTCTTTGACAAAAGCTTGGACCAAAGTCTTTAAATGCTCACCTTGGGCGGCAGTTCCTTGATGATGCAAAGCAATGTTGATTTGATAATTGTTGCCATGTGAGGCCTGAGTAAATGACAACCATTGGTGCTCACTGATTTCCAGCGGACTATCCATAAAATCATCTAGATTTTTGGCACGCCACTGTCCTTGCACTTGCGAAAGTTGGCTGGCAACCCGCCATTGCTGCGGTTTATTTACGATACTCAGGTTTACTGGCTCAGCCGCAAATGCTGGAGCAAACATAAAAGTTGCCGGAATATTGAGATGAGCATGACGTCGATCAATTTGACTGTAAGTGCCATCAGCGTGATCGGCAAATAAGCGATATTTAACGACAATGTCCTTACTATCCGCTACAACTTGCCAAGTTGCAGCTGAGGTGCGAGTTAATTGCAGTGGCTTTGCCTCGGCATCAAAAGCCCGCAAATCAAAGATATTCTTCGCAAAGTCATGACGAGCATAGCGACCAGGCGAAGCTGATGCCATCACAATGGTTACTGGACCTTTTTCAACATTGGTTAATCGCATGGTTATTTCAGCTTGCTGCTGTTTCACCTGCGCTAAATCAAGCTGATAATTCACCTCAGCCGCCACTGATACATTGAGCAAAGCCGCCAACAGCGCAGTCGCAAGCAGGGAAAATTTGCCGATGACCTTGTCAGTCGAACGAGACGGTTGGGATTGGCGCAGTTGGTCCATCATCTATCCTCAATTAATTGCTGGGTATTCGCGACGCGAAGTTATGCTGCTGTTTTAATTACAAGTTAACTTCGAACTGAGCATTACACAGCAGATAAGGTTGTTGCAACACTTGGTTATTCTTGTGCCACACTTGATTATTCTTGTGCTACAAGCAGCGCTGTTATCTTCTTAACAACCGGCAAAATCAGTAGCAATACAGGAAATGCAATCACCCAAGAAAAAGCCCAACTGCTTAACCAAGCCATCAGTAATCCTGCTACCAAGCCTTGAGCATGCAAAGTACTTAACAGCGAAACTAGGCCACTCATAAATATGGACAGTAACAATGGCATGACCCATTTTGCTGCTGATGCTGGAAGCTTCTTAAATTTCATTGCTGAACCCACACTAACCTCTTAATTTATATATGTAATCATCCAACTTAGTGTCACTGAGTTAGTGATTTGTTTCACTGATTAATCAATAACAGCATCCGGCCACTCGGCCAGTTGCCGATTTGAGCAAAACACTCTGGCGGTTCCACAAACGGGGTCAATAAAGCGCAATTGCTGCGCTAATAGTTGTAATGGCATCGCCGAGAAATCTTGCTGCTTTGCCAGTAATTCTGGATAGTATTTGTCATGAAAAATCGGCGCGCCTATAGCCTGCATGTGCAGACGCAGCTGATGAGTCTTTCCGGTATGCGGCCACAACCGGAACAATGCTAGTTCGCCATTCCTGCCGATGAGCTTC
The DNA here is from genome assembly GCA_017302255.1 of Gammaproteobacteria bacterium. Classification (GTDB taxonomy): domain Bacteria; phylum Pseudomonadota; class Gammaproteobacteria; order Enterobacterales; family Alteromonadaceae; genus Pararheinheimera. The sequence continues at coordinate 9,689 of JAFLDV010000045.1, read as the reverse complement.
AGTCGCGATTTGGCGTTTACTTCCCCTTCGACAACCTGCATCAAAAACCGCGGATTTGATTTCTCCAAACGATTTTCGACCTGAAACTCACTACCTATTGCCAAGTTCTGTAATGCAAGTGGCAACTTAGCCACCGCTAGATAAGACTTTTCAATGGCACCTGTGGCAAAGAGTTCATGGTAAAGCGCTCGGCTTTGGCTATTACAGGAAAACATCACCAAACCAGCAGTTTCTTTATCCAGTCGATGCACTGGTGCCAGATCTTCGAGTTTACTCTCAGCGCGGACTCGCTCTAGCAGACATTCATTGACGAAATCACCGCCAGGAATAACTGGTAAATAATGCGGTTTGCAGACAATCAACAGATGTTCGTTTTGAAAAATAATTTGGTGACTAAATGGCACTTGCGGTTCGGCGCTGACTTCGCGGTAATAACAGAGCCGCCGACTTGGTTGGAAAGGTGTATCCAAAGTAATCAAGCTACCATCGTGCCAAAATACTTTGCCTTGTTCGATCCGACTTTGCCAAACAGCCTGGGGAATGCGCGGAAACTTTTCCAGTAAATAGGCAAAAACCGTGGCAAAACGCTGACATTCTGGTGGTAAGGTGATTTCTGATGGCCGAGTGGCAATAACCATAACGCTCTCTGCGCGGTAAAAGCGCAATCTTATCATATCAAAAGCTAGCTACGCATTCGGCTAGACCGGCCAATACTTCGTGTTGTCGAAAATTCAACCACTAAGCGATAGCCATTAAAGCTTGGCTGATTTTTCTTGCGGCTAGTTACATATTTGCGGCTAGCTGCAAAGCTTAGCTGACGAGCAATAAACTCAAACTTCCGGCAATAAAAATTGCAGTGGCAGCAATTGCTATCTGACGACGCAACATCCCACTGCCAAGCACTGCCACCATCAGGGCTTTAACTAAGGTGTTGCTTAAAGTCGCAATCACTATTGCTGCAGCTGCGATCGCCAGCTTGTCATCTTGTTTAACCAGTTCTGTCATCGATAACGTAATGGCATCCACATCAGTGGTTCCAGCTATTGCGGCAACCAAATACAGACCTTCCATCGGCAGATACAGTTCAGTTAAACGGACAATACTGAGCACCAATAAGAACAATAAACCAAACTGCGCTGCCGCCAACAAACTAAATGGGTTAGTAACTTTGACGGCATCGACAGCGCCGCCAACAGTGACGCTGCCTTTTTGATAGCACCAGAGCGCACCAGCACCACTCACGACTGCCATTGCCGATAACATCGGCCATAACTGCTCGAATAATGGTAACGCCAACAATCCGACCATCACCAACAAGCGCAAACACATCATCAACCACGCCAACAAGATGCCGGCAGCTAAGGCGGAAGTTTCCTGCTGCTGCGCCGCAAGACTAGGGGCTGGCGTCGTCGCGGTATCCCCTCGATCGGCAACAAATCGGCTTAACCTAGCAAAACTTAAACTCACGGCGGTCGACGACACCAAACCGCCAGCAAGTCCTGCGATGGCATGACCGCGAGCCTGTCCAAGCGCTCGCACTGCAATATATCCGAGCAGGGATAATCCTGAGATTAAAATGACCAACAACCATAACTTATATGGATTCAGAATTTGCCAAGGATCTATGGTATGGTTTGGTAGCAGCGGCAACACTATAAAAGTAGCGATGGCAAGCTTCACTGCCGCAACGAGATCATCTGCGCCTAACTTATCGACAAAACCATGGAGTGGCTGCTTAAAAGTCAACACAGCGGAGGTAACAATGGCCATGACGACCGCTATTTCGGCGTAACCATACATCACAGCTCCGCCTAACAAACACACTGTCACAGCACTGATCTGGGAAGTAAGTCCCAAAGAGTTCGACTGCCGATTTTCTAAGACATAAGCACTCATTACCGCGATGGTGGCAGCCGCAAGTGCCAACATAAAGATCCATGGCGACTGCAAGTGCAGAGATAGCCAACTGCTTACAGCGCCCATTTGCGCTAATAAAATATAAGTCCGGACACCACCAAAGGAATTGGGATGCTCGGTCGATTTATGCTTTTCCCGCTCGATGCCGACAAGAGCACCTATCGCCAGTGCAATTAAAAAGTTGCGGACGACTAACACGTCAATTTCTAGCATCAATCTCTATTTCCTTGTGCGCGGTTGCTACATTATTTTATAGCGGGAAAATATCCGACCATCGGAATATCCACCACCCCAGCTCGATCGCGTGGGCCTTCAGTCGCTGCAAAACCAAGTTTTTTATAGAACTCAACGGCATGCACCGCAGAATTAACCGTGAAGTGCCCGTCCGAGCCATCAGCAATGGCCTGACGCCAAGCTAAGTACCACATTTTTTGCCCTAATCCTGTGCGTTGAGCGTTAGCTGCAATAAACAGATGAAATAAATGCCGGCGCTCGCGAAGCCCCACCACGCCCATTAAAGTGCCACCTTTAAAGGCCAATTGGAAATGATAGTCTTGCTGCAAATACCCAGCCATCGCAGTTGGGCTTAACGAATTGAGCAAAAGCGCAGCCCCCTCAGCTCGACAACTCGGGACAATAAACTGCTGCACTAAAGGAATGATGAAATTACTAAGTAGCTCAGCATCATGAACTGTCGCCACTCGAATTTGCCAAGGGAACTCACTGGCATTACCGCCCAGACTTGCATCTAAGTTGTGCTGCTGCCACCCAAAACTACTCATCCGATAACAAACTCAGTGAGGTGATTTCGAATATGTAGTTGGTGCGCCAAGGCATAATCAGCATGACTTAATTCACCATACGCAAAATGCGGCTTTAATGCCCCCTTGAACTCGATAAATGCCTGCAAACTGGCAATCAATTGCGTAAGTGCTTGGGCGAACGGCAATTGCGCATCAAAAGCGGGCATCCCAGGAATTGGTTCAGATAACGAATGCCGCATTGCGCCAACCGCTTGAAATACCGTTAAGGCCGCTTTGCCGACTGTCGCTTGAAACACTGCAGATTTGTGTACCGGATACCCTTGCATCGAGCCTTGAATACTAGCAGCACAGTGCTGAAACACTTCCGATGCTGTCCAAAGACCAGTTGAACTGACATTCTTGCCCTGCATGGCCTCAAGATCACTAAGTAATTTCGACAAATCAGCCTGCGCAGTAGCCGCTTTACCAACGGAAAAACCGACGACGGAAAGAACTGCGGCCGAAACCAAAAACTTGCGACGATCCATGCATAACCCCAATATTTACCACTGAATTACAGCATCGCTAAATTTCTCCGATGAAGCAAGTGATGGCTACAGAGCTTCCCCATTTAAGATAAATTAATATATTTTTTGTAAGTAATTTGCTACTATCCGGTCTCTAATTTCAGCCAAAGTTATATCATGAGCCCGCAATCACGCTATTCCCAACTCGACATGCAAGAAGCCTATCTGAAACTGCGTCAACAAGAACAGCCTTGGTTGACTTGGCTTGGCGCGTTATCGGGAACTATTCCTGCGACGGTTGCGTTATTGCTTATTATTTCGATGGGTGGATTTTTCCTGTGGATGTTGATGATCCCCTCAGCGTTAATAGGGGCAGTTGCAGCTTATGTTGGCCGTTCTTGGCAAGTTCGCACTCGGCTGCCGGTCGCCATTTATGCTGCGCTTTATCATATTGGGGTCATGCTATTTTTTTCGTTACCACCGCTGCTTTATCTGTTAACACCGATTTGCGCGGGCCTCGCTTTCAGTTGCGCCAAAATCAAACTCAGCCACGTTGAACGTTTAGCTTTAGTCTCGCAAAGTGCAGGATTATTATTCGCAAAACCAATGCAACATTAAGATTTCGCTGCAGTGTGGATATTCAACTGCAGCGGCATCCAAAGCTGACGCCAACGACTTAATTTTTCCTCGGGTGCTAACAGTTTTGGTGCGGCGACCATTGCTGGTTTCATCAAACCTCGTTCGCCAAACAACATGATATTAACTGCACCAAGCATGCTCTGCTGTTCTTGATAACTGACTGCGACCACAGCTTGGCAATTTGCGCACTGTAAAAACCGCGCTTGGGCTGAGCCTTGAGTCAAATTGACCAAGGGTTGGCTGGTGGTAATGTTAATAAAGCCTTTGGCATCAGAGATATACTGGATAGCTCTTCCAGTACAAAAATCACAATCACACTGCCTCGGCTGATAATCGGCAAGAGGCCGCGATAAGCCCACTTCGATGAAAACCGCCCCACAATCACAGCGAGTTGTTATCACTTGCATGTAAGGTCTCCGCTTGGTTTAGTAGGCAGAATTACCAATCACAAAAGCACATTCCCGGTAAAACGCAGCCACAAAAGTATTACGCAAGTATTCATTCTCTGGCGTTTTCATCGTTATTAACCGGAAACGATAGAACCACCCACAAGACCGCAACTGCCCCTAGCATGTGTTTAATGCTATGGCCGCTAATCATGCCCGTGGCGTGGAAAATCACTTCATCAAAGTGTTCTGCCGCCTTCGCCACGCCATAGGTAGCAATGGTTCCCCAAAGCCAAGCTGTGCGCATCACACCTTTAGCAAACAACAGTAACATGACTGGGATCAGCAGCATTGGCGAAAACTGGATGAGCACATAAGCACGTAAATCACCTTGGCCATTAAGCTCAGTCCAATACCAATAAGCGACCGAAAGTAAACCTGCGCTCAGCAATGGCCATAACAGAAGTTTGGCAACGCGCGCATTAACCCTGTCCGCGAGTACCATCACAAATAACGCCATAAAAGCAATTGTCATGGGTAATCGGTCCCACACCAATGAATGAGGTGTCGGTTCATAATGATAATACGCAGAGCCAAGTCCGATTAAACAAATACCACTGCAGAAAATAAGATAGGCCGTTTTTAAGTGGCCAGATTGAATACTACGTAAATGCCAAAGACCAAATAGCCCCACGCAGACAAAGGCTAAGTTGGAACTGACATTACAGAAATTGGCGACGCCAAAAAGCGTTCGAGCATCAAAAAACTGATGATAAGACGGATCTTGTGCAAGTGGAGGTAATTGAAAAACCACCACGACAGCCGCCAAGGCCAACAACAATAATAATGACTCACGCCAATACAACTTCAACCGATACAACTTCAACAAGATACAACACTCCCTGTCATTGAGCATGCGCGAACTAACAACCTTCGCTCCAACTAAAAGAAAAGCCATGGCGAGCCATGGCTTTCATCATATTGCTAGATATTCAAGTATCTCGCAATGGGCCTATTTGGCCGCTTTAACTGTCATGATCCAATGATCAACGCGTTTTTCCAAAACATCTAGTGGCAAGGCGCCGCCACCTAAAATGGTGTCATGGAAAGCACGAATATCAAACTTATCGCCAAGTTGTTCTTTGGCTTTGGTCCGCAGCGCTAAAATTTTCAGCATACCGACTTTGTAGGCCGTAGCTTGACCTGGCCATACAATATAACGACGCACTTCAGAAACAACAGCGCCTTCGGCAACTGGTGTTTTTTCTTTGAAGTAATCAATCGCTTGTTGTTCAGTCCAGCCTTTGCTGTGCAAGCCAGTGTCGACTACTAACCGCACCGCGCGCCACATTTCGGTGATTAAACGACCAAAGTCAGAATAGTCGTTTTGGTAAGCACCCATCTCTTTAGCTAACAATTCTGAATATAAAGCCCAACCTTCAGCATACGCAGTAAAACCTGCTTGTGTGCGGAATGTAGGAACTGACTTCAGCTCTTGCGCGATAGAAATTTGCATATGGTGGCCTGGATTACCTTCGTGATAGGCAATGGCTTCCATTTCATTTTTCGGCATGGCTTTCATGTCCGACAAATGCGCATAATAAATACCTGGGCGCGAACCGTCTGGGGTGCCTGGGTAATAATGCTGAGCAGCGCCTGGTTGTTCACGGAAAGCTTCAACGCGTTTCACCACTAATGGCGCTTTTGGCAAAATCCCAAAATATTCTGGCAATTTTGCGGCGATCACATTCAAAAAGCCTTCAGCATCTTTTATGTAAGCGTTGCGGCCTTCATCGGTATCTGGGTAGAAGAATTGTTTGTCGGTTTTGATAAAAGTGAAAAACTCTTTTAATGAGCCTTTAAAACCAACTCGATCTTTAATCGCCAACATTTCTTGCGTTAACCGCTCAACTTCCGCCAAACCTAATTGGTGGATCTCTTCTGCGGTCATCGCCGTAGTGGTCGATTGTTTCAACCGCAAGTTGTAATAAGCCACGCCGTTTGGTTGTTTGGCAACGCCAGTCGCAATTTTGTCGGCTTTATCTAACTCACTAGTTAAAAACGCTAACAACGCTTCATAAGAAGGCTGGAATTGGCTGGTTAAGGCAAGTTTGGCATCAGCTTGTAATTTCTTCGCTGCTTGGTCATCTAATTTGTCGGCTTTGACCAAGCTATCGATTTTGCCCTTGGCGTCTGCCCAAAGTGGTGCATCTTTGCCATTTTCTTTAAACGGCGCGCCATCTAGCAGATTGTTAACTTGTTCAATCACGCCTTCATAAGCAAAACGTGGTGGGCGAATTCCAGCGGCTGCGGCTTTTTCTGCACGCAGTTGCAAATCAGTGATGGCTTTTGCGATGCCAGAAACCCGCTTCACATAAGCTTCCATGTCTTTGACTTCTTCCACTTTGTGGAAATTCATCAATACCTGTGGCAATAAGGCATGAACACCTTGCATCTGGTTAAACACATAACCATTGATGCGATAAGCGGCCGCTTCTTTTGACTGCTCGTATTGGTAAATCCATAAATCGTATGAAGTTTTAGCTTCAACATCGAGCTTATCGTAGTCAAATTGTGTTTTTAACTCTTGTACAGTTGCCGCTAACCAAGCCAATTGCTGATCTTCAGCAGCTTCGGTTAAATCGTCAATTTGGTCTTGTTTGTCTTTGCGACCAAGAAAAGTCATTTGCAGCGGGCTCATTTGCAGCTGCTCTTCATATTTCGTTTCAAACCATTGGTTTAAACGTGCGACTTCGGCAGGATCAACAACTTTTGCAACTTCAGCCGCAGCAACAGGAGCAACCTGTTCGACTGCCGCCGTTGGTTTAGTTTCGCTAGGTGCAGGGCTACAACCTGCTAATAGTGCGGTGATACTGAGCGCGAGCATAGATTTTTGCATTGTTACCACGGGGAAATCCTCATATCAGGCTTATTTTTATTAATTACCGTCAATCTAACTGGTTTATGCAGATTTTTCTAAAACTCAATTGTAAGCGAAACTTGCAGAAGCAATTAACAGGAAAATTTTCACTTTTAAATCATTAGATTAAGACAAGTTGCCACTCTGGCACAGCGGACTTATTGCCCTGTTTTTGCCGCGGGTATGTCTTGTGCTGCAGCATCCGTCGCTGCAGATGCGGCAGGAGCAATAATTGCAGCTGGGGATGGTTGTTGCGACGCAGGTAGCCTAACTGGATGCTCAGCTAGACTTTTTGCAACCACAGACATTTCTTCGTTCGACAACGCCTGATAGCCCCTAAACTCACTCCAGCCATAGCCCCAACGAAACGGCGTTGGTAAAAATGGCGTCCCGCCAAAACGCACACCAGCCAACATCACTGTTGCAATTTCGGGCTCGCCTATACTGCTGACACATTGCTGCATTGCCTCGTCCGCGGCTAACCGCTGCGCTTCAGTACCACCCTGCCAATAAGCCAAGTCGTGCGCGACACAACAAGGCAGCCACAGTTGTTGCTGCTGCCAAGTGCCATCAGGAAAAACACTACAACCATCAGTAGTAAATGGCCGCAGTGACTGAGCAGCATTTGCTGTCGCTGCGGTAAAACCAAGCAGCGATGCCAAAACAGCTAGTAGAAAGTATCGATTAACCAACAACATGACTTCCTTAATAACACATCCACTTTTTTGCAACACTGTTAGATTGTTTCACAGCAATTAAAGCTTCCGCAAGCCGATATTGACTGCTGCTGACCATCAGCGACCATCTGCTGTAACTGGCTGCCATTGAAACACTTGTTCAAGGGGTAACTCAAAAACACCAGCAATCCGAAAGGCTGTTTCTAATGAAGGTGCGTACTTACCTGCCTCAATGGCTGCGATGGTTTGCCGAGTTAAACCGACCTGCTGACCCAATTCAGCCTGCGACATTTCATTGCGCATAAAGCGCAGTAAGCGGATTTGGTTGGTTAGCGTGCCGCTCATGATGCAACCCGTCGGTAACCGAGCACAACCATGCTTTGTTGCACTACTTCTGCGACGATAATCATAAATAATGCACTATTCACTATTTTCCAACCCTGTTCGGTAAACGGCATCACGACACCAACCATGATCATTCCGGTCATTAACACATAATAAGCGATACTCAGCGCGCGTTGTTTGATCTGCAAATCAAGTTCGTCCAAAGGGGCTTTCGCTTCTTGAGCAAAACGACGCCGTAACCACAAGTGCCCTAAACCTAGCAGGCACGCCTGAGAAACAGCGGTCACTCCGTAACAAAACAACTGAAAAAAATCTGGTAACTTTGCATCAGGGAAAAACTCTATGGCCACCAATGTAAAATACGGGCCAAAAGTTAATAGCATCGTCAGCAATGACAACCAGGCAACTCTTTCACGATATGACATATCTTCCCTCTCTTCAATTGTCTGATTTTTTACTTTCGCTAGGCCGCCGTTGGCATTGAGCAGTCATAAATTCATGACTCAATGTAATTCACAGCAAACTCAATGTAAAGCAAAGCTAACATAAAGAATTGAAAATTTGACATCATCTAGGTGAAGATCGAGTTTGCCAGAGAAAATTCCTTTAGCAGAACATTCAGAGGAAAAGTGTCAATGACATTACAAATTGGCGCTGATAGCCGTATTGCTGGGAGTTCTAGAAACAACAAAGCCATTGCGGATTAGCGCAACGGCTTTGTCAGTACTCTTAGCTGCAAATTAAGCGAAGGCCTAGGTTTTTTCTGGGTAACGCAGCTTTATCGCTTGCACCGAACCTTGGATTAACTCGCGCAAGACCGGCTGTTTGATGTCAGCAAGACTCTTTAAGTAAAGGCAAGCTTTGCCAATTCGATGTCGTCCTAACTCGCTAAGTAGTTCCTGTTGCGCCGGAGCTTCAGCAACTAAATACAAGACAATTTCCCGACCGCGAACCGCAAATCCGGTTAAACAAGACTCGCCGCTTCGACCGCTTTCGTAGGTGTATTGATAACGGCCAAATCCGACAATGCTTGGCCCCCACATCACTGCGGGCTCGCCAGTTATTTCGGTCATCATGGCCGAGATAACCTGACAATCATCATATTGCGCAGCAGAAGCTTTAGTCGCTAAATAGGCACTGACATCTGCAGCCGTTGCTTGTGTTTTGTTGGCGCTCATCACAACTCGATAAATTTGTTTCTGATTATTCTACCTTAGCGAAAACTTTAGCAAATGACTAATAGCATTTAATTCACCACCCAATCGCAACTCCGCCTTACCAGTTATTGCAAATCTGTCGCTCCGCTTGTTACAGCAAACTTACCACTGAAATCAAAGTTCTATTCTCGTAGCAGTTCCTAAAACGTTTAAATCGTAAATAATGAATAACTGCTTCAAAATGTGGCTTTGTGCCAATTGCGGACATTCACTGAGATTCGGTTAAATCGGCGCTTTTCAATGAAAGCGGACATTGCTGAGACCGAATGATCAATGGCTCTTTAAAATTTCGAGATATTCCTGCATTTCCAGAACGAT
>JAFLDV010000044.1 GCA_017302255.1 Gammaproteobacteria bacterium | reverse complement strand
CAATCCCGGTCAACATATCGCGCTCAGCTAGTTGTTTAATTCGCACCACTAGCTTGGCCAATGCCGCAGAAAACATAGAAATATTCATCAGCATACTTTGCGCAACTAAAAACCAAAGCATTTGCTGACCAGATTCGGCGTTCAGATCGGCAAGTGCTGCGGCATGCGGAGCTGCCAATAACAGAATCAGTAGTCTAGCCGTGAAAAATATGGTGAGTAAACCAGGAGGGATAGCCAAAACTGTCCCGGCGATCCCGTTGATTTGCGGGCGGATCGCCATCAAGGCGTCTTTTGTCAACATCGCGCAATACCAAGCAGCGAAGCCAGAAAACACGATGCCAAAATAATGCCGTGAGTCTACGCCGGGAGATTTACTAAAAAACAGCACTGCACCAAGCAGCAATAACCATAAATCAATCCGTAACGATGTCGTGAGGCGAAACAAACGCTGGACCCCAGAGCGGAAAATGATAAACACAAAGAGCAACAGCAAATCAGCGACATGCCAAAACCAATAGCTTGCCGCTTCAGTGCGCTGCATAGTCAGCATAATTGCTAACAAACATATCAAATTGGCAAAGGCAAAACGCAAGCTAGCAGAACTAGCAATCCGTAATGGATAAGCAAGCCCAAGCCAAGCTATCGCGGAGGTGCAAATGATTAAGCTGACAAAAATATACAAGAGCTCTGTGATACTTTGCTGCAAAATGCCAATCCCTGTTAAATCTTGTTCAAGCTTTTAACTATCCGCCACTGATTAAACAGCTGATAAACCGCGGACTCCCTTAGAACTTTAGCTTAATTTCCAATAAATACTGACTAGCGGTGATATACAGAATGCGCTCGTCCTTGGACAATGCCACATTCGCTGAGGCAGCACCGGTTTTAACCCGGCCGAGTAATTGCCCAGAACTATTCCAAAACCAAAGGCCGCCGGGACCGGTTGCAATAACGGTTCCGTCTTTTTTAACTTTGAGTCCATCAGGTAGTCCCGCTTCCGAACTCGTCAACGACGTCGCGTCATACCACAATGTTCCGGAACCTAGTTTGCCATCAGCGAGCACCGGATAACGCCACCACTTTGCCGCGGCGGGGTCTGAATTCGCAATATATAAGAATTGGCCATCAGGTGAGAATGCTAAACCATTGGGTCTGGTCAAATCGCTGACTAATAGTGTGACTTCGCCATTGGGTGCCAACCGATACACACCATTTACCGGCTGTTGTTTTTCTGGAGACTTATCACCGTCAGTCAAGCCGTATGGTGGATCTGTGAAGTAATAACTACCATCTTTGGCTTGCACCACATCATTTGGGCTGTTTAATAGCTTTTCGGCAAAACGCTGCGCGATACACTGATAACTCGGTTTTGGCGCTTCAGCCTTTAAGACAGCCAAGCAGCGGTCGCCGTGCTGCGCTAATACTAACTCGCCTTTTTGATTAAAAATCAGACCATTAGCACCTTGACCTGGATTACGCTCGGGCCACAGTCCGGTATAACCGCTGGGCGCTAAGTAAAGTGACAAGCCAGATTTGCTACTATAGCGGTGTACCTTGTTCGCTGGCACGTCAGAAAAAAGTACATCACCGGTTTTAGCTTCCACTACAGGCCCTTCCGCCCATTGAAAACCTTCAGCTAACACCCGCAGCTGCGCTTTATCGGCAATATGCCGGCGCATATCGCCGTGGATCACTTGCACTGGGTCTGTTGGAATTTCCGCGGCCACGGCAGTAAGCGCAAAAGAGCTACCCAAGGCAATTGCCAAAAACGCATTCACAACCAATGAACTTGGGGATTTGCTACTACTCGATTTGTTTTGCATAAAATCCAAACACCGCTTCATTAAAAATTACCCGTGCATAAATGATACTTTAGGTAAATCTAGCAGATTTATGCCAGATAAAAACCGAAGTTCCCCGATAAAGGGAAGAAATTAGCAAAGTAGATCAAGTGAATAGCAGAAAATGACCGTGAAAAATGACCGCCATATTCTGCAAGTGTTGGGGAACATAACCACAACAGCAATTCATCGCATTGCGGATAAAGCATTGACATCGACTTTTCAACGACAGTGCATGGCAATCAACTTTTCAATTCAGATCGAAATCAGGCGCCATCGGTAACGCAAAAAGTGGAGGGCTTATATCAGGAGCTTGATATCACTTCCCATCTTTGTATACAGGCATGGAATCGTTTAGTTTCAGTTAGATAACTCATCTTCTTTTATGCAATGGGTCTTCCACATTCCACTTGGAGTGTAGGTAATCTCGTCTTCAGTAACCAAACCAATATGTTCCAGCTCTGAATTGAAGCAATACACGGTTTTTGGTTTTGAGTATTCTTCAACGTAAAATTCTGCATTTAATTTTTTTTGTAAATTGCTGTCATCAATTTTGCTGAGAATAAAGATGGAAACTTCCCCCCTATCCATTTCAAGCTCTCCATGCTGTTTTCTGACGGCAATCAACTGCCCCTCAGCATTGCCCTTTATCGCCTTTTTTACGTTGATAACATACCTAAACCACAAGTTTGGGCAAATGGTGTCCTTCGGACACTCATCTTGGATATCCATCTGCAGATTTTCTAAACCGTATCCGGCAACAATTATCCTTTCAGTCCCCGTTGCCACTGAGCTAACGACTAAGCAGCTAAATAGTAGACTTACTTTTATTAGTTTCATTATCGCGCTCCCGTAAACTCTTTCTAACTCTGTTCTTATTCTGCAGCAATTGCCATCAGAAAAGTAGCTACCAAGCTTGAGCTAACAGCTTTAACTACAAATAGAATTGAACATTGCTGACAGCTTCGATGTGATAGCCGCGAGGGTCGATGATGGGCGCACCATTGTCTGTGCCGCCATGGCTGATTGCTGACTCGTAGAATTGGCTGACTGCTTCGCCGTCGAAATCAGTCCTTTCGCGCACGTAAGCGAGCTGATCAGATTAAGCGGCTCAAGCGCTGCGTCGTAAAAGTCAGCCGCACGCTTAAGATCCTTCACATCAAAGGAGACGTGATGCAGCATTGCTGCGATTTCCCACGGGAACTATACAAAATAGCTGTATACCACAAAAGCCAGGCGTGATTTAGTGCTCGCGAGGAGCTGTAGCTTGACTTCAGCGCACTCAAACAACACTCCCACCATTAGGCGGGAGCAAACCGGGCTTTGATGTCGGTTAAAGTACCATCTGAATATAACCAAACGCCACGCGCCATCACGGCACGAATGGTTAGGTCTTTGGCGTCAAGTAGCACTAAGTCGGCATCGCCGCCCGCACTAATTTTACCTTTGCTTGGCAGTTTCAAAATGCGCGCTGGGTTACTGGTGATAACCGACAATGCGGTAGCCAGTGGCACCCCGAGTTTGACCGAGTCGACGAACTCTTCGTATAAACTGGCGATACGCCCCTCGCCAAGGCCAATAAAATTGTTGTGCTCATCGAACATTGGTAACGAAGCATTCGCATCGGAGGAAAAGGTAATGTTGGCAATATTCACACCAAGCGCCACAGCTTGGGCTAACGCTTCCGAGCATTTAATTTCGCCGCCCGCTAAATCATGGGGAGTGGTGCTGGTGGTGAAATCGATATAACCACCCTTTGCAACGTATTCAAAGCCTTGGGTGAGTAAACGTTGATTACGGTTGATATGCGTTGGGTAAAATTGGGTGATCGGCAAATCGCTTTGCGCAGCCACTTGCATCAGCTGCTCGACCCCTTGCGGTGCAGAGCCGACATGTACACTCACTATGCCTGACTTGCCCGCTAACATGCCACCGACTCTTGCCTGCGCCGCCAGTTTTTTCAGCTCATCCAAGGTTGGTTGTGAAGACCGATGGTCGGCAATCGCTACTTCGCCAACGCCAATAAATTTATCGACTAACACCAAATCTTCCATCACATCATTGAACAAAGTGCGTGCGGGAATTTGGTACGAGCCGGTGTGGCAATAACAAGTCAGGCCTTCTTCGTCAAACGCTCGTGCTTTTGCCAATAAGTTGGTTAAAGTGCGAGTCACCGCATCGGTGCCAAGCACACCCACCAAAGTGGTTACTCCCGCTCGAATTGGATCTGCAACATTCATTTCGGAAGTACGGGTGCGAAAGCCACCTTCACCACCACCGCCAATGATGTGCGCCAGCGAATCGACAAAACCAGGCACCACAAGGCATCCAGTTGCATCCACTTGCGCTACCAAATCTCCAGCAATCCCGAGGTCATTGCCAATAGCGGCAACCAAAGCGCCGGCCACCAGCACATCTTGCTGACCTGCCGCAGTTGGTTGATAAACCTCTGCATTGTTGATGCGAATAATCATAAAATCTCTGCCTTGTTAAATGTGCTAGTAACCAATCAAAACGGCAATTGCCATGGTGGTGATGCTCATGCCGGTCAGCAATAACCACAGTGGCCACATCGCGCGTAACCAGTGACTAAACTGCACCCCTGCAATCGCTAAAGTTCCCATCAATGCCGGTGACGTCGGATAAAACAAATGGGCAAGTCCATCGCCCAACTGAAAGGCCAACACGGCAGTTTGTCGAGTAACCCCGACCAAATCAGCAAGCGGAGCCATCAGCGGCATGGTAAGCGCTGCTTGGCCAGAGCCTGAAGTCACGAAAAAATTAAAACCACTTTGAAATACCAACATCGCTTGGGCTGCCAGCATGCTGCCATGACCGTTAATAAGTTCTGCGGCGTGATGTAACATGGTATTGATAATGGTCGGTTGATTGGCGGCAGTTCCGCCCAGCATCAAAATCACGCCCTGCGCAATCCCGACAACCAAAGCAGCAGGAAGTAATTGGCTAGCGCCAGTTTTAAAGGCGTCGACATAATCATTGAGCCTTGCCTGATTAAGTTTAAACAACACCCCGACGATGCTGGCTAAAATGGCCATCACGAAAAACTGGCTGGCGATTTCCCGCAGGTAATAGCCTTTGGCAACAACGCCCCAAACTACCCAGGCCATTCCAAAAAACAGAATTAAAATTACCAGCAAATGGCCAGTACCAAATTGATGACTGAGGGTCAAAGGCACCATTGGTTCAGTGCTTGCTTTACGCAGCCGCTCGGCGCGCCACATAAACCAGCCGGTATAAATCAACGTAAACACCAACCACATCACCAAGCGAAAGCCTGAACCCGACAGCGGCGGCAAACCCGCGATACTTTGGGCAATAGCTACCGAAAATGGGTTCATCCAAGAGGTAGCAAAGCCAATTTGGGTCGCGCCGTAAGTTAATAACACCGCAGTAATAGCGTCATAGCCGAGCATTCTGACCAATGGCACCAGCAACATGGCAAAAGCCATCGCCTCCTCGCCCATACCAAAGATAGCGCCGCCTAAACTGAATAAAATCGCCATCACTGGCAGCAGTAACCTTGCTCGGTGTTGCATGCGGCTTATCAGCATTTTTAATGCTTCGTCGATTGCGCCAGTGTGCAGCAACACACCAAAACTGCCGCCAACCAGTAAAATAAACACCACAACACCAATCGCCGAACCGTTGCGGTTGCCCGAGGTCATGCCATCAAAAAATGCGGTTAACAACCCGGTTTTCTCGCCATCGGCGAATAACGCTGCGGGCTGTGGTGTCCCGGAATTTTCGGCTTGGTAGCTGCCTGCAACTAGGAGCTGGCGACCAGTTTCCGGATCAAGTTGAGTTTCAAATTGGCCACGCGGCAGAAAAAACGTCATCACCGCGGACAACAACAACACCGCAAAGACGATTAACAAGGTATCTGGCATTTGCCAGCCTCGATTAGTAGTACTGACTGGCTGATCAGCTTGGTGATTGTTTGGTGCTTTTGTTTGGTCCATCAACTGTCTCTCAGCTATGCCGTGCTTATCGTAGTTGCGAATTGAGCTCGGTCGGTGCTTGCACCGCCAGCGGCAAATTGGTGTAACGCCAACGGCCATCGGCACGCTGACAAGCTTGTTTGGTGGTGCCGACTTGCCAAATTAGCGCCGCATCTTCTTGATATGCAGTCAGATCTGGTCGAAGCTCTGCAGATTTAGCAACATCGTCACAGTGTAATTTCACTTCATTGAGACCGATATCGTCTTGCTTTTGCAGTGAGAATGATGCCGTATCACCCGCTAATAATCGAGTGGCTGTTAAATTAGCAACGCGCACACTGCCGCTGATAGTCGGGTCATTAGCCGATTGCCGAGTGTAATTTTGCGTCGCTTTGCGACTATCAATGATCCAGACGCCGCCAGCCCCTGCCACCGATAAGCGAGCACTATTTTCCGAGTCAAACTGCGCGCGTAACAGCGTGGCTTCATCAACGCCAAAACCAAACGCAGTGTTGCTATCAAGCAATAACCGCAACAAACGCCCTTCGCGATTTCGCTCGCGAAAATGGGTATCCACCACACCTAAACTAAAAGAACCGAGGCCGCCGTCAGCTTTGTAGGTCAATTGCCCTGCAACAGCCTTGGCGGTACAACGCTGATGGAAATAGCATAATGGGCTATCAGCTTGGTCGCTGAGGGCGCCTAGTCGCCAAGCTGGACCAGAGCGACCGCCAGTAATCATCGGAATATTGCGCGTGGAATGCCCTGACTGGACGGCAGTGCCCGCACTTGAACCAGCGAGTGGCGTCCCTTGATTAATCTTTGCCAGTAAAAATTTGCCAAGCGTCGAGAACTCCCCCGATGGCAGCTGCAAGCTTCGCATGGTTAATGACTGATCACCGCCATTAATAAAAATGGCATTAGCCTCATTGATGAGCGCCTCTAAGCGCCGAGGTTGCTGACACAGGGCCAATTGATAAGCAGCCAGATCCGGATAATGCGCAGCTCTATTGTATTGCCCGTTATGGATAAAACGCTGATGATTAAGTGTCAGGCAAGCATCTCGTTCAGCCGATTGCGCCACAAGTGCAGGCTCAATGGGCAACCACATGGCGTCGGCACCAGCGGCATTAAAATGCTGCAAATAATAATCGACCCACTGCAATGGATCGTTGGAGGATGACGTAATCAGCAGCAATTTCGGCCGAGTTGTAGTCGGCAATTGGCTATGTTGACGAGCGGCTTCAATAAAATCTTTAAACATCTGCTGCACATAAGGCTGATGGCCGTTGAAATACAACTGCATAATTTTCGGCGAACCGTTACGTTTTAACTGGCGCAGTTCAAAGACATCATCAATCAAGTTTTGTTCGTCATCAGTAAGATTTAATGGCTTCCAGAATTCATACCAAGCCGCCTCATTAAATTGCGCCTGAGGTTCCACTGACAGCCCCTCAATTCGCTGTTTGGAAATTTGTTGCAACACCGCATCTAGTTTCGAGACGTTGGCAGGCCATCGCTTGAATTGCTCAAGGGTCGCAATCCCCTGGGTGCTTAACAAAAAACGTTTCGAACGAAAAGCTTCTGTTTGCTGAAAATAAGCTTCTGCCTCGGCTTGTTTGTCCGGGGCACAAAACTGCGGCTCGACGCTTGAGCAAAGCGGCTCACCACCGCCAAATAACCAAATATCTTTTTTGAGCTGGGCCTGCGGAGTGACTAGGTTGGCAACCGCAGTAGTTTTCGGCCCTTCGTCTGCAGCCCATGCCATGCCCGATGTCAGCAATGCAAACAGCACACTACTGCGTAGCCAGCGCATTAACTGTGCTCCAAACTTTCCCATGGATTGCATGTAACCGGACCTTCTTACCACAAAATCAATCAACAACATCAGTCGACAAATGCCAAGCGCAACACATGCTCCCGCACTCGCTACTTGTCTAAGTTCCTGCCGCAAGCACGCGGCAGGAACTTAGGCGGCAGGACTTTCGCTATTAGAACGAATAACGCACACTAAAGCGCACATAACGCGGCGTTTGATAATTCACGTCGTTGAGAAAATCTGGGTTTTGCCCTTCATCTTCCAACGATAAATCACCAGCTTCATTACGTTCAGTAATTTGTTGCACGTTGAATAGGTTAAAGATCTTCACTTGCATCAACAGATCTTTGGCCCAATTCGGTTCATACGACAAACCAGCATCGATGTTGTAAGTCCAAGGCGTGCGACCAAAGCTACCGCGTGACATTAACACTTGTTGGCCTTCGGCATTTCGACAATATAAGGTCGATGCGGCGTAACGTTCGAACACTTCATACTCTGGATCATCAACATCAAATGGCGCATACCCAAAGCAACTTTGTGGCCGACCGGATTGCACTAACAGATTGGCAGACAATTCAATTTCGTCGGTGACTTCATAGCCACCGAACAATTTGAAGGTATGGCGGCGGTCATTCGACAAATAGCCGTCAGTGCCATCGACATAAACCTTGTGGTCAAAGTCGTTGGTTAAGCCAGGAGATTTTGACTCAAGCCAGCTGTTGACCAAACCTTCGCTGTTACCTTTGCTTTTGGCTAAAACATAACTTCCCTGCAAGAACCAGCCATCTTGTTGGCCACGTTCAAAGAAGAACTCTAAAGCTTGGTAAGTCCGTTTGTATTCAGCAAGTTGCAAATAACTATTTGGCACTGTCACCCGTTTGAGCACGCCGTCAGCGGCCACATCCATGTCCATCACTAAGTCACGGCCAGGGTTTACAATGATACAAGTCGCTAGCGTGTCCGCGTCAAAATCGGTGTAGCCCTGATCTTCAGCAAAATCGATGAAGGCTTGGCGGCCACAATAGTCGTCGACGCCATTTTTCACTTCGCGCGCGATGTATTTGACGCCTCCGGTCCAGTTATCGGTCAGTTCACGTTGATAACCGATGATAATTTCGTCCTGTAACATCGGCTCCAAATCAGCGGATGCAACAGTTGCCGGATCTGGTGACGTATTGCGACCGCTGGTCAGGGTATCGCCAAGTTTAGTGCCGACGTTCACCGGCGCTCTGGTCACTGGGTCGACCGCGCCATCAAACAGGTAATACTCGGTGGTGACATATTGCCAGTTCGAAGCGCGCACGTTGGTGTTAGCCGCGATAGGAATAAAATAGCGACCGGCGTTGGCAAACAGTTTTGAGCGACCATCACTGTCTACATCCCAAGCAAAACCTAAGCGTGGTGCCAACATATTCTTCGCATCGACAAAAGACACACCATCACCGTTTAGATTGTCGAAGGATTCATTGCGAAGGCCAGCGTAAAGCATCAAATCATCGGTCACTTGGAAGCTATCTTCGATATAAAACGCGGTATTTTTTACCTCGTATTTGCCCGATGGTGAATTACGGGTACGTTTGCGATAAATATGCGCGTTGGCTGGCACATCTTCGCCGTTCCAACTGTCGTCAAAATCAACTGGTGTATAAATACGGTAGAACACGCCACCGGAATACGACAGACCAGCGCGATTTGACGTGAATGTTTCGCTGTCATAGCCAAAGCGCAGCACATGATTATCCAAAGTCCACTCACCGTCTAAGCGCAAGGCACGGCGCTCATCAGTATCTGGACCAAAGCCTAAAGTGCGCACGTTGATTTCATTCCAACAACCGACATCAATGATGTCATCAGTAGACTGATCGTACACGTCAACCAATGGACAGTCGTTGCCTGGCAACGGATCTGGCGTGACATAATCCGCGTCAGTTTTTAACTGGCCGAGCATCGCGCCAATCGTCAGATCTTCGTTGATATGGCCGGTGTATTTGCCGATTAAGATATTGCCGCCACTACGTTCGGTATAGCCGGTACGATAGGTGCCGTGCGCCCCGGTGTAATAAGCATCTTCTGGATTTTCAAAGATTTCGTAGTCGGTTTCTTCGACATTACGAATACCGGTGAACTCGATGATGTGGTTATCATTCAGATACCAATCGAGTTTCAGCAAGGCGTTTGGTGAAGTGTTTTCGCTGGTTTGGCTGCGATCGGCGGTGAAGGTTTCGCTGGTATCGCGTTTCCCTTCGACTAGTGAATAGATGAACAATTTGTCTTCAATAATGGCGCCGCCACCTGACAAGCTATAAGACAATTCATCACTAAAATCGTCGCTGCGATAAGCAAGGTAATAGTCACGCTCGCCAGCAGTGCCACTGCGGCTCACCACATTTTTACCATGACCCGCCAACGAGGATGGCGTCCACACACTAGATGCGGTGAATTCCCAATCGTTAGTGCCGCGTTTAGTGACGATGTTAATCACGCCGCCTAGTGCTCTGCCATACTCAGCGCCAAAACCACCGGTTTTGACTTGTTGCTCACCGATGGCGTCAAAAGGCACTCGGCCATAAGATAAAAAGGTACGCGCGTTGGTGACATCAAAACCATTGATGTAATAACCGTTTTCCGCAACTGACGAACCACCAAAGGATGCCAGTTTGCCAAAACCTGAGTCACCACGCACAGTGCCTGGCGCTAATAATGCTACGTCGCTGATGTCCCGCCCTACCGGCAACATCTCCAGTTGCGTGGCAGTTAACACTGTGCTTGATTCAACCGACGAGGTATCAATTGGGTTGATTGCCGAGCCGACGACACTAATGTGTTCTGTCGCATCAGCATTAAAATTCACTGAGGTGCCAGTGCCTAGCGCGACCTGAACTTCGCGGTCGACGCCATTACTGGTGACTTTATAACGGCCACTTGGTAACTGCGAAAAACTAAATCGGCCGTTACTGTCGGTGGTTAGACTGCGTTTTAATCCGGTATCGACATTCACTACGTTGACCACTGCGCCAGATTGCGCCTGACCAAAAATCGAACCGACCGATAAATCGGCATACGCCATGTTTTGTCCAAGCGCGATAGCAATAAGCACGACAAGGACAGGTCGCTGAAATTTCTTTAACTGTTGCGTTTTCATGCTGCTGCTCCAGCGCTGACAGATTTTTTCTGTCTTATGTTGTTATTGAGTCATTCCCGGATTTTGCTGCCATCTCGACCAATAAAAGTCGGATTACTTTGGCTGCCTAAGTAGTTATGGCGATGAGTCGCCAGCACCGCTGACTATTTTTCGACCATCATAGGATAATAGCGCCATGCTAGTCCCTGTTATATATCCTTTTGGGGATAAGGAATTAGCGCTAAAGGACGGCCAAGCACTGCCGTCTATTCCTTTAGCAATAGACCTGTGGTTTAAGTCTAAGAGGTGGCTTCGTGTGATTGCTGATAAAACTGCAATGGATCTGACTGCTCATCGGGCCGAGCGAAGGGAATACAGTTGATAAATAAAGAGAATAATTCGGCCTGAGAGCCTATATCCAGTTTGCGGTAGATGTTTTTCCGGTGGATTTTTACCGTACCGTCGGAGGTTTGTAATTTTTCTGCGGTGAGTGCTGAAGAGTATCCGCGTAACATATACAACAGCACATCACGCTCGCGTGGAGTCAGCAGCGAACTCGCGAAATTATTTAAGGTACATTCAACCTGCAAATGCGTTTTGTCTTCAGCAATCGCCTGTGCCTGTCGTTTTGGCAGTTGTGTCAGCTGATAATGTCGCTGCAGTGCGGCATCAACGACAGGCAGAATTAAATCAAGCGCAGCAACATCGGCCGCGGTGAAGTCATTGCTATGAATGTTGCGCTGCATAAAAAATACTATGGCGGTATCTTCATCAATACGCCATAGCACATCAATGGAGTCGGCAACCCCAGTTTTAGAATAGAAAGTCACATAGTATTCGCTGGAATAAAAATCATCCGGCGCAATAGTTCGAAGCCAATACGCCCCTGTTGGGCAACCGCCTAAAAACAGTCGATATTGTGGGTCTAGTGCATAAGGGCCGGTTGAATAGATGTCGGCATCCACCTGCCTTGCCACAGGGTGAAAACGGTGCAATAAACTAAATGGTTTTTGTTGCCGGTAAATGATCAGCGCGCCGCTTGAATCAGTTGGGCATACGGCCTCTAACACATCCAAAACGGCAGAAATTAACGCAGGGCGCCCGACTTCACGGCTAAGCGCAGCAAAAGCATTCACCAGTAGAGCATCGCATAACACCCCAGCGGTACCTCGGTAGAATTTACTAATCATGCCTGCCCTAACAAATGTAACCAACCTACTTTAATCTCTACCATACGGATCTGCCATGAAGATGCAAGCTTAGTCCTGAATTCAAGCAACCTTTTACATCAATCTATGCTAATGTTGCTCGAAATACCGGCAAAACCTGACCTAAATTTAGGGAAATTCCGCGCGAAATATGCAAAAAATTGCTAAGTTAAATCTACAGTCATCCTTGGATGAAAAAGCAACCGATAGCGGAGCTAACAGGATGTTTTCAAGTCTGAATGATTATATCGATCAGCTTCTAGAGGCGATTTGTGTTGTCGACAAAGACGGCCGGTTTTTGCAATTAAGCGCCGGTTGCGAGCGGTTATTTGGCTACAAAATTGAGGAATTGCTTGGTCGGTCTATGCTGGAGTTATTGCATCCAGACGACCGCGAACGAACCTTGCAAGCCGCTCGCGATATTATGGCGGGAGCTCATAAAACTGACTTTGAAAATCGCTACATCCGCAAAGATGGCGAAATTGTGCATATCCAATGGAGTGCGCGCTGGATCCCGGAACAACAAGTACGTATTGCGGTGGCTCGTGATATCACTAAACATAAAATGATGTTGAATAACCTACAAAAAATCGCTTTTTATGACAGCTTAACTGGTCTACCGAACCGCGAGTTATTTCTCGACCGTTTGCAACAAGCGATCGCACGGTCGCGCCGGGAGCATCTGACCAATGCCGCATTAATTGCCTTAATGTTTATCGATTTGGATAAGTTTAAAACCATTAACGATAGCTACGGCCATCAAGCTGGCGACCAAGCTTTAGTGAGCGTGGCGCAGCGGCTGCAACATTCGGTCAGAGAAACCGATACCGTTGCCCGTTTAGGTGGCGATGAGTTTGTGATTTTGTTAGATGGTGCTGATGCATGCGCGAAAGCCGAGCAAATCGCCGAGAAAATTTTGCATGAACTGGCAAATCCGCTGCAATTTGGCGCTGACAGCTGTGTGATAAGTGCGAGTATTGGTATCGCTTATTACATTAATCTTGCGCAAAATGCCGCTGAGTTTTTACATCAAGCAGATATTGCTATGTACCAAGCAAAGAATGCCGGCGGCCAACGTTTTCGGATCGCCCACTAACTTTACTCTCGTT
Source organism: Gammaproteobacteria bacterium (assembly GCA_017302255.1). Classification (GTDB taxonomy): domain Bacteria; phylum Pseudomonadota; class Gammaproteobacteria; order Enterobacterales; family Alteromonadaceae; genus Pararheinheimera. The sequence goes on along the minus strand of JAFLDV010000044.1, from coordinate 15,654 downwards.
AAAACTGCACCGACTTTAACAGTAAATTCAACGAGTCTTGGCCTTTTTCGTATTCGCTATCTTCCGACTGATACATCAAAAACAATACTTTGTCGTTTTTTTCGAGCATCAGATATTCGCGACTAAATGGAATGTGCTGACCCAAAAGTTCCACCACAAAGTCTTCCCGCACACCGCTATGCGCAGTATCCCCCACGGTTTTTACCAACTCAGAAAAGCGCACATCGATGACCTTGCCAAAAGGTAATTCCTTAGCAAAGGCCTCTGAGTACCAACGGACAAAATCGTCCATCAAAAGCTGTTCTTGTGCGGAGTAAACTTGACCGGCAATGATGATATCCGCCGGACCCTCAAGCGAGAAAAACCTGACGTCATCGGCAACTTCATCCGATGCGATAGTCCAGTGCCCAAAATGCTGAAAACTAAGCTGATCTTTTTGATATAGCCGCGCACTATAATCCACTTTTTCGGCATCACAACCGACCAACAGTAGCAATAAGCTACAGGCGAGCAACCAGCCAGTAAAAATCCTTTTCATGTCGATTCTCCGTTATTGCATCGCTAAAAGTTGTTGATGAATGCTCTGTATTGCTGGGCGTGCGCTCACGTCATCTTGCAAACATTGTTGATAAAGTGCAATAAAATCAACAGGTACTTCCGGCATTAAACCACAGATATCCGCTAGCCAATAGCCAAAAGCCCGCACTTCTAAGGCCTTAAAATCTAGTTGTTGCTGTGCTGGTAACGCCGCCAGCGCTGTAGCAGCGCCAAAATCGCCGAGCAATAATTGCTGATTGACGTCAATTAACATGTTGTGCGCGTAAAGGTCGCCGTGCGCGATACCTTTCACTTGCAAGTGCGCGAGCACCGAAGCGACCTGCCTCGCCATTCCCAAAACTTGCGCCCGCGAATAGATTAAGCCCTGCGGGAAAGTATCGCGAGTGATAGTAGTGAATGAAGGCGGATGGCCTAAACTTGCAAAAGTCTTCGGAATAAGAGCCATCACTAAACCAGGCTCCTGCTCGTCAGCCAGCGCCGCCAAAATTGGTATGAGGTTCTGGTGATTCCCCGCATTTAAATAGTTTGCCAGTTCGTCGCGCGGACAACCATCGCTGGTTATCCAGCCTTTAAACATTTTCACTGCCACCAATTGCTGGCTGGGCGACAACGCTTGATAAATCACCCCGGATGCGCCAATGCCAATTTGCTGTTGTAATTGATAATCCGCAAGTTGATGAGTTGGGATTTGATCAACCGAAGCCTGAGCCACCGAAACAGGCGTCGCCGGATTCGCCCCAAGCGATAACCATGCGAGTTTGGGTAAGCGGAATAACCAACAAGGAAACTCGCTGAAGTTGTTTAGTGACAGCCGAATTAAGCCAAGTTGCTGACACTGTTGCATCGACTTCGGTAATTTAGACAGTCGATTCCCGGCCAGCGCAAGCTTTTTAAGCTGGTTGTATCTACCAAAATCATCTGGCAATTCAGTCAGTTGATTGTCAGTAAGAATGAGCCACTCCAAGGCTTCAGCAAATACCCCTGTGGCAAATTGTTCTAGTTGGTTGCCTTTAAAACTCACCATCCGTAAATTCGGACAGCTAGCTAATACCGCTGGGATTTCCCGAAATTGGTTGTTGGTTAAAAACAGTCGCTGTAGTTTTTGAAACTTGGAAAAGTCAGCCGGCAAAGCGCTCAAAGCATTATCTGACAAGTCCAAGATTTCTAGTGTTTCGGCATGGCGATACAATTCATCCGGCCATACTTGCAGCTTTGCCCGCAGCGAAATGTGGCTTTGTAATGGCCCAGCAGCCAGTTCTACTAATTGCACGAAACTCACCCCAGAAACTTTCCTAACAGCTTAGGCGGGCATTGTATCGGTCGAATTCGCCGACCGCTATGCTTTTGCCAAGCAGAAGGTGGTAAAACTATGGCGGTTTGCAGTTACTGCGGGCATAAACTTTACTTCCCTTGCTCGGCTATCTCTGGGAAAATCAGCGCAATTATCTTGTCGGTTTATCGTGGAAACTCATGAATTTATCTGCATCAGCCCTTCGCTGTTTTAGCTTGCTTGGTTTTAGCTTGCTTGGTTTTAGCTTGCTTGGTTTTAGCTTGCTTGGTTTTTGCGCAGGAAATGCCGCGACTGCGGCAACGGTCCCATTCGTTGCAACACAAGCAGCCCAAGTGCAAGCAGTAACATCGCAAAAGGCCGCAGGCAATTGGTTTCAATACGGCTTTAAACCGATGGGCACCCAAGCTTATGTCGAAGTGTACGCTGCGGATGAGCAGCAAGCGCAGCAGGCATTTGCCAAAGTGGAAGCCGAATTTAGTCGAGTCAATGCGCTGATGAGCCCATGGGTTGAGCAAAGTGAATTAAGTTTATTAAACCGGGATGCCGCCAAACATCCTGTGACGGTTTCCAGCGAAATGTATCAATTACTCAAACGCGCCGCGGCCGTTTCCGAGTTAAGTCAAGGCGCTTTTGATGTGACTTTTGCCTCGGTCGGATTTCAGTTTGACTACCGCGAACATAAAAAACCTGACGCCAACACTTTAGCCAGCCAAAAACAGTGGATCAACTACCGCTATGTCGAGCTATTGCCAAACAATCAAGTGCATTACGCTAAGCCAGGAGTTAAAGTCGATTTGGGCGGCATCGCCAAAGGTTACACCGTGGAGCGCTCGGTGCAGATTTTGGCAAACATGGGCATTCGCCATGCGTTAGTGAGTGCTGGCGGTGATACGCGGTTACTGGGCGACAAACTGGGTCAACCTTGGTTAGTCGCCATCAAACACCCAAGACAAGAAGATCGTTACGCCGCACAGCTACCGATGGTCGATAGTGCTATCAGTACCTCTGGCGACTACGAACGCTATTTCATCGAAGATGGCCGGCGTTATCACCATATTCTCGACCCGAAAACTGGCGAAAGCCCAGGCGAGTTGATGAGTGTCTCTGTGATTGGTGCCGACGCCACCCAAACCGACGCCTTATCCACCACTTTATTTGTATTAGGTTTAGAGCGTGGCATGGCACTGATTGAACAAATCCCCGGCTACGAAGCAGTGTTTATCAATAAAGATCGGAAGCTGTTTTTTTCTAGTGGTTTGCAGTGAGTTGGCAAATCACTGCTACACGCGACTAAGCGCGGCGAATCACCGAGCATCGACTGATGCTCGGGACATCTTAAGAACCATCAGCATAAAAGCAGCCGATAGCAGCTTTGCCGGCTTATTAAACTAATTCGTCAATCCGTTCGCTGTCGAACAGAAGATCCTGTCGCTGTGGGTAAACTAATTACTGCAAATCACCCACAAATTCCGGAGTTTCAGATGAATATTCAACTTCTTACCCGCACCAGCATTTTGTCTTTAGTTGTGGTGATGCTGTGCGCAGCCCCCTTGGCTTTTGCGCAAACCAAAGATACTACGGCCGTTGATGTTCCTCGGCAGGTTGGTGGCATGACGTACGATGACATGGACATCACTAAACGAGTGAAATCTGCCATCGTCATGGACAATGCGTTTAGCGGTTTTAACATCGTGGTCGTGACTACCAAAGGCGATGTCCGCTTAACCGGCAAGGTTGATAACAAGGAGCAGATCCAGCAAATTCTGGCCATAGCCCGCGCCGTGGATGGGGTCAAAACTGTCCATGACGAATTGAAAGTCAAACCATAATCAGCAAAGTGCCGAGTGATCACGCCACAGAGAAAAACAAGGCTGTTGTTTTTCTCTAGTTTTGCTTTTGTAGTAACAAGGTCAAATGAAACTTAGTGTGTTGTGGCTAGCAATAAATTGCACTGCCTGCAACGGAGTTTGTGCAGACTGTTTATCTGCCAATTTTTGAATTTAGACAAAAACTTATTACCACATCACGCAGCTCTATCGCGCTAATATCACTAACGCTTTGATGACTGTTCAGGCTTACTTTCGTCTAACAGGATGCGAAAGCCAACTGTTTTGTCTGTTGCATGCCTTATTTCAAACGATCTGTCTGTCGTCCTAACTGCCTTGGCGTCGGCTGACCAACTCCCTCCCCGCGTAATTCTTACTTCACAATCACCACTATAATTGGCAGTGCCGTCATTTGGAGAGTTCGAATAATCATCAGTCCAACAATCAAGTGTCCATTCACTGACATTGCCATGAGTATCGTACAAACCAAAAGCATTCGAACCGTAACTCCCGACCGGCATAGTTCCTTTTAGACTGTCATCAACTCTACGCTCAGGACATTTCGCCCCGTCATAATTTGTCTTTAAGCAATCAATGCTATCACCAAAATTATATTTGCTTGAAGTTCCGGCACGGGCCGCATACTCCCATTCTGCTTCGGTTGGCAGCCTAAAATGTTGACCTGTCTTGGCACTTAGCCACTCGGTATAGGCAACTACATCATCCCAGAATACGTTGATCACTGGACGGTTCTCTCGCCCCCAGCCTTCATCATCTGGTAGCGGTCTATCAGTGTCTACTGCAAATAAGTCGTATTGGGCAAAGGTAATTTCTGTAGCGCTGATGCTAAAAGCTTCAACATTAACGGTGTGACTTGGATTCTCTGCTTTCAAGCATTCAGTATCTCCGGAATTGCACCCCATCGAAAATTGTCCTGAAGGCACCTCAACGAGAACAATACCCGGTGCAATTGACGATAATGGGATCCGGATAAGGCGTTCATTTTGCTTAGATTGACAAGCGCTTAAAACAAGTGCAGCAAAAATAATGGTTAATAGCTTCACGTTAGCAAGCTCCGAAAACTTAGGTATTGTGATTCATTTACATAGCAAATCACAAAGTACATGGCCGAGAATCTGAGATCATTAACTGTCCGACAGAGCTGTAATTATTCCCAACAATCATGGTATTAGGTTGATACCAATGAAAAACGCCTTTGATGCGATGGCATTCGGGCCTACCTTCTCGGAATTGGAGTTCTGTGGGAGTTTGCCAGCCCCCCATATCCAAACATAAGCGACTTTTTTTGCAATCATCTATTGTGCGATTACCTAAGAAAACATGAAATCCGTAAAGATAGGTTGCATCCCCTTCTATCTCGACCTTTTGGTTGTCGAATTTTTCTGGATAAAGATACAAATCCTTGTAATTAACCGGCAAATACTCCTCAGCTTTGTGACTAGCGCAACCCGAGAGCGCAAGCAGCAATAGCAATTTTCGAATCATTTAGCCTACTTCCCATTTATATTTTTTAGCAATCAATTGGTCAGAGTCATGGATTGCTCATACATCACATTTTTAATTTATTGTTATTTAAACATAACTGAAATACCATTAAATTTTCACGGCTTGCCAAACGTTCGCTTCCACTCTCCATCGACAGGAACAATTGTAGGAACTATGCGACTTACCAGTAAACTACTACTTATCACGCTGTTTTTATTATCAATTGTTGCCAACGCAGCATCGCTGGATGTCAGCAAGCTGCGAGCTGGGGAAGTACAATACCTGCAATGGCATGGGTGGCCGGTTCTGGTTTACAAAAGAACTGCAGATGAAATTACTCAGTTGCGACAGTCAACAACAAATGCAGCTGATGACGACTATCTAGCACAGATTTCCCTTAATATGGCAAAAGCGCACAACAACAGAATGGCCTCAGTGTTGATGGCCGAGACACAGCGCCTGAATGCCATGCCGTTGCGCTCGCTACGCGCAGATATTGTCGTGCTGCTCGGTGTGAGTAGTTACTTTGGTTGTAAAATCGAATTTCGAGCACAACAGTTTATTGATCCCTGCTCTGGGTCTTATTATGACCTCGCAGGACGTCTCTTAAACCCTGGTCAGCGCGAGTTTTATCATCTGTTAATTCCACCGCATGAATATCAAGCCGAGCAATTAATTATCGGCGGCGAGGTGGAGCATCAAATCAAAACGTTAGATTTCACCCCAGATATTCAGACGCTAAATATTTCGATTGGCGAAAAATTGGCCGAAGCTTTGGAGTGGCGCAAACCTGAATTAGCGCTGCAGTTCCTCAAAGACCCTGCCGTACTGCAATTTAAAACCGTCACTGGCGCAACGGCGTTGCATCTTGCAGCGACAAAAGCATCGCCCGATATTATTGAGGCATTGATTAAGCGCGGTTTTGCTGTAAATGCGGTAACGACCTCGCAATTAACACCGTTACATTTCGCACTTTTCTCTGGGCAAGATGAAAACGCCATCATGCTGCTTCGCCACGGTGCCAGCATCGATGAGGTATGCTATGAGCAGCAATGCAGCAAATCAGCGAAGGCCGTGCTTTTGCAGTTTTATCCAGATCTTAGCGGTGAAAATGTTGATGAACGTCTGGGTAAACTTGTTGCAAAGGCTAGTGGCAAATAACGTCCATCCAGACAACATGATTGCCTAGACAGAATGAGAGCCCAGACAGAATAAAAGCTTAAAAAAACAGGCAACGTACTCTCATGACTCAAAAAATAACAAAGGCGCGAATATCGCGCCTTTGATTTATCTACTTAATCTGCCTACTGAGTGCTAACTGTTAAGCGCTAGCAACTCTCCGCTAGCAACCGATCCCTAGCCAGTAAATATCGGCTGGAACGAGGTCAAGCGGTCCATACTAGCGGCATTGCCTAAGCCATGAAATGGCACCACTTGCGCAAAGCGGCTCTGCTCTCCATGTAGCGCCATGTAGTTCAGCAACACGGTTTGCACCAGCAGGTTGACGTTATTGGCGGCAACCGACGAGCCGGTTTCTACCGACGCATCGCTGCGCATAAAGCCCAATTGCTGACGGCGTTCTTGTTCGGCCACTGTGCTGCCTAACAATAAAGGGCGGCCCGCTGGGTTGTACACCAACCAAAAAGCCGCTGCGGTGGATGAGTTGTCCCCGGTCCATTCGCCTTTACCTCGACCATCGACTGAACTATCAATCCGGCCGTTACTTGCCAGTGAGCCATCGCTGTAGACGTAAATCATCAACGGTTGACCGCGTCTTGCGGCGTATTCCAAACAAGCGCCGATACAACGGCCCGCACGTAAATCGCGAAGCTCGCCAGTACCACGCTCACCAGTGTGATAGTCAAAACCACCCATGGTGACAGTGCCTGCAGCAGCAAAACCATTCACCACCAACTTCATAATGGAGGCTGTTTTTTGGAATTCGCCATCACTGTTAAATTCAGCCGTACTGAAAATACCGGCCGCGCCAACAATATCCGGATCCGCCAACGGATTTAAGGTGGCAGGATTACCAAAACGGTCGGCTAAATCAGCACTTTTTACGTAACCACAACGCACTAAATCTTGAATCACGTCGTTGCGACTAATGTGGGTATTTAATTGCCCCATCTTTTTGTCGCTAATGCGCTGAATGGATTCCATCACCGCGACAGCATCACTTTGATTGAGCAAACCAAACAAATCACCGACGTCGACTAAACCCGTAACATCCGTTGGCCGATCGATTTTAGTCGGACGTAATTCTGGATTATAGAATTCCGGCGGCGTCATCGAGTTCGCGCCAGAGTCTGAACTTCGCGAACCAACCAAGGTTAATAACGAGCCATCAGCACCGGATTTCGCGATAGCATACATCGGGTTATGTGGGTTATTGCCGGTGTCATTTTCCGACTGGCTGGGTACTACAGTACCGCTAGTGCCCGCTCTGGTGGTGGTCGCGGTTTTCTCTAAAATTCCGCGTAACATGGCCGAATCGCTGTGAAAACGTAAGCCAAGCTCAGAATTGATAAAACCATTGACCGGATCGGCAGCATTGGTCGCACCAGGCACCATATCGGCCGGCAGTCCAAGCTTGCTGTAGCCTTGGGTCGACAAGAAGTCGAGTTGTCCACCGCCACCGCCAACTAACACGTTTGAACCGGCAATATTGGCGCCACCTGCTAAGTCAAAGCAGATAAACGGGATTTTACCGGCGCCTTGTACGGCGATGCCACATTGTTGCTTTAACGCTTGCAGATCTGACGATAGATCGGCATAAGCCTTGGTTGGATTGGCAAACATACCAAGCACAGAGCCGCCAGTCAGAATTGCGCCACCGACTCCCATGCCTAAGCCTAGAAAGTCCCGACGTGATACCGGTTTGCGGTGATCAGGGAAATATAAAGGTGCATCTGGGTGTAATGCTTTTTTAGTTCTCATCGCAATTCTCCTTTACTGCACCAGCAGATCTGCGCTCGCCAATACCGAAGTACAAGCCGCTTTAGCGATAGTTTTGCTGCGGTCGCTGCTACAAGAAGCACCACAAGCACTGAGTCTGTCAATTAACGCACTCACTTCAGTTTCAGTGTCTGCGCGCGGCGCGCTATTTTGCGGCGACCGCGGCTGTAATCGATCCAATAACAGATCGATAAAGCTCGCGCGTCCAGCCGGCGCATACACCACCGAAGGCGCGCCAGTGAAACTAAAGCTGCCGAACCATTGGTTGCGAATAGTGGCATCTTCAATCGCGGCATCACAATAAGCTATGCCCAGTTGCGTCACCGCCATTTGCTGTGCAGAAATAAAGGTATCGATACTCGCGTCAGATGGTAGCTGGCGAATGATGGTTTGATACACACCAGCAACTTTAGTTTGTTGCTGTGGTACACCCGTCAGTTGGCTCATACTGGCATGAACTTTCGCGAAGGTACGTAGGCCAACATCGGCAGATTGTGACGACTCGGCAAGTACTTGTTGCTCTGGATAACTGGCTTCAACACGAACATGAGTAAACTCGCCAATCCGGCCGAAGGACAAGAAGAACTCATCATTCGCGGTGCCATTTTCAGCAGCAATGATTGTGCCTTGGCTCGACAGCATCACCGGCTCTTTTAAATCCGTTGCCGAGGGCACTACAAATTGTTGTTTGAGCCAAGATTGGCCGGTTGTCACTTCTTTACCATTTAAACCAAGCGCCATACCTTCAATCGTCAAACTTGCTGGCAGTGGCTTACCGTCCAAATTCACTAAACGCGGCTGGTTAAATAAGTATGAGAAGTTATCAAACTGCGAAACTTCAAACATCACATAGGTTTGCGGCAGATTCACCAAGTGCCCTACCCCAAAAAGTAGGAAGAATTTCTGGCCAACACCGACATCATAGTTTTGCTTGATTTGCGCTAGCGTCAGCGCTTTATTGTGGATAGCCAATAAGCGCACTGCACCTTGCCACTGCAGATTACCATTGGCTTCGTTACCCACCATCAGCGCAAAGGTATCATCCCAGTTCACCAGCGGACTTGGCGCTGCGCGCACACCGCTATCTGCGCCGTTGACGTAAATACGCCGGCCATTGGTTAAATCTTGCGTGACGACCACATGTTGCAAAGTTGCTTGCAGCAATTCCGCAGCATCAGGGGTACTGAGTGCAGGTTCGCCATTAAAACCGGTCGCTTGGCTACGTAACAAGAAATCATAGTTGTAGAGCGTTTGGCCCAGCGTGAAGTTACGGCTGATGTTACTGCCAGCATAGCTAATAATAGCTGCCGGACCTTCTTGCGAAACGTTCGCAGGAATAACCCAAGCTTCGACGGTCATTTCGCCAGTGGCGTTAATGAGCTGCGACAGTTTCTTGCTGGTCGTTGTGGTTGCTTGCGCACGGCCGCTGTTGATTTGAATGCCCCAACCGGTGATCCAGCTGATATCGCCTTGCAAGGTCATATTTGCTGCAGGCTCAATACCCGAGGTGTCATAAGCAATGGCGCCTTCACCGGTTTTAAATTGGTAAAAGGCAATTTGATTACGTTCAAAACGACCACCGCTGGACGCCACTAAACCATCTGGCAAGCGCAGCGCTTTAGAAGGCACTAGGCTAGCGTCGACGGTAGAAGCAGGCACTGCGTTGGCAATTTGTTGGATCGCTGCCCGCATTTCTTGCGCGTTTTGCGTACAGTTTGACCAGCAGTTGTGGAACTCGTTACCTAGACGAGCAACAAAGCGTGACAACTCAACATTATCTAAGTTAATCAGCGGCTTCGCTGCATCATAAGCAGTATCCACGTTCGAATGGGCGAAAAATGGTGACTGCGCTTGCACCGACGTTGGCGTATGACAACCAGCACAATATTCAGTCACAATTGGATAAACGTGAGTGGCAAACAGCGACGAATTGTCCGGCAATGACTTACTAGAACCAACATCACGAGTTATTGGTGCGATTAAAGTGATTTTAGAACTGGTGGATTCGGTGCTGTTCGCCCACAGTCTGATCCACTGAGTCATGGTATCGGCACAAGCTGCGGCACTGGCCAGCCAGCAGTTATGACCACCGCCAACTTTAAGTACAATTTTCGAGCTCGCAGGATCAGCCAAATTCACCAACGGCAAAGTTGCCGCATAGGCCAAATTAACGTCATCGTTGCGGGCAAATGCTGGCGCCGTTTTCTCCTGTACGTGGCAATTGCCACAACGGTTAGTTGGCGACACATTATCCCAAAAGGTTGTTTTATATTGCTGAATATCGGCAGTTTGTGGCGCTGGACCAGAGTAATCGCCAACCACTGGCGGAACTGTTGGCGGAGCCTGCGTTTCGACATCAGCGCCACCACAGCCCATTAGGCCAAGCAGCAAGAAGCTAGGGAGTAAGTACTTCATCATTAGTTCCCCATACAATAGGCGGCCGTCTCGGCAAACACCTGTTTCAGTTTGTAGCCACCAGCACGGAAATGGCTGGTCAGTTGATTCACCTGCAACACATCGGCCGCTGACTCAGGGTCACGCAAACAGACGGTTTTAAAGGTCTTTTTCACCTGACACTGCGCAAAGGCAGTGCTGCTTGCTAACTCTTGGCCGAGGCTTTTCGCGCCTTGACCTTTGCCTGGCAATGCTGGATCCCAACCTAATGCCTCGTTTGGTCCCTGCCGCCAGTAGTTCTCCCACTGATCATCTGGTGTTTGGAAACCATAAGGGAATGAACCCGCATTAAAATGGTATTTCGGCTGCACGCGGCTACCGGTCGAAGTGGTGCCTGTTGCTTGATAAAACACTTCGCCATTACTGCCGTCGGCATCGGTAAACTTGTAATCGTAATAAGCAAAGGCTTGGGCTAATGGGTCCATACCGGCATGGCAACCGACACAGCGGTTGTTGAAGATCCGGCTGTCACCACCTGGGCTGCGACTGACGTCTTGGCGGATGCGATCCACTGGCCGGCTAATATCTTTTAGCGGCTCTAAATCAGTGCAAAGCTGACTCATCAAGGTAAAGCGCAGCATGGCGCGGTTGGTGCCAAGGTAAAAGAACGCTTTGGCGCCAGCACGACTGGTCATTACCCCTGCAGTTGCCGCATCCGGAATACCGGTTAAAGCACTTTGAGGCCTTGCCACTAAATGCGTTTTCAAATCGACAGCTTGACGCTCGAGTGCCAGATAATGCTCGTTGTTATTGGTCTGATAAGGCGGCAAGCCAAGCCCGTCCGCGCCAACATACAAGACGTTGGTTTGTAATATCTGACGAAAATCGACGTCATCCCGCACTAAACCAATCACCGTCGCGGTGTAATCGTTTAACGGCTCAAACACGTCAAGATCGCGGTTGGTCGCTGGTGATGCAAACAACTTCAAGGTCGTTCGATAGAAGTCCGGATGCTGCATCGCTAAATCGGCAGCCGCAACTGCATTACCTGCGGCAATCAATTGCGACATTTGATCTAAGGTTGCAGCGTCAGCTGGTACCCCAGCCAAGCGGTCATGCATGCGTTTGGCCTGTTCTAACGGGCCGGCGTTCACCGCAAAACTGAGCGCAAGGGCGCTAAGTAACACGATGCTCTGACTGACTTTTTTCACGGTTCCACCTCCAGCGATACATCACTGCTGTTATCTAAAAACCTGCCGTTAACCCGGCAGGAATTCAATAGTCCATTGCGAGCGCGTCAAACTCACATTGGCTGGTCCAAACTGCACGCTTTGCAAACGAAGTTGCAATTGACGTTCTAATTTGGCATCACCAAGTTCTGACTGCACAATTTTTACTGCACTGACCGTTCCTTGCGGAGTGATCAATAATTCAAACACTACCTTGCCGCGTAATAACGGATTTTGCCGAAGTGCGCGGTTATACAGCGTATACAAACTGCTTTTGTTGGCTTCCAGAATTTGTCGGATCTGAGCTTCCGAACGTCCTGAAGTGCCTTTGCCGGATTTCGCTGAATTCTTCGCTTCTGCTTGGCGATTCCGCTCCACAGTATCTTTATCAGCTAAACCTTTTAATTGCGTTGCTTTAACATTGGTTGCGCCTTGTTCAGATAAAGCGACACGGCCAATATCGTTACTCACAGCTGCGGCATCTTTGGCTGCAAATTGCTGACTGCCCGTTTGCCCGATAACCTTACGGTCTAAGTTCGCCGCTTGTTCCGGCACATCCTCGTTTTTCACCGACACTTGGGTATCGTCTACGTCAAAGGCTTGACGCAAATCAGCCAAATCATCTTTTAACGCCAGTAGACCGCTTTTTTCCGCTTTTTCCCGTGCATCATCGACTGTTGGTGGCGGTTTTACCGGATCCTTGCTCGCTTCAACTGGTTTTTCCTTCGGCTTTTCCTTTGGTTTTTCCTCAGGCTTCGGCTCTGGCTTTGGTTCTTCTTTCTTAATTTCCGGCGGTGGCGGAATTTCCCGCTCCGGCAACACTAACTGAGTTAATGGTGGCGGCGGCGGCGGTGGCAGTACTTCTGGTTTTGGTACTGTCAGCTGCGGAATAGCAACAACTAACAGCACAAACACCAAAAGACCAAAGGCCTGCAGCCAGTAATAACGGCTGTCTTCCTGTCCAGCTAACCAATTTCCAGAGTTTGGATTTAATGCTGCAGTGGTCATGGCGCAGTCTCCGGCACTGCCGTTTTCTCGCCGGCTTGCAGTTCAACGGCCAAAGACACATTACGATATTCAGTTGAGGCACAAACCGCTAAAAGTCGCTTCAACAGCGCATAAGGTACTGCGGCATCACCAAGTACCGTAATACTGCGTCCGGTTTCCTTCATCGGCTCTGGTAGTGGCCCACTTTGCACCGCCAGCGCTTCCAATTGCGCAGCAAGTTCCCGCTCCAGCGCAGGTGCCCACACTGCAGCATCTGCAGTTAAATCACCTTGCCAAATTTGTTTGCCTTGCAAAGACACCCGACCTGGATGCACCGTCAGTACCGCAGTTTCAGCAGGTAATTGCTCTGCCACTGAATGCGGTAACGCTAATTGTGTGTCGCTTTGTAAAACTTTGACCTCTGACTGATTCACCATCAAAAAGAATACCAAAATGGTGAAGATATCCATCAACGCCACTAGGTTTAACTTGCTCGCCTGAGCCAGTCGCTTATTTTGCTTCACCATCCGTTTGGCGCGAAACGACTGCTTCATGGTTGTACTCCTGGCGCGGTAGTCGCTGGAGCTTTCGGTAAATCAGCAAATGAAATTTTCGGGAATAACTCAGCGTCCACCACCGAGGCGGCGACGACTGTTTTAAACGAACGTACTGTATCCATCGTCGTCACCATAGTCTGATAATCGGTGTTATCAGCCAACAACAAAGTGATGTCCTGTTTTACAATTTGCTTCTGTTGAAACGTCAGTTTCAGATCTTGCAAGAACAACGCGAGTGCTTTGAAGTCACGTTTGCCATCAGCCGTCGGCGGAATTTCACGCAGCGGTTGTCCAGCCGGATAGTTCACCACCAACTTGTCGGCGTGGACTTCAAGCTCCAACTTTTGCGGCAATTCTTGCTCTTTGGCTAAAGCACCACTACTCAGTAGCGGTAACTGCACCTGCAAAATGCGCATTTGGTTAAACACGAGACTGAGCAGCAGTACTGGTACTAGCACAATCATCAAATTCATAAATGACGTGATGTCCAGCTCTGCGTCCGCTAGCTCGCGGTTACGCTTTCTGATCATCCCGGCCACCACTTTGTTTTTGGGCTAATGCGTTCATCAGTTTCATGCCAGCCATTTCCATGGTGTCGATAATGCCAGCGGTGCGGCCTTGCAATAATGAATGCACAAACACAAGTGGAATTGCTGTCATTAAGCCAAGCGCCGTGGTGTTCATCGCGACCGAGATACTTGATGACAATAAGCTGGCTTTTTCCGCCGGATCAGCGTTAGCAACCGCAGCGAACGCGGTGATTAAGCCCATGATGGTGCCCAATAGACCAAGCAGCGTGGCGATATTGGCTAAAGTCGCGAGCATCGGCGTGCGTTTTTGTAAGCGCAGGCTGTATTCTAAAATGACTTCTTCCATGGCATATTCAAGGTCATCACGACGATGCACACCAGCCATCCGACCGATACCTTGACTTAGCATGGCAAGCACAGGTGCTTCTTGATGCTTTGCTGCTTGTTGAATTTTTGCGGTGTCAGCAACGCTAATAGCATGGGTGATATCTTGCAGCGCACGGCGATTGCTTGAATCGATGCCACCCAAAAATAACCAGCGTTCTAACGCAATGACAAAACCGACGATAAATAGCAGTCCAATTGGTGCCATAAAAAAGCCACCGTCCTGTAAAAACTGCACCATGCCGTTAAATAAATCCATCTCTAAGTCCCTCTTGTGTACTGCTTGTTGGGTGATTAATTGTTAAGTTTTCAAATATTAAATTATTGATTATTTGCGCCTTGGTCTTCGACAGCCACAGCCGATTGCGCCTGACCAGCATTGGCACCTGGCACGTTTTCTTTTGGCGCCAGCAGTGGTTGAGCCTGAATAAACCGCAAAAATTGTTCACGATCCAAAGGCTTAGTTGCGCTATCTGTTTTCGGTCGCTCGGCAGCTGGCATTTTGATGCGCGCGACACTGTCTTGCCATGGCAACACATAAATGGTTTTTGGCTGTTCTTGGTTACCGGTAATAGTTGATTCAATCACCACAGTCTCGGCGACTTCAGTGTTGCTACTTTTCGCGGCAGAACTAGTTTTATTTGCTGCACTCGCTACTGGTTCAGCAGTTTGCTGGGCAAAAGCCCCGCCTGCGATTGTCAGCGGCAGACTTGCTGCTAATATCAGGGCGATAAATCTGCTAACTTTCATGGATTAGCCTCCTTTGCCGGTAACAAACCTAACCAAGCTTTGGCTTGTTCGTCATTGGTAAGCGCTTGATAGCGCTCATAATGCTCGCGAGCTTTGGCTGGATTGTCCAAATACAAATCGTATAAAAACGCTAAGTTTTTATGGGCATTCGCATGATCAGCCTTCACGGCGATTGCGGCTAAATACTGTCTTTCTGCTTGGCGAAATTGACCTTGGCTTCTAGCGATAGCACCGCTTAAGTTCAAGGCTTCGACCGCAGTTGGATAAATCGTTAGCAGCTGTTGCACCGTTTTTTGCGCGTCATCTGCTTGATTAAGCTGTAATTGTACCAAGGCCAAGTTGTACAAAACACCTGGGTAATTTGGCAATTGTGCAGCCAATTGCTGCCAACTACTCAGTGCCTGTGGCCATTGTTTGGCCATTTGCGCTGCGAGCGCATTGCTATAAGCTTGTTGCTGAGACGCATTGAGCGCAGCCAACACAGGTGCCGCTGGCGTTGCCACGGTATCAGCTTTCGCTGCTTGCTCAGCTGTCGTTTCAACTTTGGCGTCTTCAGGCTTGCTAGCACAGCCAGCCAAGATCGTCAGCGTTGATGCCAAGACCAGCGCTAAGCGACAAGCTGTTTGGCGAGAGCTGCTATTACGGTTTTGTCGCATCGTTAGCAGCCTCCTGATATGACTCTAA
>JAFLDV010000043.1 GCA_017302255.1 Gammaproteobacteria bacterium | reverse complement strand
AGCATAATCACAGCGTCCGCTTTGCAGCATACGCATTTGCGCTGCTTCGCTAGAAGAATCAATCCGAGTGGTGCCTTTGAGGAAAAATGGGTCTAAGGCTTCATAAACATAGTACTGCCGTGTACAGACTCTGGCATTCGCTAGCCAGTTTGCCGGTGTTGTGTTCGCTGCAAATGGCTTAGTGGCAAACAAAAAGTCTCGATGCATGATCACAGGATCAGAAAATACCAATAACTCGGGATGTTCGGTCCAATTTTTTGCCAAGAGCATGGCATCGACATCGCCTGCATACAAACGGTGTTCTGCACCTTTGCGATTATCAATCACATAACTAAGGCTGATGCCTTGGCGCTGAAAAAATTCATTAATGAGTGATGGGATCAATCCAGCAACTTCTTGCTGCTGGTTATCTTGGTACATGTAGGGCGGCACTTGCGGATAATACAGCACAAATTTAAATTTTGGCGGCGGCGCTGCTGCGGTCAGTATTGGAAGTAGTAACAACAAGCCACAAAACACAGACTTAAAGGGACTTTTCATTCATTCCTGCTTGGATCGTTATTTTTCTTTACCGGACCAGCATAGAATGAAATTTGAGCTGTTTCCATTAGAAATACACTGCTAGATCAAAAAAGTAGCTGTTTATAGGCACAAATAAGGCTGCGCGAAGTGCTGCTAGCAGCATAGCACCATAGCAACATAGCAAAAGCGAAGTTCGCATTAATCAGAGAAGGTCTCAGTAGATTAAGAGCGCCAAGGGGCCAGTAATAATGACCCAATGGCGTTTATTCGGAGGGCGATTAGCCTTGCAAGAACTCTGGTGCCAGTTTTAATTCATCATTGCGATTAACACCAACACCACGGTCAATGATGTTCTGAGCAATTTGTTTTGCTTCTGTCAGCGAGTGCATTTCATAAGTGCCGCACTGATAGACGTTCAACTCAGGGATCTTTGATTGATCTTCAACCGTCAGCACATCAGCCATGGCCGCTTGCCATGCCGCAGCTACTCGAGCTTCGTCTGGTGTGCCAATCAAACTCATGTAAAAACCAGTGCGGCAACCCATTGGTGAAATATCAATAATTTCAACGCCTTGACCGTTTAAATGGTCACGCATAAAACCAGCAAATAAATGCTCCAATGTGTGAATGCCACGTTCAGAAAGGATTTCTTGGTTTGGAACACAAAAACGTAAATCGAAAACTGTAATGTCATCGCCTTTTGGCGTGGTCATTTTCTTTGCCACACGCACAGCAGGGGCTTTCATGATGGTGTGGTCAACGGTGAAACTATCTAATAAAGGCATGGGGTAATTCCTGCAAAATGGATTTCGGTGATTATACAAGTGCACGCAAGTAAGCGTAAGTGTTTTACCGACTAATAGTAGTTATCTGCACCTACGCTCGGATTTGTGCTTTGGCTCACCAAACGCTGGTTTTTTGGCCAAATAGGGAACTTTTCTAAAAAAATTTGTTGAAATAACCTTGAATCAAACAGGGGTAAACCCCATTAATCAGTCAACACAATGAAATTGTTCCAATTTAAGAGCGGAGTATGTTATGGGCAGAATTATTGGTATTGACTTAGGTACAACTAACAGCTGTGTTGCCATCCTTGACGGCGATCAACCACGGGTTATCGAGAACGCTGAAGGCGCACGCACTACACCATCAATTATTGCTTATGCCGAAGATGGCGAAGTGTTAGTTGGTCAGCCAGCAAAACGTCAGGCTGTGACTAACCCAAAAAATACCCTGTTTGCAATCAAACGTCTGATCGGTCGTCGTTTTGAAGATGCCGAAGTGCAACGTGACATCAAAATCATGCCTTACCAAATTGTCAAAGCTGACAATGGTGATGCCTGGGTTGAAGTTAAAGGCAAAAAATTAGCAGCACCGCAAATTTCTGCGGAAGTGCTGAAAAAAATGAAGAAAACGGCTGAAGATTACCTGGGTGAGCCAGTAACTGAAGCGGTTATCACTGTGCCAGCTTATTTCAACGATGCCCAACGTCAAGCAACTAAAGATGCTGGTCGTATCGCTGGTTTAGAAGTTAAACGGATCATCAACGAACCAACTGCTGCTGCTCTTGCATACGGCATGGATAAAAAGAAAGGCGACACCAAAGTTGCAGTTTATGACTTAGGTGGTGGTACTTTCGATATTTCAATCATCGAAATCGATGATGTTGATGGCGAACAAACCTTCGAAGTATTGTCAACCAACGGTGACACTCACTTAGGTGGTGAAGACTTTGATTCTCGTTTAATCAACTATCTGGTTGATGAATTCAAAAAAGAGCAAGGTATCGACTTACGTAACGATCCATTAGCGATGCAACGCTTAAAAGAAGCGGGCGAGAAAGCGAAGATCGAATTATCTTCAGCTTCACAAACTGAAGTGAATTTACCGTACATCACAGCTGATGCTTCAGGTCCAAAACACTTAAACATCAAAGTGACTCGCGCGAAATTAGAATCTTTAGTTGAAGATTTAATTCAACGTACTATCGACCCACTGAAACAAGCATTAAAAGATGCTGGTTTATCAGTTGGTGAAATCGATGACATCATTTTAGTTGGTGGCCAAACACGCATGCCGAAAGTGCAAGAAGCGGTAACGGCGTTCTTCGGTAAAGAGCCACGTAAAGATGTGAACCCGGATGAAGCTGTCGCTGTTGGCGCGGCGATCCAAGGTGCGGTGTTATCAGGCGACGTGACCGACGTTTTATTATTAGACGTAACACCACTGTCTCTGGGTATCGAAACCATGGGTAGCGTGATGACTGCGCTGATTGAGAAAAACACGACTATCCCAACTAAGAAGTCGCAAACTTTCTCAACTGCTGATGATAACCAAGCAGCTGTAACTATCCACGTGCTGCAAGGTGAGCGTAAACAGGCTTCAGCTAACAAATCTTTGGGTCAATTTAATTTGGAAGGCATTCGTCCAGCACGCCGTGGCGAACCACAAATCGAAGTAACCTTTGACTTGGATGCGGATGGTATTTTACACGTGTCAGCGAAAGACAAAGACACTGGTAAAGAGCAAAAAATCACTATCAAAGCCTCTTCAGGTTTAACTGATGATGAAATCCAACGCATGGTTCGCGATGCTGAATTAAATGCTGAAGAAGATAAAAAGTTTGAAGAGCTAGTGCAAACTCGTAACCAAGCAGACGCTTTAGTTCACGCAACGCGTAAACAAGTGGAAGAAGCTGGTGCGAACTTAGCGACTAACGATAAGCAAGAAATCGAAGCTGCAATCAGTGCTTTAGAAGGCGTGATTAAAGGCAACGATAAAGCTGAAATCGAAGCTAAAACTCAGGCTCTGATGCAAGCAGCACAAAAATTACAAGGTGCAGCACAGCAACATAATCCTGGCGCGCAAGCGAATCAGGCGAACAATGGCAACGACGATGTGGTTGATGCTGAGTTCGAAGAAGTTAAAGACAACAAATAAGCGTTGTTCTTGGAAAGCCGCTGCATTAAGCTGCGGTTTTCCCTGCAAATGGAAGAGCGACCGCTGATGCGGTCGCTTGTCTATCCGCTCCCATTAAGTTGAAGCAGAATATGTCAAAGCGCGATTATTATGAAGTTCTCGGCGTCACTAAAGGTGCCGATGACAAAGAAATCAAAAAGGCTTATAAACGGCTAGCCATGAAATATCACCCAGACCGAACTCAGGGTGATAAAGCCATGGAAGAAAAGTTTAAAGAAGTACAAGAAGCCTACGAAATTCTGTCCGATGACCAGAAAAAGGCCGCGTACGACCAATACGGTCATGCTGGTGTTGATCCAAATCGGGGCGCAGGCGGCTTTGGCGGCGGCGGCGCGGATTTCGGCGATATTTTTGGTGATGTGTTCGGTGACATTTTTGGCGGTGGTCGTCGTGGTGGTGGCCAATCTCGGGCGCAACGTGGCTCTGACCTTCGCTACAACCTCGAATTGTCGCTAGAAGATGCCGTTCGTGGTAAAGAACTTGAGATCAAAGTTCCAACACTGGTCAGTTGTGACAGCTGTGATGGCTCAGGTGCTAAAAAAGGCACTCAGGCAAAAAACTGTCCAACTTGTCAAGGCGCTGGTCAAGTCACTATGCGTCAAGGCTTCTTCGCAGTACAACAAACCTGTCCAACTTGTAACGGTCGCGGCAAAATCATTCCTGATCCATGCACTAAGTGCCATGGCGAAGGTCGTGTCGAGAAGAGTAAGTTGTTAAAAGTGAAGATCCCTGCCGGCGTCGACACTGGTGACCGTATCCGCTTAACTGGCGAAGGCGAAGCAGGTATGCATGGGGCGCCAAGTGGCGATCTCTATGTACAAGTGCATGTCAAAGATCATCCAATTTTCGTGCGTGAAGGCAACAACTTGGCCTGCGAAGTGCCAATTAGCTTTAGCATTGCCGCACTTGGTGGTGAAATCGACGTACCTACTCTTGATGGTCGGGTGAAGCTGAAAATCCCAGCGGAAACTCAAACTGAAAAGATGTTCCGGTTACGTGGCAAAGGCGTGCAGTCGGTTCGTGGTGGTGGTGTTGGTGACTTAGTTTGTAAAGTCGTGGTAGAAACCCCAGTGAACCTGTCTGATAAGCAAAAAGACTTACTGCGTCAACTCGATGAAAGTTGGGGTGGTGACAGCGAAGCGAAACATCGGCCAAAATCTAAAGGTTTTTTTGATGGAGTCAAAAAATTCTTTGACGATTTAACCGGCTAAGTGAAAAATACCGCCAGCAATTGCTGGCGGTGTTGTTTAAGGCCGGCGTGAAAAATTACAACATAGGAATGTTCATGCGATCTCTAGTTAAACCTTCAGTATTAATTCTCGCGATGTTGGCCAGTTCATGCGCGGAGTCGCCGACGGGGCGGCCGCAATTTATGCTGACTGATGCAGCAAAGGTTAATAGCTTAGGTGCACAATCGTTTGCTGAATTAAAACAAAAAACACCAATCACTAAACAGAAAAAAGCCAGCCAGTACGTGCAGTGTGTTGCCAAGGCTGTGCTTGCTGTGACCCCGAGTAAGTACCAACAAACACCTTGGGAAATCGAAGTGTTTGAAGGCGATGAAGTGAATGCTTTTGCTTTACCTGGTGGCAAAATCGGCGTTTATTCAGGGCTGTTGTTAGTGGCAGAAAACCAACATCAGTTAGCGGCAGTGATTGGTCATGAAATTGCGCACGTGATGGCTGAACATGCACGTGAACGGATGTCGAGTAATCAAGTGATTCAAACCGCACTTGGCGTGACTAACGTTGCTTTAGATGCGATGAGCACCAATTACAAGAAAGAGATTTCTGGCGCTTTGGGTCTGGGCGCCCAAGTTGGTATAGCATTACCGTTTAGCCGTATTCACGAAAGTGAAGCCGACGTGATTGGTTTAGAACTGATGGCGAAGGCCGGTTTTGATCCGAAACAGTCGGTCAATTTATGGCAAAACATGGCGAAACAAGGCGGAAAAGCACCATTGCAAATCTTGTCGACTCACCCAGTACCGGAAACACGAATTGCCACTTTAGAACGTAATATGCCATCAGTGATGAAGTATTACGAAGATCGTAAAGCACAAGGGAAGTTGCCTAGCTGCGACAAATAATCAGTATTTTTGCTAAAGAAAAAGGCGTGTCATTTTCGGACACGCCTTTTTTATTTTCGTTTTATGTCGTTGTTGCAGAAATAATCTAGGCAGTTTTTGTTTTGCTGATAAAGATCGCGGTTAAAGCGGCCACGGCCAAAATCATGCAGTAATAGCTGTGAGTCACGACATCCCAAGGCGACAAGCCAAAGCTAGCACCTAACAACAAGGCTTGTGCGCCATAGGGGACAAGACCTTGGCTGATACAAGAAAACACATCAAGTAAACTTGCACTGCGTTTTGGCGTTATTTGATGGTGTTCGGCTAAGTCCTTGCTGACATCTGCGGCTATTACGATAGCCACAGTGTTGTTAGCGATACATAAATTGCTCACAAACACTAAGGCGGCGATGGCTAATTGCTGAGCTTTATTGCCGGCAAGTTTTAATGTATTGGCAAATGCAGAGATATGTGAAGCTATCCACGCTAAGCCGCCTTGGTGTTTTAAGAATTCGCCAAGAGCTCCAACAAGCATTGAAAGTAAGAAAATTTCCTGCATGCTGCCGAACCCTTTGAAAATATCTTTGCCAAGATTGGCAACAGCATAATCACCAAATAAGGCACCTTGCAGCGCTGCAAGGATAATCCCAAGTAAAAGCACGATAAAAACATTCAGACCAAGCACTGCTAGGACCAGGATCGCCGCGTAAGGTACAACAGCGGTCCAGTTGAAGTTGTTCACAGTGATTTCGGCATTATTCTGGGTAAGCATCGCGAATAAACCGATAGTCACTAAGGCCGCCGGTAAAGCAATTTTTAAGTTTTCGCGAAATTTGTCGCGCATTTCAGCACCTTGGGTGCGCGTTGCTGCGATGGTGGTGTCCGAGATAATCGATAAATTGTCACCAAACATCGCGCCACTTAATAAAGCGCCAGCCATCAGCATTGGGTCGATACCTGATTGCTTGGCAAGACCAACTGCAATTGGTGCTAAAGCGCCGATGGTACCCATTGAGGTGCCCATCGCTGTTGCAACAATGGCCGAAATCACAAATAAACCAGGTAGCAAAAGACTTGATGGAATAATACTCAGACCGGCATTAACCATCGCATCAACACCACCTGTGGCTTGGGCTACGGTAGCAAATGCACCCGCAAGTAAATAAATCAGGCACATAGTGATGATATTGCTATTGCCTGCACCTTTTACTAGGCGGTCAATTGATTGCTGAAGTGGTTCTTTGTTTAGCCAAATAGCTAACACTAAAGCTGGAATTATGGCGACAGGTCCTGGCAATTGATAAAACGCATAAGCAACGCCTTGCGCTTGCAAATACAAACCTGTACCTAAAAATAACGTAACAAATAACAGTAGCGGCAAAATTGCTAATTTTGCTCGAGTCGTGGACACCGTCATTAAATACCTCAGTTGGTTTGAGTTCTGTTGAACTCGTCAATTCTTATGGGCTACAACGCGCTACGTGGATGACCGCTTACTTTGCCAAAATCGCAGGCGCAGGCTTTTTTAATAATTTTTGGGAATATACGGACGTCTAGAAGTTTCGTCAAATAATATTCCGTTATGACATAAACCTATTTGCCGCTCCGCTCGGTAAATATAACTTGGCCATTTACATCTAAACCTTGAATTTACACGTAAAAGAGCCATATCAAAGGTATATTGTCACTCAGCGTGGAGTTCGTCGATGTTTAATTTTTCTTATCAGAATCCGACTCGAATTGTGTTTGGCCAAGGTCAAATTAAAGAGTTAGCCAAGTTAGTCCCAGCAAATGCCAAAATTCTACTGACCTATGGCGGCGGTTCAATTAAACAAAATGGCGTTTATCAGCAAGTCATGCAAGCGCTAGAGGGTTTTGAAGTTCTTGAATTCTCTGGAATTGAACCAAATCCATCTTTTGAGACTTTGCTCAAAGCGGTCGAGATGGTTAAACAACAAGACATCACTTATTTGTTGCCGGTTGGTGGTGGCAGTGTAATTGACGGCACTAAGTTCATTGCGGCAGCGGTTGCTTATGCTGGCGATCCTTGGGATATCTTGACGCGCAAAGCGAAACTGACGCAAGCAATGCCTTTGGGTTGTGTGCTGACGTTGCCTGCGACCGGTACTGAAAGTAACGGCAATTCGGTAGTAACTCGATATAGCACCCAAGAAAAACTGTCTTTTGCCAGTCCTTTGGTTTACCCACAATTTGCGATTCTAGACCCAACAGTGACCTACAGTTTGCCGCCACGCCAAGTCGCCAACGGTGTTGTTGATGCATTTGTGCATGTGATGGAACAGTACATGACTTATCCAGTTAACGCGCCAGTGCAAGATCGCTTTGCAGAAGGCTTATTATTGACGTTAATTGAGCAAGGGCCTTTGGCGCTTTCTGATCCGCAAAATTATGACGTGCGCGCAAATGTAATGTGGGCTGCAACTATGGCGCTGAATGGTTTGATCGGCCAAGGTGTGCCGCAAGATTGGGCAACTCATATGATTGGCCACGAAATTACTGCGGTACATGGTCTTGATCATGCACAAACATTGGCAGTGGTGCTGCCTGCGTTGTTAAATGAACAACGCGCGCAAAAGCGCGAAAAGCTGCTGCAATACGGCCGTCGGGTTTGGGGATTACAACATGCTGATGAAGAAAGATTGATTGATGACGCCATCAGTTATACCCGTGCTTTCTTTGAACAGATGGGCGTGCCAACGCGTTTAGCAGATTACGGTATCAAAGCCGAAGCCGTTGATGAATTGGTCAATAAGTTGGAACAGCATCAATTGTTAAAGCTTGGCGAGCACGGTGATATCACGCTCGCAGTCTCCCGTAAAATTCTGCAAGCGGCCGTGTAAGCATGGTCTACAAGGCCTAGCGTTGCTTGGCCTTGTCCACAGCGCATGTTATATTGAGGTCTCTGTGACGCCGGCTGGTCCGGCGTTTTTTATTTTGGCGGAGCTTCGAAAACATGTCGGAATTTGCTCTACATTCTGCCGAGAATGTATTACCCAAAAATCTTAGCCTGGTCGTGCTTGCTGGGGGCATGGGCAGCCGTTTTGGCGGCAACAAACAATTGGCATTGGTCGGTAATACTGGGCGTACTTTATTGCACTTCAGTGTAATGGACGGGTATAGAGCTGGGATCCGTCATGCGGTGTTAGTTGTTCGTGAGTCTTTGCTTGAGTTATTCGCCAGTGACGTACTGCCGCATTTCCCCGCCGATTTGCTAGTTGAATTGGTCTGTCAGCAGATGTCAGATCTGCCTGAACCTGCGCAGGCGTCGGGCCACATGTCTGAGTTAGTTGCAAATCGACAAAAACCTTGGGGCACTGCGCATGCCCTTTGGTCCGCTCGCAAGGAGTTAGCGGGGCGCTCTGTGATAGTGCTTAATGCCGATGACTACTATGGCGACCAAGCTATGCAATTGCTGGTGCAGCATTTTCAAAGCAGCGCTGATTGGGCTATGGTGGCGTTTCCTGTTGTTGCCACCTTAAGTGAATTCGGTGGTGTAAATCGTGGTGTCTGTTTGGTTGAGAATTCTATGCTCAAACAGGTCACGGAATGGACTGAAATTTCGCGGGATGACAAAGAACAAATCTTTGGCATAGACGGCGAAGGCAAATTGCAGCCACTGGCCTTAGATACTCCGGTTTCGATGAATATTTGGGGCTTTAGTGAGCAAATGATGTCGAGGTTACAAGCTGCGCTTCTCGAGTTTTTGCAAGGCAAACCTTCAGCCAAAGCTGAATGTTACTTGCCTGCGGTTGTTGACCAAGCGCTGTTAAGCGGGCAACGGCTTCAGGTTTATTTATCGTCCCAGCTCTGGCATGGGGTTACTTACCCTGATGATCTGCCGAAACTGGCGGTGTATTTTCAGCAAAAAATAGATACTTGCGAATAGAAAGGATTAAAGGGATGTCGGCGTTAGAAAGCTCAGTTGTGACGAAAGCGGTACTTGCTGCATATGGGTTTAGTGAAAATGCGAGTGTTCGTCGTTTTGGCAATGGCCATATCAATGGTACTTATTTAATCGAAGAGCAGCAAAAGCGGATTATTCTGCAGCAAATCAACCGTCAAATTTTTCCAAATACTGAAGCACTAATCAGCAATGCCTTGGCCATCGAACATCATTTGCTGACAAAGCAGCAGCAAGGCGAATATCAGCTGCAAGTCCTACGTCAGCAGCCAAGCTGTGATGGCGACTATTTAATCGGTGACAACCAAGATCTGCGAGCTCTGCAATTTATTGATGGAGGCCGCAGTATTGAAGTGGTGGAAAATCCTGAGCAGGCTTTTGCCGCGGCATTCACTTTTGGTCAGTTTGCCAAGGCCCTTAGTGATTTTGATGCCAGCAAGCTCTATAGCGTTATCCCTAACTTTCATAACCTTGCGATGCGTTTTGCCCAGCTTGAACAAGCAATTGCCGCGGATGCAGTCGGGCGCTTAGCGGCTTGCCAGTCGTTAGTTGCTGAATGTCTCTCGGCAAAGGATTTGGCGGATGAATTACAAAGTTGCACCGCCAAGTTGCCGGTACGTGTCTGTCACAATGACACTAAAATCAATAACATGCTTTATTCGGATGCACAGCAGGCAGGGATCGCTGCAATAGATTTAGATACCTGCATGCCAGGGTACTGGTTGTTTGACTTTGGCGATATGGTCCGCACTTGCTGCTCACCTGAGCCAGAAGATAGCTTAAGGCCGGAACTTGTGGTTATTCGCCCGGAGATTTTTAAGGCATTGGCCCAAGGCTATTTGCAGGGACTTGGCGATGGTATTACCGAAGCGGAAAAGCAAAGTTTGTTGCTTGGTGCAAAAGTCATGTGCTTGATGATTGGCGTTCGCTTCCTCACCGATTATTTAAACGGCGATTGTTATTTCGCGGTGCATCGACCTCACCACAACCTGCAACGCGCTGAAAATCAATTACGGCTGTATCGCGATCTGCTCCGTCAACAATCGACACTGCAGGCCATGCTGAAATAATTATTCAAGATACAACCATTTTTGGCTAAGTCACGACTTAGTCAATGTTGTTGTTAGTATCTTGGCATGAGATCTCGCTAGCGGACGTTAACTTCATTAGCTGGATTGCAAATGCACGCACCTGAAAAGGTGCGTTTTTTTTGTGTATTTGTTGATATTTGATGCCAACTTCTCGCTGGAAGCAGAATGCTCAGCGTTCCATTAAAAGGCAAGGTAAGTAATTTTGCTTGGTTCTTGCTGCAGCTTTTGTTTAAATGTCCGCCACAAATTACCGCTATTGTTTATTTGCGAACAACTAAGAGAAATACCATGAGCACAATTGGAGTTTTCGGCGCGAACGGCCGGATGGGACGGGCGTTAGTTACAGTCGCTAAAGAGCAGAACTTGGCGTTAACGGCAGCCACAGTGCGGATTGGTTCGGCTTTAGTTGGGGTTGATGCTGGCGAACTAGCGGGTTGTGGCAAGAATCAGCTGCCGCTTCGCGAAACAAGCTTGGCACAAGTTTCTCAGGCTGAGGTTTGGGTTGATTTCACTATGCCAGAACCGATGCTCGAGCATCTGGCACTTGCCGTCAAAGCACGTAAAGCGATAGTGATTGGCGTTACGGGTTTAACTGACGAGCAGTACACCCAAATTAAAGCAGCCAGTGCGATTATTCCAATTGTTTGGGCGCCGAATATGAGTGTTGGTGTGAATTTGTTGCTGCATCTGGTGCAAACCGCAGCCAAAGTGATGGGGCAAACTGCCGACATAGAAATCATCGAAGCGCATCATCGTTTTAAAAAAGATGCACCTAGTGGTACAGCCTTAGCAATAGGCAATAGCATCGCTAAAGCAATTGGCCGCGATTTGCAGCAATGTGCTGTGTACGGCCGTGAAGGAAATACTGGCGAGCGCAATCAACAAACGATTGGCTTTGCGACAGTGCGCGGCGGGGACATCATAGGCGACCATACGGCGCTATTTGCTGATCTCGGTGAACGCTTAGAAATTACTCATAAAGCGTCCAGCAGAACCACCTTCGCGCAAGGGGCAATGCGTGCAGCACTATGGTTGCAAAATAAGCAGCCGGGACTTTATTCTATGCAGCAGGTACTGGGTTTAGCTGACTTAGCATAGGTTTTTGAGCGATTAAGTGAAAAAAACGTGTCAAAGGGTTATTTTCATAAAAAAGCAAAAAATAGTTAGACCAAATGGCACAAATGGCCTAGAATAAGCAGGTTTGCCTAGGCAGAACTGAGTACACAATTTCTGGGTCAAAACGGGTGGTGAAGCAGTAGATTTTTCCCCCGTTTTTTGCTGTTTGGAGGTTATTTTGACTATGTCCGCCCTGCTCGTACTAGAAGACGGCACCGTATTTCGTGGTACAGCCATTGGCGCTGAAGGTGTTTCTGTTGGTGAAGTCGTTTTTAATACATCAATGACTGGTTATCAAGAGATTTTGACCGACCCTTCTTACGCAGAACAAATGGTCACTTTGACCTATCCCCACATTGGCAACACCGGCACCAATGACGAAGACGAAGAATCCGGTAAAGTTTGGGCCAAGGGCCTAATCATCCGCGACCTTCCGCTTCTTGCTAGTAATTTCCGCAATCAACGCTCTCTTAGTCAATATCTTAAAGATCACAACATTATCGGCATTTCCAATATCGATACTCGCAAGCTCACTCGCATTCTGCGTGAAAAAGGCGCGCAAAATGGCTGTTTGATGGCTGGCGATATCGATGAAGCGAAAGCTCTGGAACTTGCGCGCAATTTCCCAGGCCTGTCAGGAATGGATTTAGCGAAAGAAGTGACAGTGACCGAGTCTTATCAATGGTCTGAAGGAAGCTGGGCGTTAGGTGTAGGCCATCGCGCAGCACCAGAGTCTAAGTTTCACGTCGTTGCTTACGATTTTGGTGTGAAACGCAATATTTTACGTATGTTGGTTGACCGCGGCTGTCGTTTGACTGTAGTGCCTGCGCAAACTTCTGCTGCAGAAGTGCTAGCGTTAAACCCTGACGGTATTTTCTTATCAAATGGTCCTGGTGATCCGGCTCCATGTGATTATGCAATTCGTGCAATCGAAACCTTCTTAACTACCGATATTCCGTTATTTGGTATTTGTTTAGGTCACCAGTTACTGGCCCTAGCCAGTGGTGCCAAAACTTTGAAAATGAAGTTTGGCCATCATGGTGGTAACCACCCTGTGCAAAACTTGGATAGCAAGCGCGTACTTATTACTGCTCAGAACCACGGTTTTGCGGTGGAAGAGGCGACTTTGCCTGCAAACGTCCGAGTAACGCATAAATCGTTGTTTGATGGTTCACTGCAAGGGATCCATCTAACCGATAAACCAGCGTTTAGTTTCCAAGGGCACCCAGAAGCCAGCCCAGGGCCGCATGAAGCCAGTGAGTTGTTTGATCACTTTATTGAATTGATGCAAGCACGTAACAGCAAATAAGCCAGGACAAGAGACGAGAAATGCCAAAACGTACCGATCTAAAAAGTATTCTGATCCTGGGCGCAGGCCCAATTGTTATTGGTCAAGCTTGTGAGTTTGACTACTCAGGCGCGCAAGCCTGTAAAGCTCTGAAAGAAGAGGGCTACCGCGTTATTCTGGTGAACTCGAACCCAGCGACCATCATGACCGACCCAGAAATGGCTGATGCGACCTATATCGAGCCAATCCACTGGCAAGTGGTAGAGAAAATTATCGAGAAAGAGCGTCCTTGTGCGGTATTGCCGACAATGGGTGGTCAAACAGCGCTGAACTGTGCGCTGGAATTAGAACGCCAAGGCGTGCTTGCAAAATACAATGTTGAAATGATTGGCGCCACCGCCGATGCTATCGACAAAGCTGAAGACCGTGGTCGCTTTGATAAAGCGATGCGTTCGATTGGCCTTGCGTGCCCACGTGCTGGCTTTGCGCATTCAATGGAAGAAGCATACGGCGTTTTAGAAACCATCGGTTTCCCATGTATTATTCGTCCATCATTCACTATGGGTGGCTCTGGCGGCGGTATTGCTTACAACCGTGAAGAGTTTGAAGAAATTTGTACTCGCGGTTTAGATTTATCACCAACTAAAGAGTTGTTAATCGATGAATCGTTAATCGGCTGGAAAGAATATGAGATGGAAGTTGTTCGTGACAAAAACGACAACTGTATCATCGTTTGTTCTATCGAAAACTTTGATGCCATGGGCGTGCACACAGGCGACTCAATCACTGTTGCGCCAGCGCAAACACTGACTGACAAAGAATACCAAATCATGCGTAATGCCTCATTGGCAGTATTGCGTGAGATCGGCGTCGAAACTGGTGGTTCAAACGTACAGTTTGGTATTAACCCTGTCGATGGCCGCATGGTAATCATCGAAATGAACCCACGGGTTTCTCGCTCATCAGCACTGGCGTCAAAAGCCACAGGTTTCCCAATTGCTAAAGTTGCGGCGAAATTGGCAATCGGTTACACCCTCGATGAATTAGCAAATGATATCACTGGCGGTAAAACCCCAGCGTCATTTGAACCAAGCATCGATTACGTAGTTACCAAAGTGCCACGTTTTAACTTCGAGAAATTCGTCGGCGCTAACGATCGTTTGACCACGCAAATGAAATCAGTCGGCGAAGTGATGGCGATTGGACGTAACCAACAAGAATCATTGCAAAAAGCCTTACGTGGCTTGGAAATTGGTGTTTGTGGTTTAGATCCGATTATCGATATCAATGCTGTTGATGCCAAAGAGAAAATCACTCGTGAACTGCGTGAGCCTGGCTCACACCGTATTTGGTACATCGGTGATGCGTTCCGGTTTGGCATGAGCATGCAAGAAATTTTCACTCTGACCAACATCGACCCTTGGTTCTTAGTGCAAATTGAAGATTTGATTAACGAAGAAACTGCGATTAAAGCAGCTGGTTTTGCAGGTTTAGATCAAGCTCGTTTAACAGTGCTAAAACGCAAAGGTTTTGCTGATAAGCGTATCGCAGATTTACTGGGCGTTGCTGAAGCTGAAGTGCGTAAAAAACGTCATGGTTTTGGCTTACACCCAGTGTACAAACGCGTAGATACCTGTGCCGCAGAATTTGCGTCAGATACCGCTTATATGTACAGCACCTATGATGAAGAGTGTGAAGCTGCACCAACCAATCGCGATAAGATCATGATTATCGGCGGTGGCCCAAACCGTATCGGCCAAGGCATCGAATTCGATTATTGCTGTGTCCATGCTGCACTTGCACTACGTGAAGATGGTTATGAAACCATCATGGTGAACTGTAACCCTGAGACTGTTTCTACTGATTACGACACTTCTGACCGTTTGTACTTCGAGCCAATTACCTTGGAAGACGTGCTGGAAATCGTGAAGAAAGAACAGCCAAAAGGCGTGATCGTGCAATACGGTGGTCAAACACCGTTAAAACTAGCTCGTGCGTTGGAAGCGAATGGCGTGCCAATTATCGGCACTTCACCAGATGCCATCGACCGTGCTGAAGATCGTGAACGTTTCCAGCAAGCCGTTGAACGTCTTGGCTTAAAACAGCCGAAAAACGCGACAGTGACTAGCTTAGAAGAAGCGATCAGCAAAGCACCGGAAATTGGTTATCCAATGGTTGTGCGTCCGTCTTATGTATTGGGTGGTCGTGCAATGGAAATCGTCTATGACGACCAAGATTTACGTCGTTACATGACTGAAGCTGTAAGCGTTTCTAACGACTCACCAGTATTGCTTGACCGCTTCTTAGACGACGCTATTGAAGTGGACATCGATGCGATTTGTGACGGTACTGAAGTCATTATCGGCGGTATCATGGAGCATATCGAACAAGCTGGCGTGCACTCTGGCGACTCAGCCTGTTCATTACCTCCACATAGTTTATCGGTTGAAATTCAAGATGTGATGCGCGAGCAAGTGAAAAAACTAGCTCTGGAGCTTGGCGTTGTTGGTCTGATGAACACGCAATTTGCGGTGAAAGACAATGAAGTTTATCTGATTGAAGTGAACCCTCGCGCTGCGCGCACTGTACCTTTTGTGTCAAAAGCAACTGGTGTCGCGGTAGCGAAAGTGGGCGCTCGTTGTATGGCGGGTCGTTCATTAAAAGACCAAGGCGTGACCAAGGAAATTATCCCACCATATTTCTCAGTGAAAGAAGTGGTTATTCCATTCAACAAATTCCCTGGTGTTGACCCATTACTTGGACCAGAAATGCGTTCAACGGGTGAAGTTATGGGTGTTGGTGAAACCTTTGCCGAAGCTTTCGCTAAAGGCGAGTTAGGTGCAGGTACCATGATCCCAACTGGTGGTCGTGCTTTACTTTCTGTACGTGATAGCGATAAAGTGCGTGTGGTTGAACTGGCTCGTACTATGGTCGGTTTAGGTTTTGAGTTGGATGCGACAGGCGGCACTGCCAAAGCAATTCTGGCAGCAGGCATTCCTTGTCGTGTTGTCAGTAAGGTGTTTGAAGGGCGCCCACACATTTTAGATCGAATCAAAAATGGTGAATACAGCTATATTGTAAACACTACTGAAGGCCGCCAAGCCATTGAAGATTCTAAAGTGATCCGTCGTGGTGCATTACAGCACAAAGCCAACTATACAACGACGCTGAACGCAGCATTCGCGACCTGTATGGCAAATGCAGCCAATGCTTTTGCTACAGTGACGTCAGTGCAAGAATTACATAAGAGAGTAAACGGATGAGTCAAATCCCTATGACAGTTCAGGGTGCGCAACGTCTGCGCGACGAACTGCATGAATTGAAATCAGTGAAACGCCCGGAGATTATCCAGGCGATCGCGGACGCTCGTGAACATGGCGATTTAAAAGAAAACGCTGAGTATCATGCTGCACGTGAAGCACAAGGTTTCTGTGAAGGTCGGATCCAAGATATCGAAGGTAAATTGGCCAACGCGCAAATTATCGATATCACTAAGTTATCAAATACTGGCAGAGTCATTTTTGGTACCACAGTGACTATCCTTAACCTTGATAGCGATGAGGAAGTGACTTATCGCATCGTTGGGGATGATGAAGCTGATATTAAGAACAACTTGATTTCCGTGAATTCACCTATAGCTCGTGGCTTAATTGGTAAATCATTGGACGATGTGGTCAATATCACTACACCAAACGGTGTTGTGGAATTTGAAATCACCAACGTGCAATATCTTTGAGTTGATGAACTGACAAAAAAAGCGGCTTAGGCCGCTTTTTTTATACCCAAATACCTGAAATCTTAACGATGGAATATCCGATCGTATTTTCGAAAAAGAGAATTTATTTCTGTTAGAAAATAGTAACCTGCGTTATCCTGAAATGAAGGAGTACGCGATGAAAAATATTAAACATTGTTATGACTTAACCCTAGAAGATCGAACTTTATGGGTTCGAGCTATTGGCGTTTGGACCGCTCGTGACATTGACGATTATATTCGCGACTTTCGTGCGACAGTAAATCCGGTAATTTCTGGACCTTGGGCTTGTGTATTGGATGTGCGTGCTTGGCAGACTAGTCCACAAGACATCTTGGCAGGAACTATGGACAATACACGCTGGTGTGTCAGAAATAATTTAGTTCATGTTGTAGCTTTGGTGCCAAAAGACCACATAATTGGCTGGCAGTTTTTGAAAGCTACTTCGGTGGATCTGCCTGAGCATTTAGTTCGGCAAAGAGCAGATAATGACGAAGAAGCCCGTCAACTGTTGATTGCTGCGGGCTTTATAAAACAACCGATCTCGAACTGAGTAAACCGATTAGCCGCGAGGCAATACCAATTTACGTTCTTTCGCTGGGCGATAAATTACCAAAATATGGCCAATGACTTGGACCTTTTCAGCTTTCGCTTCACGAACAATAGCGTCCATGATCGCGATTTTTTCTTCGCGGTCGATACTTGGGACTTTTACCTTGATTAGCTCGTGATGTTCCAACGCTAAATCGATTTCAGCCATGACGCCTTCGGTCAAACCATTACCGCCTAACAGGATAATTGGCTTTAATTCGTGCGCTTTTGCTTTTAAAAACTGCTTTTGTTTGTTTGATAAACTCATTTGATGACTTTTTCCATTGGGAAACCTTGAAATTACGCTATTGTAACGCCATCTTGCAGGGAAGACCATTTAAGAGTAGCTCCATGACTAAGAAAAAGCGTTCTGCAAGCTCCAGCCGATGGCTGCAAGAGCATATGTCAGACCCATTTGTGCTAAAAGCGCAGAAATTAGGCCTGCGATCTCGCGCATCTTTTAAATTAGAAGAGATCCAAGAGCGAGATAAGTTGATCAAATCAGGCATGACCGTCGTAGATTTGGGGTCAGCGCCCGGCAGTTGGTCACAATTAGCCGCAGAACTAGTAGGCCCACAAGGTGTGGTTATCGCATGTGATATTTTGCCGATGGACCCACTGGCTGGTGTTGCCTTTTTACAGGGCGATTTTCGAGAAGAGGCTGTGTTAAATGCCTTGCTCGAGCGAATTAACGGTCGCAATGTTGATGTAGTGCTTTCCGATATGGCGCCCAACATGAGCGGAAATAACACGGTAGACCAAACTCGAAGCATGTATCTCATCGAGTTAGCACTTGATATGTGTAATAAAGTGCTAAAACGAAATGGCAGTTTTGTAGTGAAAGTTTTCCATGGTGAGGGATTTGACCAGTACGTGCAGGAAGTACGTCATGTATTCACCAATGTACGGATCCGCAAGCCAGATTCGTCACGCTCACGTTCGAGCGAGACATATATCGTGGCGAGTGGCTTCAAACTTTAGTAAAGTAACTTCAGAAGCATTTTCTGGTAACAAGAGGTTATAACCTTGAGCGACATGGCGAAGAATTTAATGGTATGGCTGGTCATTGCTATCGTATTGATGACAATGTTCAACAGCTTTAGCCGAAACGATCGTACTGATGGACAACTAAGCTACACAGAATTTGTGCAGCAAGTTAAACAAGGTCAAATCAGCCAAGCTATTTTTGACAATTCCGGCAATATCGTCGGTAAACGTACTGATGGCTCAACTTTTAAACTTCCTATCCCAATGGGGCGGGATCCAAAACTTTTGGATGATTTGATCAACAACAACGTGGACACACGGGGTACCGAGTTTGACACTGGCGTGTCTTGGGCTGATATCCTGATTTCTTGGTTCCCGATGTTACTGTTGATCGGTGTTTGGATTTTCTTCATGCGCCAGATGCAAGGCGGCGGTGGCAAAGGCGCGATGTCCTTTGGTAAGAGCCGTGCACGCTTAATGGGTGAAGACCAGATCAAAACAACTTTTGCCGATGTCGCAGGCTGTGATGAAGCGAAAGAAGAAGTATCAGAACTCGTTGATTACTTGAAAGACCCTGCAAGATTCCAGAAGCTTGGCGGTAAAATTCCGAAAGGCGTGTTAATGGTTGGTCCACCAGGTACAGGTAAAACCTTACTGGCTAAGGCCATTGCTGGTGAAGCAAAAGTGCCATTTTTCACCATCTCTGGTTCTGATTTCGTTGAAATGTTCGTGGGTGTCGGTGCAAGTCGTGTTCGCGACATGTTCGAACAAGCGAAAAAAGCCGCCCCTTGTATTATTTTCATCGATGAAATTGATGCTGTGGGCCGCCAACGTGGTGCAGGTTTAGGCGGTGGTCACGATGAACGTGAGCAAACGCTAAACCAAATGCTGGTTGAAATGGATGGTTTTGATGGCAATGAAGGCATCATTATCATTGCAGCAACTAACCGTCCTGATGTATTGGACGCCGCATTATTGCGCCCAGGTCGCTTTGACCGCCAGGTTGTGGTTGGATTACCGGATGTTCGTGGACGCGAACAAATTTTGAAAGTGCATATGCGTAAAGTTCCACTGGCTGATGATGTACAAGCAAGTGTGCTTGCTCGTGGTACTCCAGGCTTCTCTGGTGCTGATTTAGCAAACTTAGTGAACGAAGCAGCTTTATTTGCTGCTCGCGGTAACCGTCGTGTAGTTAGCATGGATGAGTTTGAACGTGCTAAAGATAAAATCATGATGGGCGCCGAGCGCCGGTCTATGGTGATGTCAGACGCAGAAAAAGAAATGACTGCATACCATGAAGCTGGTCACGCGATTGTCGGTTGTTTAGTGCCAGAACATGATCCTGTGCACAAAGTGACTATCATTCCACGCGGACGTGCACTTGGTGTGACTTTCTTCCTACCTGAAGCTGACGCTATCAGCGTGAGTAAACGTAAGTTAGAGAGCAAAATTTCTGTTGCCTACGGTGGTCGTTTGGCCGAAGAGCTTATTTACGGTGTTGAAGCTGTATCAACTGGTGCGTCACAAGACATCAAATACGCGACTTCAATTGCCCGTAACATGGTTACTAAATGGGGTTTCTCAGACAAACTGGGCCCATTACTGTATGCAGATGAAGAGAATGAAGTGTTCTTAGGCCGCAGCATGGGCAAATCAAAACAAATGTCCGGGGAAACTGCGGCGTTAATTGATGCGGAAATTAAGCAAATCATCGATAGCAACTACGAACGTGCAAGAACCATGATTGTCGACAACATGGATATCCTGCATGCGATGAAAGATGCATTGATGCTGTATGAAACGCTAGATTCTAAGCAAATTGAAGATTTGATGGCTCGTCGTGAAGTCCGTGTTCCAGATCATTGGGAACCGAAAGACAAAAAATCAGATCCGAATAATGGCTCAGGTGGAGAAGCTACTCCAGTAGCAGAAGCGCCTGTTGAAGTAAAACCTTCAGAAAGCCACGGCAGCTAAGCTGCCAGCGCAAAACAACAAAAACCCCGTGTATGCGGGGTTTTTCCTTTCAAGGACTTTGTTATATGCAATTGCAATTGCCACGCAATCGACGACTAGATTTGAGTCGTACTAAGTTGATGGGCATTTTAAATGTTACGCCGGACTCGTTTTCTGATGGCGGTCAGTTTATTGGGCAAGCGGCAGCGCTGCGACAGGTGCAACAAATGTTGGCAAATGGCGCCGATATTATTGATATTGGTGGGGAGTCAACTCGTCCTGGAGCCAAAGATGTCAATCTCGACGATGAACTAGCCCGGGTGATCCCTGTTATTCACAGTATCCGCCAACTGTATCCTGATTTACCGATCTCGGTTGATACCAGTAAGGCCAGAGTCATGGCTGAAGCTATAGCTGTTGGTGCCGATATTATTAACGATGTCCGGGCATTACAGGAACCAGAGGCGCTAGAAGTTGCGGTTGCTGCAAAAGTGCCGGTTTGTCTGATGCATATGCAAGGTCAACCGCGCTCGATGCAGCACCAGCCAAGTTATCAGCAAGTAGTCCAAGAAGTACTGGCATTTCTTCAGCAAAGAGCTGAGGTTTGCATAGCCGCAGGCATAGCACGTCAACAAATTATTTTTGACCCTGGTTTTGGATTTGGCAAGTCATTGGCGCATAACTATGAATTGCTCAGTGCGATGTCACAATTTGTCGAAACAGGCTATCCAGTGCTGGCAGGAATGTCGCGTAAATCAATGATTGGTCAATTACTTAATCGTGATGTTGCAGAACGTTTGGCAGGCAGTATAGCCTGTGCCACAATAGCAGTTATGAAAGGTGCACAGATCATTCGAGTGCATGATATTAAAGAAACGGCAGATGCAATTAAAATTGCACAGGCGACCAAGTTTGGAGTAAATGCATGAGCAGGAAGTTTTTTGGTACCGATGGTGTTCGTGGTCGAGTAGGTGAGTTCCCAATCACTCCAGAATTCGCTATGAAGCTGGGCTGGGCGGCTGGACGTGTTTTGTCTCAGCATGGTACTCGGAAGGTGCTAATCGGTAAAGACACGCGTATTTCTGGCTATCTGCTGGAAACTGCACTTGAAGCTGGCCTTATCGCTGCGGGGATTGACGTTCGCTTGTTAGGGCCAATGCCAACTCCTGCGGTCTCTTATCTAACTCGCACTTTCCGTGCCGAAGCGGGTATCGTGATTAGTGCTTCGCACAATCCGTATTATGACAACGGCATTAAATTCTTCTCAGCTGACGGCTCTAAACTCGACGATGAAATTGAACTAGCAATTGAAGCAGAATTGGAACAACCAATGGTCTGTGAATCATCAGAGCGTTTGGGTAAAGCACAACGTATTGAAGATGCTTCAGGTCGTTATATCGAGTTTTGTAAAAGTCATTTACCAAACCACATGTCCTTGAACGGTCTTAAAATTGTGCTTGATTGCGCTAATGGCGCGACCTATCACATTGCACCAAATGTATTCCGTGAGTTAGGCGCTGAAGTACATACCATCGCGTGTTCGCCAAACGGTTTGAACATCAATGAAAAGTGCGGCGCAACACACACGGATTCTCTGCAACAAGCCGTTGTCGATTTAGCAGCTGATTTAGGTATTGCCTATGACGGCGATGGTGACCGAGTGATGATGGTTGACCATACCGGCCGTCAGATTGATGGTGATGAAATCATTTATATGATCGCTCGCTCAACCAAACAGCGCGGCCGTTTGCACGGTGGTGTGGTCGGTACTTTGATGAGTAACATGGGTTTAGAATTGGCACTTGCTGAACTTGAAATCCCATTTGTGCGCAGCAAAGTCGGCGACCGTTATGTCATGGAGCTGCTGCAGGAGAAAGGTTGGCGGATCGGTGGCGAAAACTCAGGTCATGTGTTGAATCTTGACCACACAGGCACAGGTGATGGCATCATCGCTTCATTACAAGTGTTAGCTGCTATGCATGACACTGGCTTGAAATTAGCTGATTTAGCGCAAGGCATGACCAAGATGCCACAGGTCTTAGTCAATGTTAAGTTTGAAAAAGGCTCAGCGCCGCTGGAAAACTTACATGTGAAACAAGTTATCGCTCAAGTTGAAGCTGAATTGCACGGTCAAGGCCGCGTATTGATCCGTAAATCAGGTACGGAACCATTGATCCGTGTTATGGTCGAAGGAAAAGTACAAAGCGAAGTACAAGAATATGCAGAGAAAATTGCCGCAGCCGTGAAACTTGCTAGCTAAATTTTCGCGAGTCTCGACTTTATCTTCAATGCTTTAATTAGCCATTGGGATACGGTAGAAGCAACAAAGCGGCGTCTGGCTGGTAGCCTACGCCGTTTTTTTTTGCCAAGATTGTTCTGCTGAAAAACTGAGCGAACATCATCGCAAACTGCATTTTTTCTGAGGCTTCACTTGTTTGCTACGAGCGAAATCGTTAATATCTCGCCGGTCAAATAGGGGATAACGCATGACACAACGTAGACCATTGATTGCAGCAAATTGGAAAATGAATGGCAGTTGTGAACTTGTTCAGGCTATGAGCGAGGCGATATCGACGATCACAACATCGAATGAGATTCTGATCTGCCCACCTGTAATCTTTCTTGCTGGCTTTCCAAAAAATGACGCTTATCAGTTAGGTGGTCAAAATGTCAGCAATGAGAATCAAGGTGCCTTCACAGGTGAAATTAGTGCTGATATGCTACGCGCCGCTGGTGCAAGTTATGTGATTGTAGGCCACTCAGAGCGTCGTGCTCTATATGGCGATAATGACATCATGGTATTAGCCAAGGCGTTACGTGCAGTTTCGGCTAATTTAACGCCAATTATTTGTTTTGGTGAAACTTTAGCTGAGCGCCAGCAAGAAAAAACCTTCGAGGTTATTGCACAGCATCTTGATGCAGTGTATGCTGCGCACCCTGAATTGTTAGGCACTTCAGTCATTGCATATGAGCCGATTTGGGCCATTGGCACAGGCGAAACTGCAAGTCCGGAACAAGCCCAAGCTGTCCACGAATTTATTCGTCAGCATGTTGCAAAGTACGACTCAGTAGCGGCACAACAAATAAGAATTATATACGGCGGTAGTGTCAATGCTGAAAATTGCACTGCGCTTTTTGCAAAACCAGATATAGACGGTGCTCTTGTCGGTGGCGCTAGTTTAAAAACGGCAGAATTCACTGCCATCTGCTTAACTGCACAGGATAAATGATGTACGAACTTTTAATGATTTTGTATGTGCTGGTATCAGCTGCAATTATTGGCTTAGTGTTGATTCAACACGGCAAAGGCGCTGACATGGGTGCATCGTTTGGCGCTGGTGCTTCAGCGACAATCTTCGGTTCTGCAGGTAAAGGCAACTTTATGACAAAATCGACCACAATTTTAGCTGTGGTGTTTTTTGCTCTAAGTTTGTTAATCGGTAATTACAATACTACCGAAATCGAAAAGAAAGCCGAATTTGATAACTTAGGCACTGTGACAACTGAACAAGCACCAGCTGACAAAGCTGCGGCGGAAAAAGCAGTTGTTGAAGAAACGCCAAAGAAAGAAGAAACTACTAAAGATATTCCTGTAGGTAACTAATCTACAAACGGCAGCGAGCCAAGCTTGTTGCCGTCGCAGTAAAAGCCGAGATGGTGAAATTGGTATACACGCTACCTTGAGGTGGTAGTGCCCTAGGCATGCGGGTTCGAGTCCCGCTCTCGGCACCAATTCTAGATGTTGTTTAGTCTGCTCCCAAAACTTCATCTACGCTTAGTCAGAGACCCTGATATAGCAAAACAATTTGTTGCGATAGAGTGCTCAGCACTATATAATGCACGCCAGTTACGGACGCGGGATGGAGCAGCCTGGTAGCTCGTCGGGCTCATAACCCGAAGGTCGTCGGTTCAAATCCGGCTCCCGCAACCAACTTCTGCACCAGAATATCTGAACGAGCTTACTCGTCAGCGCAGAAGCCAGTCTTGAAGACTGATACCGTATCGATTTTCCGAATAATGTCTTAGTAAATAAGAAATTGTTCAAACCAGATTGTTAAAGCAGGATTGGCGATATCCTACTT
The DNA here is from genome assembly GCA_017302255.1 of Gammaproteobacteria bacterium. GTDB lineage: Bacteria > Pseudomonadota > Gammaproteobacteria > Enterobacterales > Alteromonadaceae > Pararheinheimera. The sequence continues at coordinate 5,763 of JAFLDV010000043.1, read as the reverse complement.
TACAGGTGTAGCTTTCGCCCCGATCTCTCGGGGCGTTTTCATATCTGGTGCTATGTTTTACTAATATTCTGGGCTATATGCCCTTTTTTTATTTCTGGAGGTCTCTTTGACTAAACAAGAACAGCGTTTAACCGAGCTGTTAACACCAACAGTTGAAGCTGCAGGCTTTGAACTGCTGGGTGTAGAGTTCGTATCTGCTGGGCGTCATTCCACTTTGCGTTTGTATATTGATCACCCAGAAGGCGTAAATGTCGATAATTGCGCACTGGTAAGCCGCGAAGTTGGCGCTATCCTTGATGTTGAAGATCCAATCCCGAACGAATACAACCTAGAAGTCTCTTCTCCAGGTCTGGATCGCCCTCTGTTTACTCCTGAACATTTTGCTAAAGTTACTGGGCAAAAAATTGAGGTCAAATTGGCTATTCCTCAGGATGGCCGTCGCAGATTTAAAGGCGCTCTAATCGCGATTGAAGATGACATGCTAGTCATTGAAGTGGATGGCAAACCTTATCGTTTGCTTATGGACAACGTAGATAAAGCAAACGTAGTACCGGTGTTCTAAGGAACCACGGCTCTTTGTGAGGCAGAAATCATGGCAAAAGAAATATTATTAGTAGTTGATGCGGTTTCAAACGAGAAGTCTGTACCGCGTGAAAAGATTTTCCAGGCATTAGAATTTGCTCTGGCCGCAGCCACCAAAAAGAAAAACGAAGGCGATATCGAAGTTCGTGTGGCCATCGACCGCAAAACTGGCGCTTATGAAACTTTCCGTCGCTGGTTAGTCATCCCTGATGATCAACACCAAGAACATCCATACCGCGAAATTACTTTGTCAGCGGCACAATATGATGAGCCGGCATTAAATGTTGGTGATTACGTTGAAGAGCAGATTGAATCTGTGGTGTTCGACCGTATCACTACGCAAATGGCGAAACAGGTTATCGTACAAAAAGTACGTGAAGCCGAACGTTCACAAGTCGTTGAAGCATATATTGACCAAGTTGGTGAGTTAGTCACTGGCGTGGTGAAGAAAGTTAACCGTGAAAGCGTGATTGTTGATTTAGGTAACAACGCCGAAGCGATGTTAGCTCGTGAAGAAATGATCCCTCGGGAAACTTTCCGTCCAGGTGACCGCATTCGCGCGTTGTTATACGCAGTGAATCCTGAAGCTCGTGGTGCTCAGCTGTTCTTAAGTCGTACTCGCCCAGAAATGTTGATTGAATTATTCCGCATTGAAGTGCCAGAAATCGGCGAAGAAATGATTGAAATTCGCGGTGCTGCTCGTGATCCAGGTTCACGTGCAAAAATCGCAGTGAAAACCAATGACCGTCGTATCGACCCGGTTGGTGCATGTGTTGGCATGCGTGGTTCACGTGTCCAAGCTGTGTCAGGCGAGTTGGGCGGTGAGCGTGTTGATATCGTGCTTTATGATGACAACCCAGCGCAATATGTCATCAATGCGATGGCACCTGCTGAAGTGGCATCGATCATCGTTGACGAAGAATCACACGCAATGGATATCGCTGTTGAAGATTCAAACCTGCCAATGGCCATTGGCCGCGCAGGTCAAAACGTGCGTTTAGCCAGCCAGTTAACGGCTTGGGAATTAAACGTCATGTCAGTATCTGATATGAAGAAGAAGCACCAAGAAGAAAATTCTAAAGTGCTGAATCTGTTCATGGAAGGCTTAGAAGTCGATGAAGACTTCGCCAGTGTGTTGGTTGACGAAGGTTTCTCAACACTCGAAGAGATTGCTTATGTGCCAGTGTCTGAACTGTTGAATATCGATGGTTTAGATGAAGACACAGTTGAAGAATTACGTAAACGTGCCAAAGCCGTTCTGACCACCCGTGCACTTGCTAGCGAAGAATCACTTGAAGGTTCAACCCCAAGTGAAGCTTTACTTGGCTTGGCTGGTTTAGAAACACACACCGCTTATGTCTTGGCCAGTAAAGGTGTAGTGACTTTGGATGACCTGGCCGAACTGGGTGTTGATGATTTGATTGAAATTGAAAAAATGTCAGAAGAAAAAGCAGCTGAGCTAATTATGGCAGCTCGTAATATCGTCTGGTTCAACGAAGAAAACTGATAGGTCAACGGAGGTAACTATTACATGGCAGAAGTCACGATAGAAAAACTAGCCAGTGATGTGGGAACAACTGTTGATCGGTTAGTCCAACAATTTGCTGACGCGGGCATTACTAAAAATGTCGGGCAGATGGTCAGCGAAGACGAGAAAAAGTCTTTGTTAGAACATTTAAGCAAACAACACGGTGGCGGCAGTGCCGAACCGTCGCGTTTAACATTAAAACGCAAAGAAAAGACCACATTGAGCGTAAGCGGCGGTGCTGGTCGTAATCGCGAAATTCAAGTCGAAGTGCGTAAGCAAAAGACTTATGTTAAGCGTCCTGCTGATGATGCTGCATCAATTGCTGCTGAAGAAGCTCGCTTGGCGGAAGAACGTGTTAAAGAAGAAGCTGCACGTCAAGAAGCTGAACGTTTAGCTGCAGAAAAACGCGCTAAAGAAGAAGCTGATCGCAAGGCAGATGCAGAGCGCAAAGCTGCTGATGCGAAAAAACGCGAAGAACAACGCGCACAACTGGCAAAAGATGATCCAGAAGAAGCTGCGCGCCGTGCTGCTAAAGAAGAAGCTAAACGTGAAGCTGATCGCATCAAAGCGACTCAAGAAGCAGAACGTCTGCGTAAACTTGAATTAGATGCACAGAAACAAGCTGAAGAAGCTCGCCGTTTAGCGGAAGAAAACGCTGAACGTTGGGCAAAAGAAGAGAAATCTTCGGTTGAAGTTGGTGATTACCACTTAACCAGCAACGTCTATGCAAAACAAGCTGAAGATGAAGAAGACACGCGTGATGAACGCGGTGGTCGTCGTCATGGTAAAAAAGCGCCGGTTGGCAAAGCCAAGAAAAAAGATGATGCAGATGATAAAGATGCATTTAACCGCGCTAATCGCCACAAAAAGAAAAAGACGCCAACAAGTATGCAGCATGGCTTCAACAAGCCCGCTCAACCTGTTGAACGTGAAGTGAAAATTGGCGAAACCATTACAGTTGCTGAACTTGCTGCGAAAATGGCAGTGAAAGCGTCTGAAGTGATCAAGGCGATGATGAAAATGGGCGCTATGGCGACTATTAACCAAGTCATCGACCAAGAGACTGCGGCTATCGTCTGTGAGGAGATGGGTCACAAGTTCACTTTAACTCGTGAGAACGAGCTTGAAGAAACAGTGATGGCAGATCGCGAAGGCGAAGGTGCGCAAGAGCCTCGTGCTCCAGTTGTTACTGTTATGGGTCACGTTGACCACGGTAAAACTTCGTTACTTGATTACATTCGTAAAGCTAAAGTGGCTGCAGGCGAGGCTGGTGGTATTACCCAGCATATCGGTGCATACCATGTTGAAACCGACCGTGGCATGATAACGTTCTTAGATACCCCAGGTCACGCAGCATTTACTTCAATGCGTGCTCGTGGTGCTAAAGCAACGGATATCGTGGTACTGGTTGTCGCTGCAGACGACGGCGTGATGCCGCAAACCAAAGAAGCTATCCAACATGCGAAAGCAGCTGGTGTGCCAATCGTGGTTGCAGTGAACAAAATTGATAAACCAGATGCAGATCCAGATCGCGTTCGTAATGAATTATCGCAATATGGCGTTATTTCAGAAGAATGGGGTGGCGACACACAATTCGTGCAAGTTTCTGCAAAAACAGGTCTTGGCATTGACGACTTACTTGAGTCCTTATTAGTGCAGTCTGAGCTGTTAGAACTGACCGCTGTGAAAATCGGTATGGCTCGCGGTGTGGTTATCGAATCACGCTTAGATAAAGGCCGTGGTCCAGTTGCGTCAATTCTGGTGCAAGAAGGTACTCTGAAGCAGGGCGACATCGTACTTTGCGGCTTGGAATATGGCCGTGTACGGGCAATGCGTGACGAAAATGGTCAAGATGTGAAAGAAGCAGGTCCATCTATTCCTGTGGAAATCCTTGGTCTGTCAGGCGTTCCTTCAGCTGGTGACGAAGTTACTGTTGTTAAAGATGAACGTAAAGCGCGTGAAGTTGCGTTATACCGTCAAGGCAAGTTCCGTGATGTGAAACTTGCTCGTCAACAGAAAGCGAAGCTGGAAAACATGTTTGCGAACATGACAGAAGGTGACGTTGCTGAGCTGAACATCGTATTGAAAGCAGACGTTCAAGGTTCTGTGGAAGCGATCAGTGATTCATTGTCTAAACTGTCAACTGATGAAGTTAAAATCAAAATCATCGGTAGCGGTGTTGGTGGTATCACCGAAACTGACGCAACCTTGGCTGCGGCATCATCAGCTATCGTTATCGGCTTCAACGTTCGTGCCGAAGCAAACGCTCGCAAGATCATCGAAGACGAATCGCTTGATTTACGTTACTACAGCATCATTTATGAACTGTTAGACGAAGTTAAAGCGGCGATGACTGGTATGTTAGCTCCAGAATTCAAGCAACAGATCATTGGTCTGGCTCAGGTTCGTGCGGTATTCCGTTCACCGAAATTTGGCGCTATCGCAGGTTGTATGGTTACTGAAGGTATCGTTAAACGTAACGCGCCAATCCGCGTATTACGTGACAACGTGGTAATCTACGAAGGCGAACTGGAATCATTGCGTCGTATTAAAGACGACGTCTCTGAAGTTCGTAACGGCTTCGAGTGTGGTATCGGTGTTAAGAACTACAACGACGTGCGTGAAGGCGACCAAATCGAAGTATTCGAAGTGGTTCAGGTCGAACGTACACTGTAATCTAACGTACTGATATTGAAATAATTGTTGAACAGCAGGGGCCGTGAGCCCCTGTTCTTTTCTGCAAATTTCATCTGGAATTGATATGAATAAAGAATACGCTCGCTTTGACCGGCTAGCTCAGCAAATGCAGCAAGAAATGGCGCTGATTCTGCAGCGCGATATTAAAGATCCACGTCTTCACACAATGATTACCGTGTCTGACGTTAATGTATCTAAAGACTTGTCGCACGCGAAAATTTACGTAACATTTTTAGGCCTAGACGCTGATAAAGTCGCGTTAAACCTCCAAATTTTAAATGATGCCAGCGGCTTTATCCGTAGCTTAATTGCTAAACGCATCCAAGCGCGTATCGTGCCAACAGTGCGTTTTTATTTTGATAAGTCATTAGACGAAGGCATCCGGATGGCAAATCTGGTAGAAACCGTTCGCCGCAGTGACGAGCAAAAACGCAAGGCTGCTGGACAAGAACTCGATGCGACCCCGTCATCAGGTGATGAAGAAGAATAAGCAGGATTTGGCATGGCACGTCGGCAAGTTGATGGCATATTTTTATTAAATAAGCCGTTAGAAATTTCGAGCAACGGCATTTTGCAACGCGTGCGTTGGTTGTTCCAAGCAGAAAAAGCAGGGCATACTGGCGCCTTAGATCCGTTGGCGTCAGGCCTATTGCCAATCTGTTTTGGCGAGGCAACTAAATTTAGTCAGTTTCTTTTAGATACGGACAAAACCTACGAGGTTTCTGCACGGTTTGGTGTTCGCACCGACACTAGCGATGCTGCAGGTGAAGTGATTGCAACTAAAGCGATCACCTTTAATCTTGAACAGTTACATGCGGCAATTGCCCAATTGAGTGGGCCGCAAATGCAAGTTCCCACCATGTATTCGGCGTTAAAATATCAGGGGCAACCTTTATATAAATACGCCCGCCAGGGCATCACAGTGCCGCGCGAAGCCCGTCCTATCACCATATTTC
>JAFLDV010000042.1 GCA_017302255.1 Gammaproteobacteria bacterium | reverse complement strand
GGGCCGCGTGACCAAAGGCCTCCGCCTGGCAAGCCACATCAAATTGTTGGCCGGTTAACGGCTGCAATTGCGTGAAAGATTGCACTGCCACTGGCAGTACACGGGCATTGGCCGCGGTACCGCCTTGGATCACAGTGCGACCTAAGCGCACGGCGGCCTGATGGATCCCTTCGAGCAACAAACTGGCTGCGTCGATGTTGAGTTCACCTTGATAAGCGGCTAAATCAAGCCGCCCGCAGGCTTGCTGGGCTGACTGCAACTGCAACGGGCCACATATTGCTAAGAAATTTGAAGACATAACAAAGCCTTTTAACGTAAGTCTATGATTGATTGGTGTTTGTTGCGGCCAGATAGGGTCGCAGCCGCTGCAGGAAGCAATTCAACGCGCACTGTGCCAGCTTGTTTGTCTAAGGCTTCTTTGATTTCGGCGTGGCCAAGTAACTGCTGCAGCACCGCATCGTTTACTGACTGAGTTTCTCGGGCATAGTGGCTAAAGTTATCGGTCAGCACCCGGACCAAAAGTTCATCTCTGCCGGCCACATCAGTACTCAGTTGCACTTCCACTAAAGCGTCGGTTTGTTGCAAGCCAGCGGCAACTAGCTGGCGGACTGTTTTGAGCTCAATCAAATTGCCAATAAAGTTAAAGGCGTTGTCAGCACGGTCGATGCCATGCAAGAAAGTCATTGCACCCACATGACAAAGTTCCAGCTGATCACCACTGTCATAACGGACAACTGGCGTTGGCAAACTTGGGTCTAGCGAAGTGATGAGTAAGCGGCCATTTGGCGCACGTTCGACGAAAAAGGCGTTATCTCGCACCAAATAGCGACCATCTGGTTGTTCCAGCGCGACAAAACCACATTCCGATAACCCGTAGCAGCCGATAATGCGCACGCCTGGGAAAATCTGACGTAACACCGCCGCTTTGGCTGCACCCATTCGCTCGCCAGTAAACAAAATCCTGCTGATCGGCAAGCTGATCCCACTTTCCCGAACTGCGTGAGCCACTTGGATCAAGGTGCCTGGGGTTCCCACTAACACGTTGACGCCACATTGCTGCATAAATGCCAGTTGGGCCTGTTGCTTGGCTGGATCTAAGCTTGCTAACGGGATGACTGAACAATAACAAGCTTCTAAAATCCGGTTAAAGCCATGATGCAAAATGGAAAACAGCCCAACCATAAACAAGTTCGCCACCACATCCCCTGGATTTAACGCGCCAGCAATTCGCAACTCGGTGATCAGCTGAATATCGAGTTCCGACGGCCGACTACCCGGCGTATTGGTGCGGGTGAGTACCAATTTGCTTTGGCCTGTCGTGCCACTGGTGCCACCAATACATAACGGCACTTCGTGGTGATTGGCTAAGCTTTGGCGGGCGAGAAGGGCATAGTCTGCGCTTTGCATGCTTGGAACTAATGCCTGAAAATCCGCATAATTCTGCAGTTGTGGCGCCGGTTGGCCTGGGTGGCGCATTGCCCACAGTTGATTGACCACTACTTGTAACTTGGTCAGATCCAATCGATTGTGTTGCCAGCTATCAGCATCGGGTAAAACAGAAACTGCACTCATCAATTCTTCCTATTAGCTATGGGTCGGAGATTGCGCTTGAACAGCAGCAACCGACTGATTTAAATGGTAATAGTCAATCTTGCCGCTTTCAGTTCTTGGCAGTGATTCGACAATTCGCACGCTGGCTCTGCGTCCGCGTAAGGAGTTAAACAACAACCGACTCAGTTCAATCCGAAATCCTTCTGAGTCAGTGTCTGATTCGACAAAGGCGCACAATTCACCTTTGGCGTTGGTGGTATAACCGACACCACTGATTTCTTGGTGTTGTAGCAACTGATCCGTGACGGTGCGCAGCGAAATAAGCTCGCCCTGAACTTTGATGGTGTGGCTATCACGACCAATCCAAAACCAAAGCCCATCGGTACCTTGATGAAACAGATCGCCACTGTCGATCCAGGTTGCAGGAGCAACAAGGCTGCCGTTATCTTGCAGATAACCGAGCATGCAAAACGGCGTTTGGTATTGCAGGACGCCAGTCTGTTGGTCGTGTTGCTGACTGAGGCGCAGTCTTATCTCGGGATGTACTGGACGCCCAGCGGCAATAATGCCCTGATGACTCACGGTCGTCAGATCCTCGATTTGGGATAAGTTCACGGCAAAAATTCGCGGTGCGGATTCGGTTTGCCCAAGATTGTTCCAAAACTCACTGGCAAAAGGCAGCAGCGCTTGTGCTTGCTGGTAGAGCAAGCGATCGGATGCGTTAATCAGCAGCAAACGCTGAGGTTGATAGCCCCGAGCTTGCCAATTTTGTACCAGCGCCGGGCTCCATTCGCCGAGTATGGGCAACAGAGTGATGTGATGATTCACCACATCGTTAGCAATATGGTCAGGCTGCACAAACTCGTTGTACATAATGTGGCTGTCCGACCATAAACTGCATAAGGTGGTGGATAAGCCGTACATGTACTGCAGTGGAAAAACACAATAACTGCGGTCACTAGCTTGTAAATGTAAATAGTCGCTGACGACTTTGGCATTACTTAACAGAACTTGTTCGCTGTGCACGACGCGCTTGGCTTTGCCGGTGGTGCCAGAGGTGCAAAACACCAACCGCGCGGCGTGTGCTGCCGCGGTTGGTATTGGTGCATCAGCCACATCGTCGAAACTTAAATCAATGCGACAAACTGACATCGGCAGGTGCTCGAGCGGCAAGCGATGGCCTTTAGGTACCCACAGTTGGCCGATGGTTTCAGCAGCCAACCCCTCTATCAATTTCGCCAAACCGCGTGGAGAGACCACTGCCGCCAACATGCCGGTCTGTGATGCCCAAAAGTAGGCTAACAGTGCTTGTAATGGCGTGTAAGTACAGATGATTTGTAGTTTGTTTTGATCAAAAGTTTGGCTCTCTGTTTGCTGAATTAGCCTTGCCAGCACAGCACGACATTTGCGCGCATTAAGCGACTGATCACGGTATTGCGCTTGCCACATGGCATCGGAACGCAAAAAATCAATGAATCGCGGCATGATGGCCCCTTAATTCGCTGCTGGATTTTGCAACACCATGGATGCTGCTAAGCCACCCATGCCAAAGGAGTTTTTCAACACGTAATTCAGTTGAGCTGCTCGCGTTTTTTGCACCACCGGCACTTGAATAGCTTCGTCTTGCTGCTCTAAATTAATGACGCCTGGGATAAAGTTATCGCGAAAGGCGGCAATAGTGCCGAGCACTTCCATCGCACCGGCTGCTGCAATCAAATGACCATGCATTGATTTGGTTGCCGTGACTGGTGGGACTTGGCCTTTGCCAAAAATTTGCTCGAACGCCTGACTTTCATGGTAATCATTTAACTTCGTGGACGTGCCGTGGGCGTTGATGCAACTGATGTCTTGCAGTGGAACTGCCGCGTCAGCGAGTGCGCGTTCCATACAAAGTCGCATTTCTAGGCTGCCACTGTGTGGCGCTACAATGTGTTCGGCAGCCAGGCTAGCGCCATAACCAAGTAAACGTGCTAATACTTTGCCGCCCCGAGCCTTGATGGCTGACTCGCGTTCCACCACAAACAACACAGCGCCTTCCGCAGGAATAAACCCAGAACGACGCTGATCAAAAGGCCGGCATCGAGCTGGACCGTCTAACAGCGGATCTGTGCACAAAGCACCAATGGCTTCGAGTTGGGCCAAGTTAAATGGTGTCACTTTTGCGGAAACCCCGCCGACCACTGCGGCATCGACTTTGCCGTCTAAAATGGCCTGTCGAGCCATGCCAAGAGCTTGCAAAGACGCCGAACACAATCCCACATGACAACGCGCATAACCGCTAAATGGTACAAATTTATGAATGGTGCGCAGTACCGACGTGACATCCAAATCCATCATCTCGGAGACGCGGAAATAGTCAGTCGCTTTTTGCACTAATTGTTCGCGGTTGTTGCAGCCTTCAGGGCCGAGCAAATGCGCAAGTTCGACACAACGTTGTGGATCTATGGAAGGCTCGTCCACACCAATCACACAACCGATGCGCGAAGCCGGGTAGTGCTGACTTGGATTAAACTGGCCAATGAGCTGTTCTGCTGCCATTTCGGCATACAGCAATTCGCCCGGCTTGCCGCCTGGCCGGCCGGTGCGCGGCCACCGAATTAACTGATTGCCAAGTTCTGGCACGCCAGCCCATTTGGTTTGGAAGGTGCTGGTGTTGAATTTCTCGATGGCGCGAACCCCAGAAATACCATGCTGTAAAGCATGACTAATTTCATCGAGGCTATTGCCAAGCGGCGTGATAGCGCCATAAGCACTAATACAAATTGGATCAAGCGTGCTCATGCGGCATCTCCTGTGGTGCTGTGAACTGGGCTGTGGCGAAGCTTTTTCACCACGACATAACCGATGCCTACGCCAAAGCCGGCACCGTTAACTAAGACTGTGCTACCTGGCTTGATGCTTGGATCTGCAAGCATCGCCACGATATCCAGCAAATTGTTTGCTTTGCTGGTGTAGCCAAAAAGTGATTTGTAGTTGCAGATCTGAGCAGCAGGGAATAACGCCTGAATCACACTAGTTTCGTTTTCGTCATTGGCTTTTACCCCATTGCAATAAGAAACCACCACATCTGGCGTGACCCGTTTGGCGGCTTGTTCTAACAGCTGCAGCCAATCATGCCGTTGCGGGAATGGTTCTGGGCTATAGCAGCTTTGTACCCACTGCAGTTCAGCAAGCGCGTCATCGCTTCGAGTGCTGTCGAGCCATAACAGTGCTGTCCCATAAGACGGATGTAAGTTGGCAGCTGGGTTTTCTGGATCTAATAACCCAAGCTTGCCAAACACCACCAAAGAATCGAAATTACGCATACTACCGGCTGCACATACCAGAGCTTGTTGGCTGCGGCCTGCTTGCAGTTCAGCCACAGCATCTTCCAATGCATACAAACCTGACAACGACATACCGCGGATTGGATAACCGCCGCCGCGCAGCGCTAAGCGCTTGGACAGGTGGTACACCGGGTTGGTTGATAAAAACCGCATCATATTAATTGGATTGGTCATGCCGCTGAGTTGCCCAAGGTTTTGCAGGGTTGCTTGCGGAGTTCCCAGTTTTTCAATCAACTGACTTAACGCAGTAAAGCTATATTCGGCAACACCATCGGTGCCGGCGTACAAGGGCATATCCTCAGGGGCATCTAAGCCGCGCACTGCTGCCTGAGACAGTAAGTCACTGGTAGCATTGAGAATTCCGGTTGCTAGATCGTTGAGGATCGATCTGTCTTCGCGCGCAATGACCGCAAGTTCAGATTTAACTAAGCGCACATTTGCGGCTTGGTATAATGCTGGCGCTGGTAGTGCGGGACGCGTCGCAAGATGTTGCGCCAACTGTTGTTGGTCAACACAATGCTCGGCATAAAGCCCGGTCGCCCGGATGTACACTGGTTTCACGATGCGGTTCCTTATGCTATTACATTGCCGCCAGGCGATGCTGGATGTAATTAACGCTAAACAAGTTGTGTAACGCTTCCGAGTTCAATTGACCGTCTTGCAGTTCGGTATAGCCTGCAAACACCCGAACTAATTCGGTTTTGCCAGCATCAGTCCATTTGCCTGAGCTATAAAATTCTGGATTGCTCATCATGGTGTTGACTGGCCACAGTTGGTCTGGCGAAAAATCTTTGCCAGAGGTGCTTTTCAGTTCAAAAGCAAAATCGACAAAATCCAAAGATGACATTGAGTAATCGTTGAATAATGAACGGCTTACATCGATTTCGTTCACATCATCGATGTACATCACGTTGGCAGCAATTAAGGCGATTTCTTGAGTTTTCATCATGATTTCCTATTTAGGTTGGTTAAAGGACCGGTTGGCCGTTGGTTAATGCCAGGGTGATCCCTGTGGTTTTAATGTCGCCGCGGACAAACGCCATCACGGTATTTGCCACATCGTCGACAGCTAAAATTTCGCGAAGCGGTAAGCTGCGAATAATTTCTTTGTCTTGGCCTTTGGCGAATTCCCGAAACATTGGGGTATCAACAAAAGCAGGAGCTATGCACAAAGTGCGGACTTTAAAACGCGCGACTTCCAAGGTTAACGAGGCGGTAAAGCGCTCGAGTGCAGCTTTGGCGCTGCCATAAGCTGCGTTGCCAGCCCGTGGGAACCTTGAGGCGATTGAGGTGATGTTAATGATTGCACCTTGACGTTTTGGCATCATCAGTTCAGCAATCCGCGCACAAATGGTCGCTGGTGACAGGTAGTTGATGGTGTGCACTTGGCTTAAAGCACTGCCGATACTGCCGACGGAAAGAGCGTCGTGAGTGACCCCAGCTACGTTGACTAAAACATCTGGGGTGTCGTTGGCGGTTAAGGCTGCTAAAAACGCATCGACTGCCGCAGGGTCGGCCAAATTGAGTTGAACGGCGCGGCTGTCGTTGCCAATGTCTTGGCAAAGTGCCTCTGCTTTGCTGGCATTGCTGTTGTAAGTGAATGTCACTTGATGGCCTTCCGCAGCAAGCTGACGGATTATGCCTTCACCGATGGCAGAGCTTCCGCCAATGACTAATGCTTTCATGGGTATTGCACCTTGGAGTTAGGGTTATTTGAAATTTGGCCAGCGCTTCGATTGCTTTCATGGGCGATCAGCCAGTTGCGCGCTAGACTTTGAAATTTTTCTGGTTGTTGGATGACTTGACGCCAAAACAGCTGTTCCCAACGTTCTTGCGCCAGCCACGGTTGGGTGTCTAGCTGTGTGCCAACCAAAGGTTGCAACAACTGTTGACCGACATTTTGTCGAAAGTCGGCAATTAGCCGGCCAGCAGCACTGTTGTTGTCGCCGTGCCACTGCGTGATCTGATCTTGAATTTGTTTGGTTTTATTCGAGGTCGTACTGTGTTGCAGTAAGCGCAGCAATAGATGCTGCCAACGCCGTAAATCTGTTTGCGGGCTAATTTTTGCGAATATAGGCGCGGCAAAAATAGGCGCAGTAATAGCTGAGGAACCCGCCAAATCGCATTCTGGTTGACATAGCAGCTGCGGTTCTTTGATCTGTGCATTGAGACTTTGCTGCTGGCGGGCTGACAGTTGCGATAAATGCCGAATTAATTGATCTTGGCTTTGCAGAGGTAAAGTCTTTACCGAGTGCTGAGCGTGCAGATTTTGCTGCCAGCCTTGCCAACCAATTCCCATTGCTGATTGCGTGACGCTTAGTCCGGAAAAACCTCGGCGATTTGGCGTCAGCCCCGTTTGAACCCAACCACTTTGCTGTTGGTCAGCTAATAACACATAGCCATTGGCGAAACCGATGGCAGGAAGCTTGGCGATCGCTGAGTCTACCGAGCTCGCTGTCCACAGCTGCATGAGTTGTAAATTATGAGCTTCGGTTGCGGCTGCAACCCAGCGTAGTACTAAGACTTGCGCCGCTGCCGCTGTTTGCTCTGAGGATAAAGTGCTGACATCAGTGTCGAGCACCGGCCCCCATTCAGTCGTTTGCCAGCTGATCGGCTGTTGGCGCCAACTGAGCCAAGGACTATATTGCAGTGCTTGTTGATGCTGGCTTGGATTTTGGCTTTGCTGGAAAAACTCTGGGCCTTGGGCAACAGCCAACACATCACTGTAATCACCATCGGCCAGATTAAAACTCCAGCTTAAGGTCGCATTTCTGCCAGCAATTAACACTGGCAGGCCAGGAACACTAAGTCCTTCGACTTGTTGCTCCGGGAATTGTATCGCCACTGGATATAAGGCTAAGCCATCATCCCAGCTGGTTGCCTGAGTTTCGACCTTAAGTTGCCGAGCTATGGCCGACGTGTTGCTTAACGGTAAGCTTGCTGCCGATTGTTGGCTCAGGTTGACCGATTGCACTGGTGGTTTCGCTGTACTCGTTTGCCCGAGTATTTGCATCCCATCTGCAAGTGCAAGCTGTTGCCACAAGCGTTGGGTAACTATGTCGGCGCTACCGTCTTGGTCTGGCTGCCATAACAGATACAGTGCGATATTCACTAATATCGGGTCATGCAATTGCCATGGCTCAGGTTGTAGTGCTGGCGCCAAATAGGCAAGTGGCAGTCTTGCATGCGCCATCCCGGCGTTAACGCCAGCGACATAATGACTTAACCAAGCTTTTTCGTCTGAAGGTAACTGCTGGACTACTTGCTCAGCGAGTTTGGCAAATTGAAACCGTACGGCATATGCATCGGCTTTTAATGCTGACTCGCCAGCACTCAGCGCGAGCTGACCTAGAGCTCGGCGGCGCAAGCTATCCATTTGTTCATAGTGATCTTGAGCATGGCTGAACCCGAGCAGGTAAATCGCATCCGCCATTGAGCTTGCATGAATTTCGCGAATGGCATCGGCATTGACGCTGATGTGTGCCGGCGCTGTTAATTCAGCGAAATCCGGTTGCGCTGCGCTTTGCCACCAGTACAGGCTAAATAAGCCAACGCTACTGGCGAGCAAAGTGGTGCGCATGAACATCGGTTGCATAAATGCCACAGTCTTCACGACATTAACCTTGATCGTCTTCGTCGTCGTTTTCGCCGACATCACGACATTCAGGGAATGGGTTGCATACCATTAAACGCTCACCAATGATGATGTAGGTTGGCTCAGGGGCAGCGACTGGTTGTGGCTCTGCGTCGGCAGCGGTGACGTTAGCAGTGGCGAATACCAAGATGGCCGCGATGCTGGTAAATAATGCGCAACGAACTCGAGAAGTTTGTTTAGTCGTCGTAGTTGTCATAGTTTGACCTCGTTAGTTAAGGGTTGACGTTCAAGCAGGCAGTGCTGCGGTTTGAACCCATTCTCCAGAACTTGAGGTTGAAACTCTTGAGGTTATTCCTTGTATATTCCTTTTCTATTTTTCTTTATTAAATTCAATTAGATACATTATTTACTCAGAAAAACCAAAAAATATTACCGCTATTGGGTACGTGTTTAGCCAAAAAAATCTGCGGCGACCTGCCATTTTGGAAAAAAATGGAAGGTTCGAAAATAAGTTGCCTGTGCATGTTCATCGCGGATGGTTAAGGCTTGCCGTAAGTAATCGCCTTGACGCCACAACCAACTACGCCAATTGCTGTTCTGGGTGGCAGCACCACTGAATTGCACTTGTTGATGGTTGTCTGTTGGCAATGCAACTTCCAAGGTATGCAGCGGCATGGTCAAGCCTGCGCCACTGGCTTTGACAAATGATTCTTTAACTGACCAAAAATCACAGAGTCGTTGTTGTTTTGTTAACCCACCCAGTGGCTGAAGTAATTGTTGTTCTTGGCAAGACAGGTAGCTGGCATTGAGATTGTTGTTTCCTGCGACTCGAGTTCTGGCAGGGCGAACAGTTTCGACATCAACGCCAAGTTCCCTGTTTTGACAAATCGCCAGCACAATTCGACCTTGGGTATGCGATAAGTTAAATTGCAAATTAGTCACTGGGCTTTCTAAGTAAGGTTTACCTTGTAAGCCAGTGCCAAGTTGCACAGCTAAAGCTGGAACGCCAGTATATTGCGCCAGCACAGAGCGCAGTAAGGCCCGAGCTACCAATTTGTGATGGCGTTCGTCTTGGCGGCAAATCTGATCGATGATTCGTAATTCGGCGCTTTGCAATAAACTGCGTAGGTAGGCAATTTGCTCAGGTTTGCGCCAGACCGCTGGATCCGCTTGCCATAAATCAACCTGACTATGGTCGATGGCGATATTCGCGGTCACATTGCTGGTATTGGTTACTGGTGTGACTTGGGTCGTTACTTGCATTTTCCGCTTCCTCAAAAGTGTCATTCCATGCGTGTTGCTGCTGAATTTTGGGTAAGCGTCGCCAACTTGCGGACAAAGCAAGGGTGTAGGTCGTGCTGGCACGACCCGGCGACTGGATAAATTCAGGAGGTCAACAGTGGCGGCATCACTTGGCAATGCCGCAGTCAAGCGCGGTTATTGCGCTAGCATGCTGGCGAAGTCCGCGCGTAGCAGCACTTGTGGGTTAAATACCTTGGCGGGAATATCGACCAAAGTAACAGCTTTATAGCGGATCACGGTTTTGCTACGTGGCTGCAACTTGTCTTGCAAGCTCATTGCGACAATTGCCGGTTTACCATCGCGCGCACCGCGCTCAAAAGTGGCGGTTTTGGCAAGTACCCCAGAACGTAAATACAAATCAGCGCTTAATGGGAATTGGTCGTCGGCGTTTAGCGTAAGGCTGATCCGTTGGTAACTGGCGGCAGCATTGTGCGCATTCAGTTCCAGTTTGATGATGTTGTCTTGTTTTACTTCAGCCGCGACTTGGTAATCTTTAGACCAGCTGAGTGTCGCAACATCGCCCAACGAAGCTTCACCCAGCAACTTTTGCATTGGGGTTATACGCATTGGCCGACGGCTCTTAGGCATTAACAACCAAAAGTCTTTGCCACTGATTAATACTTTTTGACCGGCATCGGCGTTGGATTTAAATAACACCAAGGATTGATTATCTTTCCCGGCGTAGACTTGATATTCGCGAGTTTTTTCAAGTTTTTCATCTTGATACAACTCAACATCACAATCGATCCGAGCTGATTCCGCTTGCACCTTATATTGCTCTGCCAGTTGCAGTGTATCGTTACTTTGACCAAAGCTCAGACCGCTCCATAAGGTAGCTATTGTCAGTAATAGCGCCGCAGGTTTAAGGGTAAAAGCAGCAACTGTAGTGTTTAGCATGTTCATATATTCGTCCTTCCAAGAGTGTCTGCACAATGTTGATGGGACTATGCTAAAACGAACAAAACAATAGCGCTTGCTCAGGCGACAATTGGTTAATTTCGGGAGTAAATGGTAGAAATCGCCGATAAACGGCGCGGAGAATAATCAGGTTTTTGGCAAATGGAAGTTTTCGATGATGTAGATGCTGGCGTGAATGCGCGCAGCAGCGGCGGGGAATTTGCGTTTAAACAACAGACCACAAAAGTCAAACAGCCACTAGAGTAGTGGCTGTTTGCGGTAGGCTCGCTCGATGTTCATGGCATCGGTATTGCGGCGTTTCAGACCTTTAACTGGGTAGCTTGTGCCAACAACTCTGAACTAAGCTGTTGTTGCTGTTCAGATTGTTCAGCAAGCATGGTCATCGCACTATCGGTATCAACGGCAGATTGATGGATTTGTGCAAGCGCTGCACTAATTTGCAGACTGCGGGCGCATTCTTCGCTGCTGAGCTGATTGATGTCAGTCGCAACTTGGACAATTCGACTGGCAGCACTGCGGATCTGGCTTAACACCGTATCCGCATGACCGGCACTTTGCAGACAATGCTCAGCAGTTTGTTGTTCTTGCTCCAGGCCGTGTCGAGTTTCGGCGACTGAACCGGCCAGTCGGTTCAACATGGTCTGGATTTCCGCGGTAGCATTGGCAGTATTGGCGGATAACCGGCGTACTTCATCAGCGACCACGGCAAAACCGCGGCCGTGTTCGCCAGCGCGGGCAGCTTCAATAGCGGCATTCAGTGCCAACAAATTAGTTTGATCAGCGACACCTCGAATAGTTTCAAGTACTTGCATTATGTCGGTAGAGGCTTGATCCAGCTGCAGCATACTGGCGGCAGAATGGCGGATTTGCTCGGCAAGTTGGCGGATCTGTAAATTCAGTGATTTCACACTATCTTCGCCCGACAGCGCCTGCTGATGGGTCAGTGCCGCATCGTCATTGGCAATAATGATTTGCTGTTGCAGTTGATGTAAGGCCGCCGAAGCCTTAGCCGCTTCTTCGTCTAACTGCGTCAGCCCAGCTTTTTGCTGATAAACAGCGGTTTTGCTGTGAATACAGATTTGTAAATTTTGTGCGGCCAATTCTTGGCTCTGTTGGCCGGCCTGTTGCACACCACGCAGTAATAGCGATAGCCGACTAAACAGTTGTTGTAATGCGGTGGTGGTTTGGCTGAGTTCAGTATCACGCTGGCTGGCAAACTGTTGGCGTAAATCTTTATCTTCGGCGGCTTGGCTCAATTGCGTCGACAATTGCTCAAGCGGTTTTGCGATACCCATGCCGAGTCGACGCGTCAACCAAAACACCGCAACGCCAAGTAATAATGCGGTCAGCGCACTGGTGAACCAGAGTTGTTGTTGCAAAGCACTGAGTGATTGGTAAAGCTCAGCGGTTTGTTGTTGAGTAATTAGTAACACATCATGACCGCCTAAAGAGACAGTTTCACTGCGCTGTAGATACTCCTCACCATCTTTGGCTTGGACTTGGCGGATCTGTTGTTTGCCCTGCAACAAACCATTGATTTCCTGAGCCGCAGGCACTGGCTGCGTGTTACTGCGCTGGCCAGTAAGTAGCAGTCCGGCATTATCGACAAGGAAGCTATCGCCAGTATCACCTAAGCCAATTCCTGCCCATTGCTGACCATCGGACATCAAGCGACTGATGGCACTTAGTGGCAATTGCGCAACTAACACACCACTTAGCTTCTGATCTTGTGGACTGAATACTGGTGCTGCCATAAACATGGTCAGCTGATCGAACTGGCCTGAATAGGGCGCTGCAGCTGAGACTTGCCAGCCATTGGTTGGTTGGCTAATGACTTGTTTTACTAAAGTGCCTAATGCCGAATTAGCAAAAGCGCCATCGGCGAGAGAGGTGGCATAGGCTGGGCTTTTATTAACTGAGTACACGACCGCTTTGGATTGGGCGTCGACTAAATACAATTCGTCATAATGCAAACGAGTAACGATTTCACGAAAACTTTGGTGAAATCTTTTGTGTTGTTGTCCGTATACAGAGCCGTCAGCACGGTCGACCAACTTCGCAGCTTCCGCAGGCGCATGGGGGTTAGTCACAACGTAGTAGCGTTGCAGCAGCAAGGTTTCGAGTGATGCTTTACCCAGCCAGTTGGCAAGATCTGGGTTCGCGCCTTGTTGTTTGGCAAGCGGTAAATACTGTTGTTGATACCAAGTGCTGACTTCGCCCCGCAGCGCATCAAGGCTTGGGGTTTCCACTTCGTAACGATAAGATTGGTAGGGGTTTTTCAGCGCTTGCAGCGCCTCTTGCGTCATCCGGTTATTGGCAAGACTTTGCAGCATGTCCCTTTGTTGATCCATATACTGCGCCAATGCTTGCCGCCGGCCAGTCGCTACTGCTAAAAAACGTTGGTCTATACTGGTGCTCAGAGCATCTTCAGATGCGCGCCCCGCCAACGAACTGCTGATCCCGACAGCTAACAGCATGGCGCTGATAGTAGTGCCACCCATTACCCACATAAGTCTATGCGCAATCTTCATCATCAGTGCTCCGCCCGACGCCAGTTTCCCGGCTGAAACTAGACCGATTCTAGGCCCGTAGAATGACAATTTTGTGACAGTCAAAGCTGGAATTTATAATTTTTAGCCATCTAGATGTAAAAATATGTGTGCAGTGTGGATTGAATTGTCTATTGCGGTGAAAGGGTATTGCGGTAGTCTAAGCGGATTGATTTAACCATAATGTCGCTTTCAAATTAGCTACGAGGGAGTTGCTATGCTGCAGTTGTTTATCGCCGATAAAAACTATTCGTCTTGGTCGTTACGTCCTTGGGTGTTGCTGCAGACCTTGCAGATCCCGTTTGAAGAGCGCTGTGAAATCTTTGAAAGTAACGATAATTCACAGAAATTTAAGAAGTTTTCGCCAAGTGGCAAGGTGCCGTGTTTGCATGATTTGGCAACCGACACTGTGGTTTGGGATTCACTCGCCATTGTCGAGTATGTGGCTGAGCAATATCCGGCGGTATGGCCAAAGGATCGTCGTGCACGTGCGTATGCGCGTTGTGCTGCCGCTGAAATGCATTCTGGTTTTGGCGTGTTACGCACCGTTTGTTCGATGAACGTTGGGATCCGTGTGCAGTTGAATGAAGTTTCAGCAGAGCTAGCGGCAGAAGTCGCACGGCTTGATGCTCTGTGGAACCAAGGGCTTAGCGAATTTGGTGGGCCATTTTTAGCAGGCGAACAATTCAGTGCAGTGGATGCGTTTTTCGCGCCAGTCGCGTTTCGCGTGCAAACCTACGGTCTACAGTTATCCGCGCCTGCAATGGCCTATGTTGAACGGTTGTTAGCTTTACCTGCAATGCAGCAATGGACAGAACAAGCATTATCCGATGCACATCGTGAGCCTTCGCATGAAGCTTGGTGTTTAACCCATGGTCGATTAGTCGCCGATTATCGAAAATAACTGCGTCGTCACAATACCGCAATCGCTAGCACTAACCCCAGTTCATCGAGTGGTTAGTGCTGGCGGTTTTGCTGCCAAATCAAATACAAGCCACTTGCCATAATGACGGCAGACCCAAGCATCATGGTGCCACTTGGGTATAGTTGCCACAGCACAATATCAAAGCCCAATCCCCAGACCAGCGCCGTATATTCAAAAGGTGCAATGATCGACGGCGGCGCTAAACGAAAGGCTTCAGTAATAAATACTTGGCCGGCAGCGCCGGTGAGGCCAATGATTAAAAACAACGGCCAATGTTGCCATTGCAATGTTTGCCATGTCGGGAATGCTAATAAGCCAGCGCCCAGCATAATCATGGTCATCAACCAAAATACCATGTTGCCGGCGTGATCAGACTTAGCCAAAATCCGCACGGTAATCGCCGAGATTGCATAACAAATGGATGCGATCAGCACCATAACTGCGCCAACACTCAGCATGTTTTCGCCAGATGGCTTTAACATATAAATGACGGCAAGCAGACCGATAATAATCGCAATCCATTGTTTTAAATTCACTTTATCTTTTAGCCACCAGACCGACAGCACAGTGATTAATAATGGTGCCGAGAAGAAAATGCTGTACGCATCGGCAAGTGACAAGGTCTCTAAGCTTTTAATAAATGCCGCTAACATGATGATGCCAAGTACCGCGCGGAATAAATGCAGTGACCAACGCGCATCCAATAAATGCTGCAAGCGCTTGGTCTTCGCTAACCAAAGTACGATAAAAGGCCATGCACAAGCTGCGCGCAAGCAGGTAATTTGCATCGGGCCATAACTTTCGGTCAGTTGTTTCATCGCAGCATCCATTCCTGAAAACAGAAATACTGCCAGTAACATGGCGAAAATGCCTTTAAGCGGATTGTCGGTGCTATGCATGAAGAGAACCAGTGCAAAAACACTATGTTAGCATAGGCTTGGTAAATTGTTGTTTCTGACTTTGCCAAATCGAGTAACGTAAAGAACGGGCGGTGCAGTGAGGAAATTAGCCAAGTAACTGATTTAGAACTAAGGTTATCGCAAGAGTGTCCAAATAAACGGCAGGAAAGCATATAACTCATCTCCAATGAGTGTTGGTGTGGACCTAAGCAGTTAGTTAACGGGAGGTGCTCGATGAAAAAGCGATTAAACAGAGTCTGCGACATCGTCGTGGTAAGTGCCGCATTGAGTTTTCCTATGGTCATCCAGGCTGAGGACTTACCGCCGCCGCAACGTTGGGTTGCTCCAGCAGCCTTTACGGATGGCTTAACGTTACTGCGGGCAAAAAACGATTGCGTCGACTGCCCTCGGTTACAGGAACTCAGCTTTTTTAATTTGCACAGTCCCAAACCTTATCGTACCGAGAAAGTCAGTTTAGAGTCCCGTTATACCGCCGGTTATGCTTACCCGGGAACTCATGTGTTCGCCATGCTCAGTATCGAGCAAAGTTCACCGGGGCAATTTTCCACTGATGCCGGCTATAGCCGCGACGCTTTTATTAAAGAATGCGAGCGCCAGCAATATCAGCTCACCCAACAAGGCGACAGTGCGCTGGCGGTTTATCAACGCGGACTAATTGCCGGACAAGCGTTAATTACGCTCAACATGCAAAAATTCGACAAGATTGAATTATTAAGCTGCGACCAAAACAGTTTGAGTATTCCTGGGAATGTTCGCAGTCGTCTGTTGTGGCTAGAACCCGTGATGGGGCTGCGCATTCGCATGAACTTCACTCAACAAGATGAAGCACCATTTAAAGATATTCAGCAATTAAACGTGATTCGGCAAAGGGTGACTGCCCAGTATCTCGACGTCTTGCAAAAGGCTCAGCAACAATTCACTCGTTACCAGCGCTAACGAGTGCTTAGTTTTTCTGAGCCGCAGGTTAATTCGACTCTTCGATAAACACCACTTTATGCAAGAGCTGTTTCGCCAGTTTACATCGCGCCAGATCCCTCTAGCGCGATACAGTGTGGTGTGTGGCTATTTAGTTTTCCGTACTCGCTGCCAAGCACTTGGCAGCAATAGTGTTAACCACAACCAGTGCAAGCTTCCGCCTGATTTTTCCGGGGTTGTTGGCGTTGGCGTTGGCGGCGGCGGTGGTGTTACTGCACCTTTCACCGTCAGCGTGACTGTAGTGGTGGTGCTAGCGCTGCGGCTGTCACGCGCAATGAGTTGCAATTGCACAGGCCCATTGGCATTTGGCGCAACAAAGGTCACCACTGGGGTGGTGGCGTTTTGCAGAACCACTGCATTGCCAGTCAGTTGCGACCATTGATAAGTCATGCTGTCGCCATCCGCATCTGAAACTTGCGCGGTCAGGGTCACTGTTTCACCGGCATTCACATCTTTGTTTTCCAAACCAAGGATGCTTGGTGCGCGGTTCACTTCGTTATCTTTAATGGTCAGACTATAGCTGCTAGCGTTGCCCACTAAGTTTCCTGATACTGCGGTCAACTTAACGCTGAATTGCTCGTCAGATTCTAAAGTTGCATCGTCAATAATATTAATTGAGATAGTTTTATGGGCCGTGTCGCCATCGGCCCAAACCACTTCTCCGGTACTTGCGGTAAAGTCGCTGCCAGCCAGTGCAGTACCGTTTTCGGTTTGATAGCTCAGTTTTAACTCGCCCGCAGAACCGGCGACACGTTGCAGAGTCAATTGTGCTGCTCCGCCGTTTTCTTGATGGTTACTGCTGGTTTGCACAAAGCCGCCACTTCCGGCTGCCGCAGCTGGTTGGCCGATGGTGATAGTTTGGTAACTTGGTGTGCCAAGGGTTAAACCGTTTTTCGGATCGAATAAACGGACGAATAATTGCTGATAGTTGCTGTCTTTCGGCACTGTCAGATTGATTGTTTTGTCCGCGGTGTCGTTCGCGGCCCAGCTCAATTGGCCCTTCGCAATTTGCGAGGTGCCGTTGATGCCAAAAGCATTGATAGTTTCATAGCCAACGCTAACTGCACCAGTGCCGTTTGGCCGTTTTACCGTCACATTAATTGGGGCATTGACCGCATAACTTGCACTAGCATTGCTAAATGCCACAGAACCAGCACCGCTGGTTTTGGTTTGGTCACGCAGCACGTAAAGACCGCTGTTGATATCCGATGAAATAATTAAGCCAGATGGTAGGAATGGGTAAGTCCCCCAAACGCCATTAAACGCAGCGCTGTCTGACGATGGGAATGAATCGAAGTAACCCACCTCGACTGGATTAGTTGGATCTGTGATATCTAAAATGGTGGTGCCGCGTTGGTAGTTGGAAATGTAATAACGATTGCCGCGGACAAAACCATTGTGGTCAATGGCTTGGCTTGGGCCTGTCCAGACTTTAGCCAGTGTTGGATTGCCGAGATCGTCCATATTCAGCACACGAACTGTGGTATTTAAGCCAAAGTCTTGCTCATCCAACTCATCATGGACAAAGACAAAGCGGTGGTCTTCAGTCCACCAACCTGAATGCACATAACTTGCATTTTGATATGTGAAATCAGCAAGTTGCTTTGAGTTGTTCAGAGTGGAAATATCCCAAACCCGTACCGACTCTTCATTAAAATCGGCTAATACGGTACAAGTGGAGGTACCACAGCCAGCGGCCTGATTGCCGGAGATAAAAGCCGAAGCCGCATCATGGGTATAGTCTGCGCGAGTAGCGCCTGAGTGCGCATAATAACTCGTCAAAGTCTCTGGATTATTCAGGCCATAAGTCGTGAATGCACCACCTACTGCCTTTTGACCAACAATGTGCAAGGTCGCTTCTTTGCCATCCAGCGCGGTATTGGTGGTGTAATCGACATGACTGATATAAACGTTGTGAGCCGAAGTTACTGCTTTATCACCCTTGATTAAGCGAATGCTATTTGGCAGCTGATTCAAATCGACAATTTGTAAGTTGTCCGAACCTTCAGAACTGACATAGGCATAGGCTTTCCAGCGTTGACTTGGTTGGTCAAAGTATTGATAGACTTTGATATCGCGCCAGCTAGTGCTGCTGCCGGCGATAGTGCCAACTTCAACTGGCGTTGATGGATCGGCCAAACTTACTACGGCAGTACCATTTTTCAGGCCGATAATCGCGTATTCAGTGCCGGTATTCAGATCAACATGGCCCCAGATATCACTGGCAGCCGTTGGTCTTGACGAAAAACTTGATAGTGGCACATGACTAACCAAATCAATGTTTTTACAAGGAAAAGTACCTGCTTTGCCGTTAACGCAAGGCGTTGGGCCTTGGCTTTGTTGTAACTCGGCTTGGGTCGCCATTAACTGTGCAAAAGACTCATCAGCAGCACTTTGCGCAAAGCCGTCGTTGACCACAACAAAACCTTGTTGCTGTAACTGTTCAACATAAGGTGTCGGTACGTTGGTTAAGATTGTCGGATTAATCTGCGGCGCTTGTGTTAGGAAGTGGTCATATTTATTAAAGCCCCCAAGCACAGGCACTAATTGGCTGGTTAATAAAAACAAATCCTCAGCCGAGTTCACCTGATACTGACCATCTGCCACCAGGACTTTGTCGCCTTTATTCGCGTGTTTGACCGCGTAGGCGATGCTACGACAGGCACGTACAGGGTTATCACAACGACCAACATCCACGCCATTCATGGCGACAAATCGAGCACGGTCATGCTCTGCATGGGCTGATAGTAAAGGGCTGTGCAGCCACAGTGGTGCAGTCAATAACAAACTAGGGATTGAGAGCGGACGCAGTGACTGTAGGGTTGGTGTACGCATAATAACTCCATCTATCGCAGGCGCAGGCCGAAAAACACGGCCGTTGTTTATGGCAAATAGGTTTATTGAGAATAGGATTTTTGCTATGGTGTGGCAAATTGTCGCACTAATCAACGATAAAATGCCTTTTTATAAACAAATAATTAAAGTTTTAGCGCTAATTTGCTGCGCTAATCTATTGGCTTCCTGCCAAAAACCGCAGCCAGCCGCAATCTCTGTGCAATTGTTATGGCAGGGGCAACCTATTGCTTGTGGCCAAGCTTTGCCGTTGGAAGGTTGGCAACTCGAGCAAATCCAATTTTACTTGGCAGATTTTCAATTAAATGGCCAGCCGCAAAAGCTGGTAGTGAACGACTGGCAGGATCAACAGGTTTCTTTATTGGGAACTGATTGCCACAGTGCTGGTCAATGGCAGATATTTTTTGAACAACCAGTAGCGAATGGCGAATTGTCTTTTACGTTGGGCGTGCCTGCTTCCTTGAATCATCAAAATCCACTGACAGTAAAATCACCATTGCAGCAAAGTGATATGCATTGGAGTTGGCAAAATGGCTATAAGTTTTTCCGGCTTGATATGCAAGGAGCGACTGGTGGATGGTCGATGCATCTCGGTTCAACCGGCTGTAGCTCGGCTAGCGTGATGCGCGCACCAACTGCGCCTTGTGTCGCACCAAATCGACCGCAAGTAAAGTTGCAATATCAGCAGGGCGCGAAGTTGAGTTTAGATTTGGCGCCATTATTTGCTAGCTTAACGCCAGCTCAAGACAATAGTTGCATGTCCGATCCAAACCAAAAAAGCTGCCAAACTTTGCTGCCGACTTTTGGAGTTGATGGCGCGCAGCAACTTTGGAGTATCGCCCCATGATGTGGCGTTCTTTGCAGCTTAAGTCGTTGATTATTAATATGCTGCTGGTAGCGAGTCTGATTGGGTGTAGCGAGCCGGTGGTCACGCCTTATCAATGGCCCATCCCTGCCGATTTCCCCAAGCCAACGGTGCCGGACAACAACCCAATGTCGGCGGCGAAGGTCGAGCTTGGCCGGTATTTGTTTTACGATCTGCAATTATCGGGCAATGGTCAGCAAAGCTGTGCTAGTTGTCATCAACAACAATTTGCCTTTAGTGAGCCGAAAACTACGTCAGTCGGAAGCACTGGCGAAGTGCATCGGCGTAACGCATTGGCATTAGTGAACATTGCCTACAATAAAACCCTGACTTGGGCGCATGATGGCTTACTTGATATTGAACATCAGGTGCTCATCCCGATGTTTGGCGAGGCTCCTGTGGAAATGGGCATCAGTTCGAATCAGGCGAAAGTGCTAAAAGCATTGGAGCGGCAGCCTTATCCGGCGCTGTTTACCGCAGCCTTTGGCGATGATCAGGTTGATTTTGTCCGGGTTACTCAGGCTCTGGCGAGTTTTGTGCGGGATCTGATTTCTCTTGAATCGCCGTTTGACCGCTACGCTTATCAGGGAGATGACAACGCGCTGACAGCCGAACAAATCCAAGGCATGAATCTGTTCTTTTCTGAACGATTGGAATGCCATCACTGTCATGGTGGCTTTAATTTTACCCAGTCAACCAGCCACGAGAAACAACCGCTAGATCGACGACCATTTCACAACACTGGGCTGTATTTCACTGACCGAACTCAATTTGCCGAAAAAGGCTATCCGGAGCGTGATCGTGGACTTGCTGAAATCAGCCTAAACCCAGCTGATGATGGCCGCTTCCGAGCACCGACGCTTCGCAACATCGCACTGACTGCGCCTTATATGCATGATGGGAGTGTCGCCACTTTGGCTGAAGTAGTTGATTTTTATATGGCGGGTGGCCGTGAGCTTACCGAAGGTAATCATCAAGGCGACGGGCGTAACCATCCGAGCAAAAGTGCTTTTATTAAAGGCATTGATCTCAAACCTGAGGAAAAAGCCGCGCTACTAGCCTTCCTGCAAGGACTTACTGACAACAACTTTACGACAAATCCAAAATATCAAAATCCTTGGCCTGCCGCCGAACTCGCAAAATAATAAAGCCCCATTAATGGGGCTTTATTATATTTTTCAGATGTTTATCTGAAAATTATAAAGGTTATCTGTAACAAAAAAACTCAAACTAGGGGCAGTACTGTTGCACAAATCCTTTCATATCAGGATTTTAATCATACTGAACCTACTTGTGATTTCACCTTATTTAAAAGCATTTGTTTATTTATTCTCGTTTTTTGCTCTTTACAGGACATATTGCACTCACTTTTCAACATTTCTGCTAATGCAGTCTTTCTGGTATCAGTCGCCCCTTTTCTATCGACAGCGTAGACGAAATCGATTTCTCTGCCAATGATATGAACCTTGCTTTCTGCTCGCGTAACAGCTGTATATAGCCAACTCCTGTCAAGTAACCAACCACGCTCCAAAAGTACAATGATGTTTTTAGCCTGAGAGCCTTGTAACTTGTGCAGCGTTAGACAATAGGCAAGATCAAGGTACTCAAACAACTCCCAGTCAACGTTCAATGAACGTCGATATCCGTTCTCATCAACATCTTCAAGTTCGATCGTGCAAGCAAATTCTTCGTTGGGACAAACCGCTGTTACAACCCCGAGCATTCCATTTTGAACATCACCCGTAAACCGGTTCAACGTGATGACAACCGGATCACCTTTTCTGAACTTGTAATTACCAGCATTCACAGGCATGTCGGTTAAATCCAACAATTCACCATCTGGATTGACCGAAGCCTGTAGTTTTTCATTCATGGTTCGAACAGTTGCGTTAGTCGAAGCGATTATCATTGCGCTGTCATAATTTGTATAAGCGGCAACTGCATCTTCTATGAGATTATTCACTGGTTCCTGAAACAGTATGTCTCGTGTAGTCAGAGCGGCTGGCAGTTGTCCATTCCGAATAGCTTGCGAGTATGCCGGAACCGAACTGGTTGCCGCCTGCCTTCGCACCACGTCAAGCTCTACATGATTTATCACGCCACTTTTGATGACATCATTCAGTACGAATCCCGCGTTGATTGGCGGTAACTGATGCGGGTCTCCAATTAAGATTATCCGTGTTCTATTTGAAAATAGCGTCACCAAGCGCCACATCGTGTAGGCATCCAGCATGGATGCTTCATCAACCATAAGAACGCAGTTAGTGTCATTGATATGCTTTTCCTTTAGCAGTCGCGCTATTGTGCTTGTTTTGATACCGATAGATTGCTGGAATCTGCGAGCGGCCTTGCCAGAGAGGGCAACTGGATAAATGGTAAAGCCTAACTTTCGATAGGCATCAACAATAATTCGGGTCGTTGTCGTTTTGCCAGTCCCAGCTCCGCCACTTAGCGCAAAAATGTAACTTACTAACGCCATCCTGACTGCTTTTTCTTGGGCTTTTTCAAGCACCCAACCATCCGGAATGGCTGCGTTATAAGCATCTTCCAAATCTGCCAACCAATATCGTTTTATGGCGCTGAGTGAATGAAACCGTTTGGCTATTGTCTTTTCAAATATGTAGTTGCCGCTAACAAAATAGTTATCGGCTTGTCTAGTGAACCCAATGATATCACCTGTGCGTTGACTCGCTTTCTCTGTGAGTTGATGGTCGTTGTTAAGAAGCTTGCTTACCGTCGGTTTAATATCTTCCCAACTAGCAACAGTGTGGCCCTTATCAGCCCACTGTCTCAAAGCATATTCGACAATAGCCGTTAGCCTAATATCATTGCATTCACTGACCGAAAAATGCTTTTGAGCAATCATGTCGACCTTTTGAAATCGCATACCTAATGAGAACAGGCGGTACGGATTTTCTTTCAAAAAGGTGAGCGCATCTTTATCCGCGAATCTGAAAAGTTGCCGCTGAATAGGCTGTTCAATCTCCCATTCGACAAGCTGGCTGGAGTACCTTAAGTTTCTGTAAGATTCAAACCCCTTATACAAGTCCGATACAACCTCCTCCCTTATCAGAACTATCTTGATCGCATCGAAGTTGGTTATTGTCTTATCATGCTTGTAAGGCGTATCTGGTTTCTCGCAAAGCATTGTAAAGATGTCACTGCGAAATGCATCCCACAACAACTGAGCCTTGACTTTGCCTATGCCACGAAACTTTTTCTCCGCACTCAAAAATGCTACAAAACCCGAACCATTGTCAGGCATGACACATTTCAGTTTTGGCTCCATGAATCGCCACACGTTTACGTACACACCAGGACTAACCTCCTGTTGACGGACGGCATAATTTAATTCTTTGGTGATTTCCCATTGCTGACCAACTTTAGGCTCGCAGTTTAGTTTGTTTTGAGTCGTTAGAATGATTATCCGGTGAGCACCGGCACGATGGTTCAAAAATACTGCCCCTAACTGAACATTGTCAGGACTGTATCTGTAGATCTGCGTTAATCTAACCAAAAAGGCATCATTGCTCATTTCCAAAGACCCATTTCCTCTAGCACGTCCTTGAACTCAGATAGCTTTGCAACTTCAGCAGATAGTTTTGCATTTTCTGCCTGCAAACGACGATTGGCACGCTTTAAATCTCTGACCTTGGCAGAGTCTTTTATAGACTCATCATTTTCAGAGGGCAGGGTTACACCCACTTCTTCTTTTTTCAGTCGAGGGATTCTGTTGTGGTAAACACCCATCTGGGTCAACTCGAATTTCAGGTTCTCCAACATTTCGTGTAATAGTGGATTGCGTTTTGCTTTAAATGCATCTGAGCCAAAACCTAACTCGTCAGCGATTTTTTTGGGGCTCAGTTTATCCGCATAAAAATAGTCTACCCAGTTTGGAGATTCTTTCGCTTTCATTTCAGCGATCCATCCTGCAAACAACTCCCTGTTCTTCTCTCCGGCCTCCTTAGACATCATCGCTCTCCTCAACAATACGCTTGATCGTTGTTCGGCTAACGCCATACTCCTTTGAAAGTTGGTTTTTTGACTTTTTCTTCGATTGTATTAACTTTCGAATTTTCACTCTGTCGGCATCAGGGATCGTCTTTGGTCTGCCCATGTGCTTGCCTTGAGCAATGGCGCGTTCGCGACCTTCGGTGGTGTTCTTGATAATCAGACTTTTGTTTAGCTCAGCAAAAACAGCGATTACATGAAGCACAGCCTTACCAAACGGCGAATCATCAGCACTGTTAATGACGCCATCCAGCGTCGTTAGCGCTGCGCTTTTGGAGTGAATGCCATCGATGGCGGTCATTATTCCTTTTAAGCTTCTACCTAAACGATCAAGCTTTGTAACGCATACCACATCACCCTCCCGAATGTAATCGAGCAACTCATCTAGCTTTTTTGCATTCTCGAAAGAGCTACCGCTTTGCTTACCTGAAAATATCTTTTGGCACCCGTAGCGTTCTAATGCATCAATCTGAGCCTCAAGGTTTTGTTCCTGCGTGCTTACCCGTGCGTACCCTATTAGTGCCATCTAACCAACCAAGCATGAACTTATGTTATACCTTTAGTTCATACACTAATGCGGATGAACTTATCTTGCAATTATTGTTTATATTCATGAACTAATTAAACACTACATAAATAGTTCGACTTTTAAAGCGCCGAGTCCATCGGCGGTATCCATTCATCCCTGAATTTTTGCTCAGCGTTCATGTCACCCCATGCGTGCGACTTGTTCCAACAAGTCGAGCGAGAACGGTGTTTACGTCATTGGTTTAGCAGAAAGAGTAATGTTATCAGCAAATGCCGCGTTGTCGCCGCATCCATGCGGCTTTGTGAGGAGGCTTATGAATACTGGTTAATTGCATTCTATTTACCACTCAATTGCAGAGGAAACTTACCAGCCGTTGCAAATCCATCGGACCACTCGTTGCAGCTAACTTACCACTCGAACCAAAACTCTACCCTGATTGCGAAGCCTTAAATATCAGAATCTCAAAGTGGGAATAACTACTTCAGAACTTCACTTTGTGCCAAAAGCGGAAATTCGTTATTGACAGTGCCTTTAGTTCGCTCAGAATTAATAGCGGACCGCAGGCACTATGCTGAAACGCTACGTTCATGGTGTGAAACCAATGTATCGGCTCCAACCTTAATCGACACTTGGGACTGACTAGCAAATGATGTTCAGGAGCCGCATCCCTCAGGCATACCCCTTCAATCGTTGATAGTAAACAGCAAATATATTGACCAAAAACCCATTGAGGGCATGCGACTTTATTTACTTGGCCAACAGTTTCTGCAACCGCGCTTTGCGAGCTACATACACTTCGTATCCTTCATAACCGGCTTTTGATAATTCGAGGGCTTTATTGACCTGTTCCAGCGACTCTTTGTACTGCATATTTTGCTCGTAGCCATAAGCCAGACCGTTATAAGCATCCGGCGTGTCAGGATATTGGCTGATGCCGAATTGAAACAGTTTAATCGCTTCGGTGAGATTGCCACGGTTTACAAAATGGTAGCCCAACTCGCGGATCACCAACTCAGGTGCAGAGGTTTTCACGCCGTATTGCTGCGATAAGTGGTCGTAATACGCAGTGATTGAGGCAGTATCACCGTTATAGGCACTAATCGGCATCTGTTGTGATAAAAACAGCCGGTGATAAGCATTAAAGATCCCAGCCACTGAAGTTAATCCGTGGGGGACATCAGAGAATACATCGCTGACAAGAGTAAATCCCTTTGGTGTGCTGGTCGACATCGCTTGGAACATCTCGTCGTAACGCTCACGCATAAAGCTACCTTCCTTACCAATGTTGATATAAAGATAGTTATTTAACTTTTTGGTTTTTATGAAAAAATCTTTAGTGGTTTTGGCCGTTGCTCCATAGTCCCACCAAACGGCTGGGCTATAGGCAATGTGTGCCTGAAACAATGTCGGGTCGGTTTGTAGCGCATACAGCACAAAAGTTCCGCCGGCTGAGCCACCTGCAATCATCTTAAAGTTGTGTGTGCGGTACTTTTGTTCAACCCTAGGCATCAGTTCGGTTTTGATAAAAGTCAGAAACTTTGCTGCCCCTCCACCGATGCCAACCGGACCCTGCGGCTCCTGATTGATCGTTGGATATAGGTCTCGTAACCTATCGGTGTTTTCAATAGCGACAATGATGACTTCAGGCGCAGCGTTTGCCTCTTGCAACCGTTCTAGCACACTGTTAATCAACGGAAGATTCTCTTTGCCATCTAGTCGATACAAGACCGGATAGTTTTGATCTGGTTTTAACGAATAACTTTTTGGTAGCTGCACATGAACAGTTCTTTGCTCGCCCAGCACGACAGAAACAAAACTATCGCTCTCCAGTTTGTAGCCTGCTTTCTCCATTTGCGTCGGTGCTGCAACAGTCGAGACGGAAAATGTGAAAATAAGCACCGAGAGGGCTAGGACGCACAATATTGTATTTTTATTCATAACGCGCTAAATCACTCTAAAATATTTATATAACCATAACATATGGTTACGCGGATAGACATAAGAGCGTTACAAAGCAGACATCTAAGTTTGGCCAAATTGTTAGATTGGAGTGACCGCTATTCGCTCAAAGCAGTCCATGGCTTTTTGCCAGTCATATCTGGAACATGACTTGGAAAGTTGTGATGCGCAGGGATTACAACGAGTGATTTGCTCAGGTGAAGCCAGTATCAATTTCGGGGTATCTTTTATATTTGCGCTGACCTTTCCCCCAAATTTCAGAGTCATCAGATCATTCATTTCAAGGTGTCTCAGTAAGCTCATTTTAAGTACACTGCCAATTGATAAATTTGCAACTTGGGGAGGATGCACAATGACTCTAGATTTTCTTGATGAGGGTAAATCAGCTGAACGACCAGCATATCTACCAAGAAGTCACGCAGGCGAGGTATTTAAACGTCGAGTGGTTGAGCAAAGTAAATTGACGATAGAAGAAATAGCAGCTCGCTTGTGCGTATCTCATTACTATCTATCACTGTTTATTAATGGTCAGGTGCCTGTAACTATCGACTTTGCCAGTCGATTGGAAGCTGAATTTTTGATAAGTGCTGCGGCTTGGATGAACTATCAAAAAGCATACGATTCATATAGGAATGCCTCTGATAAGGCACTATGAAACTGAGTTCTCATAATATGGTTCTATTGGCAAAAAATTTCAGATAAAAATGTTGGAATAGATTAATGAGAGGATAGTCAACAGTACTATCAAAGCAGTTAAAAGTTAAGGTTAAACATTTCAACTGTCATCAATTAATTTTTAATTGCTCGACTCGCTTTTCAGCCTGGTAAGCTTTGGTCGCTGCATCTATGGTAAACAACATTTGAACCGATAGGCCAAACGCCTGATTCAACCTTGCAGCCATACTAACTGTAAGTTTACCGCCTTTAATTAACCGATTAATGGTTGATGCAGAACACCCTACAGATTTTGCAGCTTGGTTTTGACTTAATCCTTTTCTTTTCAGGTAGTCGGACAGAAAAACGCCTGCACTGCGAGGAACTAAACCAGTTAAATCTGTCACCTCACTTAAACTCAGTTCTGTATCCATATTTTACTCAATATTGAACTTAAAATTAGTACAGCATGTGTGCTCTTTTTTTACCAATCTGAAACTTAGTACATCAAAAACTACTAATCCAAGTTCGATCAACAGATATACCTAGTTTATTACCATTAACGCAATATCAAACAAATTTTTTTGTTGGTGTTCTCGAATGCAGTTGCCTTTTGGCTTTTAAAATGGGATGGAATTAAGAAAATTTAATAAACACCGCTTCACTTAAAAATGTAAGTGATTGAATAATATGAATTTTAAAGGCCGATCAATAGATGTAACTATTTTCGCGATTTAGATGTTGTGAACTGCATCAATCGCAAAATTAGACTATCGATCAATAGTTATGCCTATTTTTAATGCCTGTGATGTTAATTTTTTGATGAAAAATGTTTTTAATTAGTGTATTTATTTGCCGTTATTCATAATGCGATCAATATCTAACACCATTCCAACAAGTAAAAAGTTACGATAGACTCTTGCATACAAGGATCATAAAGTTATATGCGATTGATCTATATGCATTTTTTGCGTGACGATCAATGGATGTCTCTATTTTCACAGTAACGCAGCAACAAAACTAAACACAAATCTACTATTCACAATAATTACATTTTGAATTCGGTTAGAGGGGAGTCTTGTCTGACAAAATTTTGACTAGATCATTAAATGTATAAACAAAAATGCCTAACTTATCTAACCTTGTAAATTGTTTCAGCGCAGACTGCTGGTTCATAAATAAGCTTCAAACCTACAAAGATGGGGGGTTAGCAACTACTTAAATAAAATTCCGAGCAAAACTACGAGTCAATTTTGCCACTAGTTTGTCTTAACCACTCGAGAGACGAATTCCCCGAAAAAACTCTGAGTGCTGAAGATATCGTTTCATTTCCAAATACTGTATCTGCATGTTTAATCGATCGCGAAGACTTGAATACTTCTGTCAATGCGATTTATTGCAGTTAATTTATCAACCAATTGCAACTCCAGCTTACCTGTCGTTGCAATATCCAAATGAATGTTCTGTAACAATGGTTGAGCAAGTATATGGGCCTGCGTTGGCCAATTAACGGGATATTTCGTGAGGAAATCACTCGGGATCTTTCTCAAATTTGACGATTGGCGCATTTGAGTTAATATCTTTATGTTAAAAAAATAAATATTAAATATAAATTAATAATCTCAAACTGCTATCGAATCGGAGAAAACTATGCAGCCCCTGACAGTTGATGAAAAAGGATTTATAAATTATCTAATGCCATGGCTACTTTCAGAGCGAAATATCGTCACTCTTCCAA
Source organism: Gammaproteobacteria bacterium (assembly GCA_017302255.1). GTDB lineage: Bacteria > Pseudomonadota > Gammaproteobacteria > Enterobacterales > Alteromonadaceae > Pararheinheimera. The sequence goes on along the minus strand of JAFLDV010000042.1, from coordinate 2,081 downwards.
AAATCGAAAAACACACTGGTGGTTTTAAGCTGTCGTTGGTGAGCATAGACAACACAAAGTTGGTGACGCTGAACACGGTGTTCAATAGCTATGGTTCAATCCTGGGCTATTATGGTCATATGATAGACAAACTGAACGATTTTTAGGTTCACCGCATCTCGATGTAATGGGTAATCAGCGTTTAAAATTTGATTTCAAATTTTTAGTTGGAGGTTTCATGTCAGTTCAAACTTACAGCGTAATTGTCATCGTGGTGGCCACTTTAGCAATTGCTACAACGCTATATATGGCTGTGCGCATCGCAAGAAAAAAGTATCTGGGGTCGTAAAACTTACTAAATGAGTAATTCGAAGATTCGTATTAAAGTGAACATCAACCTGTTCACTCAGACTTTTGGAATGGCACTCCAACAAGTCGTATACGCAGGAGAAAGTAAGTCTCTTTTCATCGACCAATTTTGCCGCGTGCCTTTTGCCGCAAAGTAGATGGCATTTCTACTATGTTGTTGATTTATTTGGTCAACCACCGCCATCAGTGCTGGATTGCATCTAGAGCCTAACTCATCTGCAAATAGCTGCTGTTGCCTGATACCTTCATCATAGAAATCTGTCAGCATGACACCTGATTTTGCGTACCGATAACCCTCTTTCCAGATTTTTGATAACAACTGATTAGCTAAGTGCAAAAAGTCGCGAGTATCGTTACTTGGATAGATAAGCTCGCCTGAAGCTGAGTTCGCATAATATGGTTCAGTTTGGCGATCACTAAATGGGCTAGTTCTCAGAAATACAGTTAGCTGCATTGCATTGCTTTTCTGTGATCGTAATTTTTCGCAAGCTCTGTGCACATATTCAGAGATCGCTTCCTGCATTTGCGACAGCTGCGTAATTCGTTCGCTAAAAGATCTGGAACTAATAATTTCTTTCTTTTTATCAGCCACTTCTTCTAGCCTTAAGCAAGAATCACCATTTAATTCAGATACAGTTCGCTCAACTACAACCGAGAATTGACTGCGAATGTGCTTCGTTGGTGCATCAGCAAGGTCAAGCGCAGTATAAATATGCATTTCATTGAGTCGTTTAGTAATGCGGCTCCCAATCCCCCAGACTTCACTCACTGGTAATAACGCCATTAGTTTACGTTGTCGCACTCGGTCCGTGAGATCTACAACGCCCTCGGCTTTACTCCATTTTTTAGCCGCATGATTGGCTAGTTTTGCCAATGTTTTAGAAGGTGCGATACCAACACATACCTTAATACCTATCCAGTCACTGATGGTTGTTCTAATCTGCTGACCAAACTCGCTCAAGCCTAAACATGAATCAACACCAGTTAAATCCACAAACGCTTCATCAATCGAGTAAACCTCAATTGATGGTGCTAATTGCTCAAGCGTAGTCATCACTCGGGACGACATATCGGCATAAAGGGCGTAGTTGGATGAGAACGCCACTACACCATGCTTTTCTACCAATTCTCGGATCTGGAAATAAGGAACTCCCATTTTAATTCCCAAAGCCTTCGCTTCTTTGGAACGTGCAACAACACAGCCATCGTTATTGGAAAGAACGACCACTGCTGTATCAGCCAAGTCAGGACGGAACATTTTTTCGCATGAAGCATAAAAATTATTGCAATCTACTAATGCAAAGACTTTTTCCATAACAATCATCCTCTAGAATAGCGATTCATCTGCCTCAAAACATTAGTTACAACACCAAATATCTGTAGCTCAGAGTCATCAGCAAAAGAGATGGGCTCATACGATTTATTTCGTGGAACGAGCATCAGTTTTGGCCGTAAACACAACTCTTTGACCGTAAACTCACTGTTAACCTGAGCCACAACTACATCGCCATGAGCAGGTTTGATCGACCGATCAACGACAAGAATGTCGTTGGAAAAAATCCCGACATCAATCATCGAATCTCCATCGACACGAACAAAGAATGTTGCTGCGGGCCGTTTGATGCAAAGCTCATTCAGATCAAGCGTTTGTTCCACATAATCCTGTGCTGGTGATGGGAAACCAGCTGAACTTTTACTGGCAAATAACGGGAGCTCAAGTTTTGAGCGTACCC